>JBJOPG010000006.1:0-45336 GCA_046050865.1 Cyanobacteriota bacterium
ACAGAAAACAGAAATTGCTGATTACTATAAATCTTTAAATCAGCAGGGACTAAATTACGGCGCAAGTTTTCAAGGTATTAAGCAGATTTGGCAAGGGGAAAAAGAAGCTTTAGGCTATGTTCAGTTACCCGATAATTTGAGTAATCAAGCTGGTGACTATCAAATTCATCCTGCTTTACTCGATGCTTGTTTACAGTTAATTGGGACAGTCAGTGAAGCCGACTCAGGGGTATATTTACCTGTCGGCATTGAATCTCTAAGTCTGGCTCAAGCTAAGAGCGATCGCGTTTGGGCTTACATAACCATTAAACCCAACCCAAATCAACAAATTATTACAGCGGATTTAGTTCTAGCCGATGATATGGGTGTTGTAGTAGCAGAAATTAATAACTTATCTCTACAATATGTTAGCTGGCGATCGCTCCAAAAATTCCTCAATATCTCTACAGAAGCACAAAATAGTTTTACTGAACACCTTTACGAAATAGAGTGGGAGCATAAGAGTTTAATTAGTACTGAGACGATAAAAACAGTAGATAATGACTGCTGGCTGATCTTTTCTAGGGACAACGAACTAGCTCAAGTATTAACTCAAGAATTAGCGGGTATTGCAGTAATCTTAGGCGATCGCTTTGAGCAATCTCATCCCCATCTATATACCATCAATCCATCTAAGTAAATCTAGTAATAATTTAAAAATTGCTTATTTTTGCAGTCAGGAAGATCCTATTAGCGATCCAGTTAGCGTTCGCCTTTATGCCGAAATCTTTTATCTAATGCAGTCAATAAGCAAACCAGAGCTTAATCTGACTCAGTTAACCATCATTACAGAGAAAACTCAAATTAAAGCGATTAATAATCTGGCAGGAGGAGCTTGGGGTTTAGGACGCACAATTACTCAGGAATATCCGTATTTAAAATGTAATCTACTTGATTTTGATAGTTTAAAACTGGAAAATCTGCCCCAACTATTAGCAGAATTGCTCGCCCCAGAGGTCGAACCTCAAGTAGCGTATCATAACCAGCAAAGATACGTCCCTAGACTAACTCCCAAAGATCATACTTTAGATCATCCTTATCGCTTGCAACTATCGGCATACGGCACCCTCGACAATCTTTCCTTAGCACCGATGGATCGTAAGTCGCCTCAACAGGGAGAAATTGAAATTGCGGTGGCTGCGAGTGGGGTTAACTTCCGTGATGTTTTAAACGCCTTGGGAGTACTAAAAGAGTATCTTCAGGCAATGGGATTTGCTGACTCCACAGAAGTTCCCTTTGGAGGAGAATGTGCAGGGGTTGTGGTGGCGGTAGGGAAAGGGGTAACAGATTTCCAGATTGGTGATGAGGTAATTGCTGCGCAGGCGGTGGGTAGTTTAAGTAGTCATGTGATCGTCAAGGCTAAATTTGCGATCGCCAAACCCCAAAACCTCACCTATAGTTCAGCTGCAACCATTCCCACCACTTTTTTAACGGCGTACTACGGGCTACATCATTTAGCGAAAATCAAACCAGGGGATAGGATTCTGATTCACGCTGCTGCGGGGGGTGTGGGGCAAGCTGCGGTACAAATCGCCCAACAGATCGGTGCAGAAGTTTATGCTACGGCTTCTAGTGGTAAATGGGACTTTCTTAAGGCTTCAGGGATTAAATATGTAATGAACTCCCGTAATCTGGATTTTGCTGAAGAAGTGATGCAGCTAACGGAGGGTAAAGGAGTAGATCTGATCCTAAATAGTCTCAACGGGGATTTTATTCCGCAGAATTTAGCGATTCTGGCACCTAATGGTCGATTTATAGAGATTGGCAAGGTGGGTATTTGGGATCGTGCCCAGGTGGCTGAAGTACGAGATGATATTAGTTATTTTCCTTTTGATTTACTAGAGGTTTCCCGTCAAGATCCCGATCTTATAGCCAGTATGTTTGCTGAATTGAGACGGCAATTTGTAGAAGGTAAACTAAAGCCTCTACCCCACCAGGTTTTTCCTATTCAACAAGCCGATGATGCTTTTCGCTATATGGCTCAGGCTAAACACATTGGAAAAGTGATAATTGATTTCCCTGCTAATGATCGGGTAGTAAAAACCGATGGCAGCTATCTGATTACAGGGGGTATGGGTGCATTGGGTTTACAGGTGGCAAATTGGCTAGCGGAGTCAGGTGCTAAGCATTTAATGCTTTTGGGCAGAAATCAGCCTGGAATATCTGCACAACAAGCAATAGATCGCTTAAAACAGCAGGGTGTTAAAGTAGAGCCGATCCAAATTGATATTAGCGATCGCCAAGCTGTAAACGATCTCTTTGAGAGTTTTAATTCGAGTCAAGTTAACCTCAAAGGCATAATCCACGCCGCAGGAATCCTGGATGATGGTCTATTAAACAGCCTCTGTTGGGAGCGTTTTCAACGAGTTTTACAGCCTAAGATTGCAGGAACTTGGAACCTCCATCAAGCTACGAAAGAACTGCCCCTAGACTGGTTTGTCTGCTTCTCTTCCATCGCCTCTGCCTTTGGTGCAGCAGGACAAAGCAACTACGCCACTGCTAACGCCTTTATGGATAGTTTAATGAGCGATCGCCGTAACCAGGGTTTACCAGGATTAAGCATTAACTGGAGTATTTGGTCTGAAGTCGGGATGGCAAGCCGTTTAACTCCCGAACAACAGCAAAGATTGAGTCAACAGGGTTTAACTGCGATCGCACCCGCCCAAGGATTAAAAATACTCCAACAATTACTACAGCAACAGGCAACCCAAACCATCGTCTTTCCCGTAGACTGGGAGACTTTCCTTCGTCAACAGCCAGATAATCCTTTTTTTGAGCGAGTAAAACCCCAAACTAAGGTTAAAACCAAAACCGCTACTTCCTCTTTTCTCCAACAGTTAGCCCAAACGAACCCAGAGCAACAGCATCATCTTTTACAATCCCACATCCGCGAACAAATAGCTAAGGTGTTAGGCTTTGCCGATCCTAAAGATGTGGATACTGAGGAAAAGTTTGCCGATTTAGGAATGGATTCCCTGATGGCAGTAGAGTTTAAGAACAACCTCCAAGCTAGCTTTGGTAATGTCATTTCCTTGTCCGCTGCTTTTGACTATCCCAATGTGGAACTGCTGACAGCCTATCTTGCTCAAGAACTAGCAAACACTCAGGTTTTAGCGACCATAAATCAACCCTCGCCCCAGCTAGTCAAAGCCCAGATCCCTCCTGTCAAGCCAGAGTCAAATATACCTACAAAATCTGTAACTAGAGAATCTATTACTCCGTTCATCAGAAGCAAGATCGAGATTAAGCCCGAATACAGCCAATTCAAACTCACCCCAGAATATCTCAATCTGAAAAAAGACTTGCAACGGGTAGAACAATTAGGAAACCCCTTCTTTAGTCTCCATCAGGGGATTGCTCAAGACACAATTCAAACTGGCGATCGCCAATTAATCAACTACTCCAGCTACAATTATCTGGGTATGTCGGGAGATCCCACAGTAATTGCTGCTACCCAAAAAGCGATCGCTGAATACGGAACTTCCGTATCCGCCAGTCGAGTACTATCGGGAGAACGTCCAATCCATTTGGAATTGGAACAGGAAATAGCTGATTTAATCGGCACAGAGGCAGCAATTGTTTATGTAGGCGGTCATGCTACCAACGTCAGCACTATCGGTCATCTCTTCGGCAACCAGGATCTAATTATCTGTGATGCTCTGTGCCATAACAGTATTCGAGAAGGCTGCAACCTATCAGGAGCAAAGATTATTGATTTTCCTCACAATGACTGCCAGGCTTTAGAAGAGATCTTAAACCGCGAAAGAACTAAATATCAAAAGGTGTTAATTGCGATCGAAGGTATCTACAGTACCGATGGCGATCTTGCTCCCTTACCCGAAATAGTCGCCCTCAAGCAGCATTATCAAACCTTTCTACTAGTTGATGAGGCTCATTCCATTGGCGTACTGGGTTTATCTGGTGGAGGAATTAGAGAACACTATCATCTGCAACCAACGGATGTCGATTTATGGATGGGAACTCTGAGTAAATCTTTTGCTAGCTGTGGTGGCTATATTGCTGGAAGTAGTGAGCTAATCGAATATCTCAAATATACCGCCCCTGGTTTTGTTTTTAGCGTCGGGATGTCTCCTGCTAATACTGCCGCCGCCTTAGCAGCCATCAGACTACTCAAGGCTGAACCCGAAAGAGCCATTAAACTCCAAAGTAGAGCAAAATTTTGCCTCGATCTCGCTAAAAGCAAAGGCTTTAACACAGGCTACAGCGCCGACTCTCCCGTAATCCCGATTATCGTCGGCGAACCCCATAAGGCAGTGCACTTATCTCAGCTACTGAATCAAGCAGGAATCAATGTCAATCCGATGGTCTATCCTTCTGTACCCTACGATGCTGCTCGTTTGCGCTTTTTTATTACCCATCTTCATACCGAGGCTCAAATTCAACAGACAATGGAAGTATTAAGCTCTACGCTCTACGCCTTAACCTAACCTTATAGATTAATCAGCACTCATTAAACGAGAAGTATTGGGTAGTTAAGTAGCTCCACTTAATTAAACATGAAATAATTTTGAGATGGGGGCTTAGGGATTTGCCCTAAAGAATATGCCCTAAAGGATTCCCTTCGGTCTCGTAGCGGTATGCTTTAGCATTTGCGGAGCTTATCCTTTAGGACTAGCTTCGCTTCGGGGATTTAGGGGAAACTCAGTCTAACGTTTAATTAGGTTGACTTACTTAATAGCTGTAAATTTTTACAGTTATTTTTTTTTTGAATTATTTTTAAATTTTTTTCAAACCTTAAACGCCATACGTACGTAAATATACAGACATTTTGCTTTAAAAATTTTCAGATTAAAAGCAACAATTTAAGTATTTTCACTGGGCATTTACAATTTTTGCGGTTATAAAGTTCTTATGAAGTTCAGATAAAGGATTTATAAAGCAAAAGAAAAAAACTCGAAGACCCGCAGACCATCACTAAACCATGAAGACTAAGTATTGGAAGTCTAATCGCAGACCCTACAACAGACCGAATATGTTGCTGGAAAACCAATCGGCATAAATATCTTAATTATCCACCTGAACAACTAGCGGCTCTCTTAGATAGAGACTATTAATTATGAATTCATTAATCAACATCCTCAATATTTCCATCGCTGACGCTAAAGAATTGGGACAAGAATTTGACTATGACTTTACTAGTAATTTTGCTGATGGGGAATCAGATGGAGAAAATAACTTTGAGCCAATCGCTTACCAATGGTTTAATTCAGACTACCGCAAAGGATATTTGATGGGGGTTGCTAAGAGAATTGGCATGGAATGTATTGAAGACACAGTAAATAATGTAAATAATAATATCGAGATGGATGTCGAGATTAATAAAGTTTTTTTGTCCCACTGTATGGCAGTTAGCAAACCATAAAGATCAAAGTTCTTTGATGTGTCTTTGATTTCATCCTTCTGACTACAAGACTTCTTCAAATTCAATTCAATGAAGTTAATTATTGAGCAATTTCAATTTATTAGGTCAGACAAGTAAAATTTGCAAAGTCAACCCAGACAACCTTATGAACTTAGACTATCTATTAGTTCTGCTGAATGAAATCGAGATCGACAATACTGGTCAAGAAAAAAAACAATCTCTTGAAAGTCATTTAATGCGATTGGTCGAAAATATATTCAAGCTACAGTACTGGGAATTAGAAACAGGACGCAACTATAAGTATTGGCAGACTATGGTGTCTAATTCTCGCAACGATATCCAAAAATTAGTTCAATTTAGCCCTACCCTTAGAAGATATATGGAACAAATATACCCAAAACTTTATCAGGATGCGATCAACTTATGTCAAATTGAATTTTATATACCTCAAAATATGTCAATTGAACTAGAGGAAATTTTGGATAGTAATTATTTTGGATAATTTATCAGATAGCCTGTTCAAAGTTTTTTCTGTTGAATTCACTAATCTGGAGGTAAAAATAGATGACCCACTGTCATAATAGAGAATCATTATGCTTATTAATTATTGATGCTATTGATAATTTGGAGCAAGTGATACGAGCACGAGAATTAATCAATATTCTTTGGGATATTAATCTTACAAGTACTAAGACCGAACAAGACTGGAGTCGAGTTGAGATTTTACTGGAATCTTATGAAAAAACCCGAGATGAATTTTTAGAGGCTGCTATATCTGATTTAAAAGAATTGGTAGAAGTTCTGGCTGAACCACCAACTTAATTATGCCTATTAGGTTACCACACTTTTTATTTATTTGCCTTCTCGTCATAAGTGTCACTCTCTAAGAGATTTGGGGGAGTCATACTTCTCTAAGTGAACAGCTAATTTTAATGGCAATAAAACGGCATTTATGATGAGAATTTTCAGTATTTCTCTTGTTAAGCTCGAATGCTTGAAGCGTTTTCTGTACAATAGTTTACTTACTATTGAGAGATGATGAGTCAGAGATTAAATCTTTGACCTGTATCCAGATCAATGCGTGTTGATTACATGCCATGTCCGATTGACAGTAATTTGCATTGTTGCGAGTTATCCAATGAGTTGCAAGATTATTACATTTTTCCATATTACACCTTCCTCTTCGGGGATTGGCGTGAGTATATCTTTTATCTAGCTCTCGAATTTGAATAATTTCATTTAACCCAAAAGATAAATTTGCTATTTGTTGTTTTATAACCTTGTTATCTTTTGGATAATATAAGGTGATTTGGCTCCGCCCATGCTCCGCGGTCGCCGATTGAGATCGAGGTGTTGTAGACATAATATTTGTCTTTTATAAATCTTTTTTGTTAAATATCTTACATTCTAATGCAAATATAAAGAAATTGTGAAGAAATTAGGCTGGGATGTTAGCTGAAAGGACGTATCCCAAGTAACTTACAGAGTTGAATAACTTTAAACAAGTTTAAATTATGTATAGATTATGGCTGTTTTCCTTCAGCAAAAATAATTAGGTTTATTCGGAATTTAGTTGGAGCTATATTCAGCATCATCAACAGTAGGACTATGAGCTAAGAATTCATTCAAATCGATAGTTTTCTTGACTTGAGTATTCACAGGTATTAACGATCCCACTCCTCTTAACAATCCCCCTGTTTTTCTGCCTGCCTCCAAACTAAACAAGTTGCGCAATACTTCTTGAGAATTATCATCTGGCCCTAGTGTAAGTAACAAGCCATTTGCTTGACAGCGCCCTGTCTGCTCGGAAATGCAGATTGCTTTGTAGTTATTGACGACTCCTGTGGAGATAAACCGTAGATCATTGATTTGAGCGTGTTGCTGAAAGCGATCGCTAACTTCTTGACAACGGCGTTCTGGAGTATATTCACTAGAATTAAAATAATTATGTTGCCATCTAATCAATTCCACCATTCCCCGTGAAGTATAAGCTACTGTCGTGGGAACACCTTTTCGTTGGAGACAACGATACTGAATTGAGGAACTGATATCTTGTTGATTGGCGATCGGGTAATTAGTGGGGGCTTTTTCTGGAGAAGCAGATATTAATCCGCCCATAATAACAGTAGCTAGCAAAGACTTGGCGATCGCTGAACTGCTCATTTTATTAATTAATTCCTAATAATCTTCAAATTACCAAAATCTATAACCGCAGAACACAGATCAACTCGACTTAGCATTGCTAGAGATTGTTCCCTACTCTAGGATAATTTGAGGTCGCTGAACTAAAATATTGAACGGTTTGGATGGTGAACAGGGATATTGTTCGTTCTCCCCATAAGGAATCTAAGTATCTTAGATTATTAACTTATTTTACGCTTTTTTGCCATAATATTTTGACCAAGCTTCCATCGAAACAGGAACAATGGGCTGTATTAGGTCGGCGATCGCCTGAGCATAAGCCCCGATTTCACTCTGTGCCCCAGCCCCCAATCGTAAGCTAATAAAATTCAGTAATGCCTGTAAAGAGACTGTCCAGACCCAGGAAGTATAGACAGAAGGAATTAAAACTCCCCTAGCCTGCTCTCTCCCCACTCCTAATTCTAATAGTTGACTATAGGCTTGATAACTGTTTTCGCACTGCTCTTGATAAATGGCGATCGCCCGAGCATTTTCGGCTGGTTCGAGGGAACCCTCGGTACTCTGTTTATTGTTTTTTGACTGTTTTCTAAAGTTAGGAGGAATATAAAATTCGTTACTATCGTCAATAGCTACATAGCGAAAACTCTTCTCGTTCCAACCTAATTGTTCCTCGTTATGATTACTGGCTATGACGTGCTTCCACCACTGCCTACCGATATAAAGGGGGGCTTTAACTTTGAACTTAAAAACTACCCCGCGAAATGGAGAAGTATGCTGATGTTTGATTAAATAACTGATCAGTTTGTGATCTTTTTCGTCTAACTCGCTTTTACTCTTGTCGAAAGAAGCCCTCGCATCATTAACGATGCTCAGATCACTACCCATCGAATCGATTAATTCAATTCTGCTTTTGCCATCATTTAGAGGATCAAAGTATCTTTGGTCATTAATTTTACCTTCTCTGACCCTATGATCACTTTCTAGCATTGCCATCAAAAAATCTACGGAGGAACTGTTTAAATTGGGCTAGGCAGACTCGAACTGCCGACTTCCACAATGTCAATGTGACACTCTAACCAACTGAGTTATAGCCCATCGAGACTTTGTAATTATACCAATAAAAGTTCAAAAACTGTAGATAATTTCTGATTTTATTCTTGTTTGCCTGAAAGACTGACTGACAAAAGAACAAGCGTCTTCTAAATTATCAGAAAACGCCTGATTAACCGATATTACCTACTACCTGTACGGGCGATTCGCTAATCGCCCCTACTATCTACTACCTAAATTAGTTGTCTTCTTTCAAAAAATCCTTAATTACCTGATGCTCATCCAATTCCTGCTCGGAATGATTATTGCGGGTATCTGTAATTAACCAATTGAGCGCCGCCGCCTGGAGATCGATCGCCGCGCCAGTTTTATCCACACAATAGCGACCAAACACCAACTTATCAACTAAACGAATTCCTTCTCCTAGACGAGAATATTCAAAAATCACGCTATTATCTACCGTTGCTCCTTTGCAAATGTAGCAGTTAGGGCCAATCATGGCAGGGCCAACAATTTTTGCTCCATCTTCAATTTTGGTCATGCCCCCGATATATACAGGGCCCTTGATGTCTACCTTATCCCAATTGACCGCCACATTTAATCCCGTGTAGATGCCAGGAGCAACTTCAGTTCCAGGAATATTAACGTTTTTGATTTCTCTGGTGAGGACACCCCGTACTGCTTGCCAGTAGTCTGGGACTTTACCAATATCAACCCATTCAAAATCCATCGAAACAGCATAAAAGGGAGCTCCCTTTTCCACTAGCTTGGGAAATAATTCTCCCCCAATATCAAATTCTTGTTTGGGAGGAATATAATCAAATATTTCTGGCTCAAAAATATAAATACCAGTATTAATATCAGTGCTTAAAGCTTCCTCTACAGAGGGTTTTTCCTGGAAAGATTTAATTCTGCCATGTTCATCGGTTACCACCACACCATAGCTGGGAACGTCTTCTTTGGGAACTTTTTTGGTAACCACAGTAGCGATCGCACCACTTGCTCGATGCTGTTTAACGGCGGCGGTTAAATCTAGATCAATCAGGGCATCACCACACAAGACCACAAAAGTATCATCGAAAAAAGCATTAAAGTCCTGAATTTTGCGTAACCCGCCAGCAGAACCGATTGCTTCACCGACTAACTTACCATCAACGATGCTGCCTTCAAAAGAGTAGCCAATATCTACGCCAAAACGCTGACCATCGCGGAAATATCCCTCAATTTCATGAGCCAAATGACTGACGTTGACCATGATTTGATCAAAACCGTGCTGTCGCAGCAGTTCCAAGAGAAACTCCATGACTGGTTTTTGTAAGATCGGAATTAGGGGTTTAGGTATTGTGTATGTGATGGGACGAACGCGAGTGCCTTTGCCAGCCGCCAAAATCATGGCTTTCATTAAAGCTTCTCCTCAACCAGACTTAAAAGTGACTATTTAAACTATTCCAGTGTATCAACAATGTCCACCGAAGACTCATGTTTCCAGACAGGAATTTAAAGGACGGATGCTCAAATCTTGATAGAATTCTTCCTGAAATAGTTCTACTTTCGACTGGGCTGAAAGCAAGAGCAATGCCCAAAAAACCCCTGCCCGATCTGAGTCCAAGTGTTCTGGGGTTGCACTTTTACTGGATTCATTAAGTTGCCATTTTTGTAAGAGTTGTTCCCAATCTACATAGTCTTGGTTGGGAGATAAATGAGCTAAATTGAGATGGAGAAAATTTTCTAGCTGGGCAGCTAACTCCGTGAGATTTTCATTGTGAGCCAGTTGGGCGATCGCTTTGATGGCAGCGCTACGGGAACGCTGGGAACGGCGAGGCGAGACATCAGTGCCAACCGCTTCGATCTCGGCGGCAATATGCTCTAGCTGTTCAATTAATTCTTGGAGGGTAACCCGTCGCTTACCGATGGGTTGAACTGAAGTACGGCGACGTAAGTGTTGTTCTAAGTTAGCAGGGAGGGGTCGTCTTTCGGGGTCGAGATAAATTTCTTCGTCAAAAAAATCATCGGCATCGATATCGGCTAATTCCTCTTCTATTTGATTGAGACTATCGGCTTTGAAGAGGACTAACATTGAAGCCCAAAGAAAAGCTTGACCAGAACGGGGTAAGTCTGCCTCCTGTTGCGGGGATTCTGCTTCTCCCATTAATCCCAGTTCCGTTAAAAACCGATCAATGATGCTAATTACAGGAACGTCCCAAGGGTCGATTTCGCCGCGTTCAGCCAGATTGATTAAATTAGCGATCGCTTCCTGTGCAGGAGTTATAGTCATATTTGCCATTGCTGATTTAATGTATAAAACCGTTAGAAATACTGTTCGCAGCTCTAAGCTTTTCAGGAAGAGATAACTAAGAAATAATTTGATTTGATTAAAAAATATCCTTAATCTTAAAGCAAGAATTAGGAGGGAAACAGTCTTCAGTCTAAAGTTCAGTGTTTACACTTAAATTCAGAACCATTATCGCTACCATTAGTTTATTGGACTAAATTAATATAAATTAATAACTGTTCCTTGTTGCGCAAAAAAAGTGGATTCATCGATCGCCGATTTAAGACAAAACTATACCCTGGCGGGATTAACGGAAACTGACTTAGACTCTAATCCCATTCAGCAATTTGCCCTTTGGTTTGACCAGGCTTTGGCAGCAGATTTAATTGAACCCAATGCGATGACGCTGGCTACCGCTACTGCTGAGGGTAAGCCGACCGCGAGGATTGTTTTACTGAAAGGATTCAATGAACAGGGTTTTGTGTTTTATACCAATTATGGCAGCCAAAAGGGACAACAGTTAATTGCTAATCCTTATGCCGCGCTGGTGTTTCTCTGGGATAAGCTGGAAAGACAAATTCGCATTGAAGGTCAAGTGGAGAAATTGTCTGCGGATGAGTCATTGGCGTATTTTCATAGCCGTCCTAAAGCATCTCAACTTGGTGCCTGGACATCGGCCCAAAGTCAAGTGATTCCTAACCGCGAAGTCTTAGAACAAAAGCTGGTAAGCTTACAAGAACAGTATTCTGGGGATGCGACTATTCCTCTTCCAGAACATTGGGGGGGCTTTCGAGTCATCCCTAATCGCATCGAGTTTTGGCAAGGTCGTCCCAGCCGCCTCCACGATCGCCTAGTATACGATCTACAGATGGATGGTAATTGGTCGATCAGTCGATTATCTCCGTGACCAAAGCTAGAAGCTGCAAGCTAGAAGCCAAAAACTAAAAACTAAAAAATGAATGATCTAATTATCTTAGATACCCTTGATTTGGCTTTATGCTTGGGATTGATCGGCATTGCGATCGCCTTATCCTTATGGCATAAACTAGGATTGGAACAACAGCTAGCCTATAGTGCAGTCCGCTCTTTAGTTCAACTAATCGCCGTTGGCTATATTTTGGATCTGGTGTTTGCGATCGACAACTGGCTAGTGGTTTTGGGTATTTTGGGAATTATGATGGCGATCGCCTCCTTTGTTACCCGTAACCGGATTGATCAAAAGCTTAAGGGACTTTTATCTACGGTAATTTTGTCTTTGGTTGCCAGCAGCGCCTTTACTTTGGGCTATGTGATGGTGTTAATCGTCCAACCCGATAAATGGTATGAACCGCAGTATTTAATCCCCTTGGCGGGGATGCTGTTTGGCAATGCGATGAATAGCGCTTCCCTAGCAGGCGATCGCCTATTGAACGCCATCAGTCAGAACCGTCTGGAAATTGAGACCTATCTGAGTTTAGGGGCGACGGGAAAACAAGCGATCGCGGGCTATCAACGAGAGGCAATCCGCACGGGACTAATTCCGACTTTGAATAATATGGTCGTGATGGGTTTAGTTAGTCTCCCAGGTATGCTTACAGGACAGGTACTAGGGGGCAGTAATCCAAGGGATGCCGCTTCCTATCAAATCTTGATTTTATTTGCGATCGTGCTGGTTAATTTGATGACCACCATCTTGATTACCCAGGGAATTTATCAAGGTTTTTTCAATCAGAGAGAACAGTTAATCCAATAGTTAATTAGTTAACTGATATTACGCACTCATTGATTTGTCAAGATGGGGAAACCCTAAAGGGCGACGCGAAGCTAGTCCTAAAGGATAAGCTTCGCAAATGCTTTAGCATACCGCTTCGCATAAGGTTAAAGGGGAAGGGGAAAAGGGTAGATTGATCTTTTTTTATTGTTCATTGAAACTATCGCTTTTTCGTTGTACCGCCTAACGTCAGTTAGTTAATTCGATTTAATTTTTTTTGCCGCACCGAGCATTTGTCCCAGAAAAGGTAAGCCAATCAGGGCAGGGATGAAATAACGAGAGGTACATAGTAAGCCTAAAGCTGCTCCAGTCGCCTCATTAAAGTAATCTTGATAGAAGTAAATGATGGCAGCATCCCGCGTACCAATTCCCGCAAAAGTTAGGGGTAGTAGTCCCGCTAGGATCGATAGAGGAGAGAGAGCGAGACTGATTAAAAAGGGGGCGATCGCTTTTAAAGCCAGAATAAAGAGCCAAATTTGTAACAGATGTAAAAACCAAATAAATACTGAAGTACTGGTGATTATGAACAATTGCCGTTTGTCCGACCAAAAATAATCATGCATTTCTCCCCAAGCAGCTTGCATTTTCTGAAGTTTTGACTTGAGTTTCTGAGGAGCCAAGTTCATGGCGATCGCGAAAAACCAATCAGCAAAAAAATGTGAACCCAGCATCAGTAAACCAATTCCTAAACCGATGCCCACCCCTGCGGTCATGATCCAAAATAAACTATCTTTGGCAGGATAGAGTAGTAGACCAAAGACACACCACAATAGGAGAGAAAGCAGGTCGCAGGTTTTTTCAAAGATTG
This sequence comes from Cyanobacteriota bacterium, assembly GCA_046050865.1. GTDB lineage: Bacteria > Cyanobacteriota > Cyanobacteriia > Cyanobacteriales > Xenococcaceae > Waterburya. Next base: position 13,445 of record JBJOPG010000006.1, read on the forward strand.
AGATCGAAAGCGCCAGACTACCGCTAATTTTTGACCTCTCCGCCATAAAATACGACTTAGCGATATCTCCCATCTTGGAGGGTAAAACCATATTCAGGACACTGGCACCTAAAATCAAACGATTCGCTTCTAAAAATCCCAAACTACGCTGGGGGACTAACTGCTGTAAGCGCCAGGAGGTAACTAAGGTGATGGGAATTACCATGAATAAACTGACCGTCAACATCAGGCGATCGCAATTGTGCAACACTGCAAGCAAATTGACAAAATCAATTTGAGTATAGATATACAGCAGAATCGCCACACTAACTACAATCGAAACAAACCGTTTAAAATTCACAAGCAGTTTTCAATCACTACCAATTACCCTGTCACAATAGCTTAAAATTACAGCCTAAAATTACAGATTTAAACGGCGCTCAATAACCATAAACTTTAAGAAACATAGGGGTGAATTTCTGTTAAAATTCTTCCTAAATTTCGTTTTGCTTCCATCAGCTCATAAGCATTTTGAAGTCTGAGAAAATATCCTTCTGATAACCCGAAGAAACGGCATAACCTTAAGTCGGTGTCTGCTGTAACTCGTCTTGTCCCATTGATGATCGCGTGAATTCTATTAGATGGGACATTAATAGCCTTTGCTAAAGCATTTTGACTCATCCCAATTTCTTCAAGAAATTCTGCTTTGAGAATTTCACCTACCTTTGGATTATTTAATAATACATCGTTCATTATGTGCTTTTATCTATACGATAATTAAAATCAAGTTAAATTAAGAATGATAATCAACAATTTCTACATTACTAGTATTTCCTTTATCCCAAATAAAACAGATTCTCCACTGACGATCAATTCTAATGCTGTATTGTCCCTTTCTGTCTCCCTTCAAGCTTTCTAACTTATTTCCTGGTGGGTTTTGTAAATCAGCTAAATTATTCGCTGCATCTAGCTGACGTAGTTTTCTTAAAGCTTTATTTTGTATGTCTCCTGGGAGACTTGAAGAACGACGACCATTCCAAATACGTTTAGTCTCCTTGCATTTAAACGATTCAATCAAAGCTTTTATGCTAACTTTATATCTGATACGTACTAAGTATAAACAACTTTATGGAAAATACGATTACTACAGGGATCAATCACAGTTTGATATATGGAGCTTACAAATTTAAAATAGTATATTTTCTAGATTGCTGCTGCTCTTGATAACGTTATATTTTTTAGAGGATAAGATAGGGGGTGGAATTAATCTGACTTTTAAGATTCTAAAAATTTTGGATTGTAATTAATGAGTGAGAAATCTAGCGCTTTCCCGATCTTTAAGTCCTGGTTTAAGCGGGGAAAACAGCATTTCCAGAGTATCCCAATTTTAATTTGGTCAAATGCCCTGACAATCCTACTTCTGGGTCTATTGAGTATCTATGCCAAGATTAAAAGCAAGGGTTCTGGTATTGCCAATCTCTTTGACGATCCTTTCTATTTCTCAACTTTTTATGGTGGGTGGCTCACCAGCTTTTCGGAAATCCTCTGGTGTACGGCGATCGCCATCTGCCTCTTTGCCTCTTTTCTGCTGCCTAAGTCTAATCGTCCTTTTCAGGTGTTTCTCTGGGGTAGCTCCGTCGTGATGCTGCTCCTCTTTTTGGACGATCGCTTTCGCATCACCCTCCTGTTGTGTGCTTTTTTTGGTACTTGTAAACTGGTTAAATTACTCGTCTACAGTGTCTATGGAGTAATACTCATTAGCTATGGTTTCCTGTTTCGGCGGACAATTCGCCAGACTCCTTATTTTCCTCTACTCGTAGCCTTTTTTCTGTTTGGATTTTCCAGTGCGATCGATATTGCTCCTATTAGTGGTGTTGGTGTTCACGCCATGCTGGAAGATGGCACTAAACTGATTGGTCTAATTAACTTAACTCTTTACTTTTGGTGGATTTGTCAGCAAGCAATCAAAAAAAATATAGTGCAGGAATAAAAACTATCTAAAGGATTCCCTAGAACTAATCATAATCAAAATTAATCCAAGGAAAGAATCGACTTGTTGCTATCTTGAGGGGTAAAAGCGCGATCGCATTACCTTGGCGATCGCTGTTGAGATAGTCTCAGGGGATAATATATTCTTGTGGTATTAAAGATCGCATTTTATAAAAGCTGTTTAAATTCTTCAATCGTTAAACCTGCATCTTTGACAATTCCAGCCATTGTATAGGCATTAATGGGATTAGTCCTGGGAATAATGATAATGCGATCGTCGTTAGTCATTGCGATATGTTTACTTTGTCTTACTATTTTGAAGCCAGCTTTTTTAAAAGCTTTGACTGCTTTTTGATGATTAACACCTGGAAGTTTTGGCATAATTATCCTACTTCCACATATCGAGCATCAGCATCTTGGTTTATTTCTTCAACTGTCTCTAGATAAATACTAATCGCATCTTTAATATTTTCCAAAGCCTCCTCTTCTGTCTCTCCCTGTGACCAACATCCAGGTAAACCAGGACACCAGACAGCGTATCCTTCTTCACTTTTTTTCAGTCGGACTTGATAGCGCATAAGATTTAAATCTAATTATTTGAACTTTATTGATCATAAATCTTAAGTAAATAAATTGGTCTTGATTGATAGCAAAATTACTCAGGCAATTCTGCACTGAGAATTGTTTCTCCTGGTTGTTTTTCAGCCATATCAATAAACTCGTCTATTTCTTCTTGGAAATCCTAATATTCGGCAAAAATATGGCGTATATCTTCAAGTACTTTTATTTTATCTTCAATTTCTTTTCCAAAAGGAGACTCAGCACCGATAACTTTTTCACCTCGTTTTTCTTGGGCTACTAATTCTGAATTTAATTCTAAAAGTTTTTCTAAGATATTATCATCTGGTTTAAAGTTATAAGCTTGCATAACTAGAGCATCTAATTGTTGATGAAGTTGATAAAGTTTACTGGCTGGTTCATGAAAGTAGGCATTATAAAGTTGCGTAATTCCCCATTGTTTTTTTGACATTTGTTCGGTGCGATATTGATGCAATTCAATGGTTTTATTACGGATTTGTTCGACAATTGTTCCCGTCGGTGCGTTTCGTGATGTAGGGGCGGTTCGCGAACCGCCCCTACGCGATGCACCCACACCAGGATTTTGTGGAAAAGGAAAAGTTTCAAAACAAGTAGTATTCGTATATCGAGTTCGATCTTCTAATGTAGAACTTTGAGCTTTTACCCAAAGACGATGAATATTTGAATTGAGAATTCCTAATATATAATAATCATCTGAAGCTATTACCATATTAGCTTCACAGGGAAGAATTGAAACATCCACAGGACTAAAAACAATATATTTAGCAACTTTAGGAATAGCAAAATAACAAGATAAATCTGACAAGGCTTTTCTCATTATTGGTCTACTTCGTCCATGTTTCCACCAGTTTATTCTCCGTAATTTTTCTTTATTCTCATCTCTTTCTGGTTTTACTTTTTCTTTAACTCTTTCAAAAGGTAGTTTATAGTCACCAGCTTCTTCAATAGACATATCATTAAAATCAATTACCCAATCTTTTTTTAGATGTAAATTAATCAAACTTTTTCCATCTAACATTGGTTTTAAAACATCTTGATTTTTGTTGTCTTTATTAATCCATTCTTTAGCTTCTAATTCCGAAACAATAAATCCTTTTCCTGCTAAAGCACAAGATTCAAATGAATAATTTTTATTTGCTTTTAGTTGTTTAGCCAAATTAACAGGAATTTCATTTTTTAAAGATGTAGATATTCTTTCAACAATTAAATCATCTAAAAATAGCTTTTCTGGTTTTTGTTTTGACCAATTAACAATACTCACATGAACATTAGCTTCCCCAGACCAAACTTGAGAAGAAATAGCTTCATGAATAAAGCCTCCCTTTGCTACTATATGATCTAAACTTGCTTGACGACTAACATTTTGAGTAATTGAATTACTACCAACTAAACCAGCTCTTCCATTCTCATCTAAGTTATCATTTGCTTTTCTAAACCACAGTGTACAAAAGTCAGGTTGTCCTTTCGCATCTTTGAACTTTTCATATACTTTTTCTATATAGTCATCTCCCAATTCTTGCCTTAATCTTTTACCACCTAAAAATGGAGGATTGCCAATAATTGCATCCGCTTTTACCCATTCAGTAAACAAAGCATCTTGACAGACAATATTATTATCCAAAGTATCGAGGGGTAATTCTCTTTCAGTTAAATCTAGTTTATCGATCGCAACTTTTTTAGCAATAGTCATAGTAACTTTTGCTAACTCTACTGCAAACGGATTAATATCCATGCCGTAAAACTGCAAAGGCGTTACCAAGCCTATTTGTATCTGTTGTTTGTCAGTTTCCGATCTACGGCGAGAAGAGATTTTATCTAGTAGTGATTTTTCAATTTCTTTAAGTTCTTGATATGCCAGATATAAAAAGTTTCCCGAACCACAAGCCGGATCGAGTACCTTATAATTCGTCAATTCACTTTGTAAACCATTTAACTCGTCGATTGTATTAGCAGCATCGATTTTTGCATCCCAATAATTACTAATAGTCGGCTTGACAATTTTCATGATGTCCGCTTCCGAAGTGAAGTGCATCCCATGAGCATGTCGTTCTTTTTTATTTGACGTACCTTCAAAAATATTACCGAAAATTGCAGGGCGAATTTGTTTCCAGTTTTCCCGCGCTGCTGAGTCGAGATAGTTTAATTCTTCTTTGGTTAATTCGATGGGATGAATGGTAGCAAACAAACCGCCATTAAAATAGTCTACTCCTTTGTACTTACCAGCAGGACTAACTCCTGGTCGATTCATTTCCTGAAATAAGCCACCCAAAACATCATAAGAACTTTTGCCACCCAGACAGTCTTGAATGCAGTTAATAAACATGTCAGGCGGTAACATGCCCCGATCTTCGGCAAACATGGCTAAAACACACTGCAAAACTAATCTTTGAGCAGCTAGAATACTAAAGCCTTCGTTTGTACCTCGTTGCTTAAGGATTTCGCATAGTTCGCCCATTTTACGGGCAGTTTCTTTAGTTACCTCTACCTGATTATTTTGAAAGACAGGGTTTTTCTGTTCTAACCCCATAAAGCCAAAAGCCGAAGATCTCTCGGGTAATTGCTCAAGATTGATAATGTCTACAGGTTCGTCAACTTGATTATCAAAATCGTAAATCCAAAACTGATCGAAGTTACACAGCATTACGTAGCGTGGACGATCGGGAACAATTCTTGTCCAGTAATTAAAAGCCTGTCGGTAATGTTTGCCTAAATCTTCCCCCTGCTTCTTCATTTCAATCAAGACACGGGGTTTCCAGACTAAATCCGCAAAACCAGTTTTACCTTTATTACTTCCTTTAGCGATCGCAACTTCGTATTCTGCACCAGCTTGTAATGCTCCCTGATGTCCAAAAGCCTGAAAGAACCTGTCTAAAAATACCTGTGCTTGACTTCTTTCTCTGCCTGTAATGTATTGCTGGCGATAATTAACAAATTCGTGCAGACTTTGGGGAGTAGCTACCATATATCTAGTTACAAGAGAAGATATATTGAGCTTTCCCTGCTCTTAGTAGCTATCTGTCGGGGAAACTACCTGATTTTGATTACTGAATTATGCCAAAGAAGACGATTTCTCATATTTTGCAACGCGATCGCCTTGCAAAAATTTGTAATTTATTGATTTTCTTGCTCTAAGTCTTCTTTTAGCTTTTCAATTGCGTCAATAATTGGCAAAAAACGCTCTCCAAACTCTGTCAGCCGATATTCTACATGAGGTGGGACTTCAGGGTAAACAATCTTTTCTAAGATGCCCAATTTCATCATGCGATGAAAATAATAGTTTTTGACGCGAGGAGTTAATCCATCTATTTCTCGCTCAATTGCGCTAGGGCGACATACACCTCGACGAATTAAGCCCAAGATATTTAATGACCACTTACAGCCAAAAACTGCTTCTACTACGGCAGCTACGTTTACATTTCTTTGTAGATCAGTTGATTCCTGACACGATGGCAATTCTTTCATAAAAGTACCCTACCTCACTTAATTGTGCCTGATTGTATGGCATCTGTACTGCTGTTTATGATGACGCAATCAGCTAACAGAAAAATAAACTAATTAAAACTATGAGCTTACAAGGTAAAGTCGTGTTGATTACTGGTGGGGGTAGTGGTATCGGTGCAAATACAGCCCACGCCTTTGTCGCCGCAGGAGCAAAAGTAGTCCTAAATGGTCGTCGTTCAGATGTACTGGAAAACACCGCCTCACAAATCGATCCAACTGGGAAACAGATTGCTTGGATTGCAGGGGATATCGGTCAAGCAGAAACTCGACAAAAGTTAGTTTCCTCTGCCATTGAACGTTTCGGTGGGATAGATATTTTGTTTAATAATGCAGGTGTTTTTGAACCAAAACCATTTCTCGCTCATACAGAAGAAGATTTAGAAAGCTATCTCAATTTGCTACGAGGCTACTTCTTCCTTTCACAAGCTGCGATCGCCGAGATGCAAAAAAAAGGTAGTGGAGCAATTATTAATATTGGTTCGATGTGGGCTTTACACGGAATCACTGCTACCCCTTGTAGCGGTTCTTCGACTGCCAAAGGTGCTATTCATGCTCTAACGAGAAATTTAGCACTTGAATTTGCCGCCGATCAAATTAGGGTCAATGCGATCGCTCCTGCTGTGGTGGAAACTCCTTTATTTGACTCTTTATTAACCAGCGAACAGTTAGCCTCGTTTAATAGTTTTCATCCTCTTGGTCGCAATGGACAAGCCCAAGATATTACTGAAGCCGTCTTGTTTCTAGCGGATAGCGATCGCTCTGGCTGGATTACTGGTGTTGTCTTGTCTGTAGATGGAGGAGTTACTGCGGGAAGGAATTAGATGCAAGTAAATAATTACTCTAAGGAAATAATTGACTTGTTGCTATCTTGAGGGATAAAAGCGCGATCGCTTGGCAGAGGAGCAACAGGTTCAGTTAAAGTGAATTTCCCTGATTCGATCCACTGTTTCAATTCTTGAGCAACTTTCAGGGAACGGTATTTGCTGGCTAGGGGAGCAACCCTAACGGAGCGACCATCAATAGTCATATGTCCTTTCTGGAGCTGTTCATAGCTAACTAAACCGAAGGTCGGACGGACTCGACGAGGAATGGAAAAATCGATGACAGGAGCCACAATATCCTGGTCGACGACAGAGCAGTTTTGAACCACTTTTTCCGAGGTCACAGGCAATGCCACACCTACCCCTAACATGATGGAAGGGCCATAATTTTTGAAATAGCAACCCCTTACCCAGTCAGCACTCATTTGTTTGGCATCGCCAATTAGGGCAACGGTGGCAGCAGGGCCAATAGGAGTACGATTGGGTAGACGTTTTTGCAGCGGAAAATGCTGGGTTCCTTCCCAGGCAATATAACCAATGCCACCACCTAAAAATATTTTGCTACCGATACCTACAGAGGTTAAGTCTGGATCATTAAGGAGGGGAGAAATTGCTCCAGGATTAGAGTAGACCGCATTGCCTAATCTCGGTTGTAATGCCCCTAAATAAGTGTATAAAGTGCGATCGCCGCCATTAACTCCCACAATGAAGTTCTGATATAGGTTGCGGGGGTTAAATAAATAAAATTGATTGATATTATCTTTGGTAATGGCATTTTCCCAGATTGCTCGGGGGTAACAGTCAGTCTTTTGTCCAATCGCTTTCAGTTGAACAGCTTTGCCCGCAATTAGGTCTTCAATCACATGACCGCCACCTTTCTCTCCACCGATAGTTTCCCGTAAATTAGGGTCGCTTTCTTGCAGATTGTAGTCCGCAGTGGCGGTTGCCCCCAAATAGAGATCTACTGCCCCAAAAGCAGTATAGGCAGCAATACCATCGAGCCAGCATTGACGAATCTTGATTGGTGGATCAGTATGTCCCAGGTTAATAATTGCCCCTGTGGACTCCATGGGCTCAAAGGTTCCTGTGGTGATTACATCTACCTGTTCAAAGATTTTCTCGCTCCCCAGTCGAGCAATTTTCGCTTTAACTTCTGCTACTGTCCAGACGACTGCTTGACCACGACTAATTTTTTCATTAATTTCGGCGATCGTTCGCATAGATTGATTATTGATGATGGTGATTGCTGTAGTTCCTTATTCTTCTTCTGATCTAGCCATTTTCTCGCCTTCAACTTTTTTTGCCAAAGGTTTATTCTCTACACCATAACCTCCAGTGTATCCTTCACTTTGCCCCGCAAAGGAATAATCCCAGTTATCTAAGATATCTTTCACAATTACTTCTTTAAACCAAATCTGAGCAACTACCGTTAAGGGCAGAGAGAGAAACAACCCCAAAAAACCAAAGAAGGTGGCAAAAAAGATCTGAGATAGCAAAGTAATTGCTGGCAGTAGAGCAACCTGTTGTGCCATCACAATGGGAGTCAAAACATTGCTTTCGATCTGTTGAATAATTATGTACAGGGCTAGAACAGCTAAGGCTTTCCACGGCGCTTCGATCAGGGCGATCGCCATCGGCGAAATAACGCTCAAGGTAGGTCCCAGATTAGGAATAAAGGTCATAACCCCCGCTAACATTGCTTGAGACAAAGCCAGAGGAATGCCCAATAACAGCAATCCTGTAAAACTTAAAATAGCAATTACTACCATGTTAAACAGGATGCCCACTAGCCAGCCTTCTAAACCTTTACCACACAGATCGAGAATTTCTTCCACTCGACGACGATAGAACGCAGGAAATAAGCGTTTAAAACCCTGTCGATAAGTAACGGGATCTGCCAGGAGCATTAAGGTGATGGTAAACAGCAGTAGAATTCCTAGCAAAACCCCTAAAGAATTGTAAAACACTGTTAAGCCACCCCCCAAGAATTGTTTGAAGAAAGGCTGGATCTGTCGATTTAATTCTTCGGTGTCTGGCAATAAGGTAATGATTCTCGGATCCAGACGTTCGGAAAGCAAATTGATCCAGACGTTTAATTTTTCGATCCCTTGGGGAATTAATTTACCTAAATCTTGAAATTGGTCAATAAAGGGTGGGACGACAATCCAAACACAACCAACGGTGACAAAAATCAGGAACAGCATTGATAGAAGCACAGCATTAAACCGCTTCAGACCGCGCTTTTGAAAAGTTTTAACTAAAATATTTAAGGAAGTTGCTAAGACAATCGCCGTGAAGAGAAGTAGCAGCAGCTGCTTAATTTGCCACAACACATAGAGAGAGATAAAAAAAACAACTAGACCAATCCAAGTACCAAAATTCACGCTCTTAAACTCCTCTGGTCAAGAATAGCAGGAACAAAGTTGGTCTATAGGTTAACCTGATTTGTTGTTTTTAGTACCTAAATGTTATTGATAATTAACTGGAGATTTCATTGGAGATCATTTTGAATAGGAATAATTTGGTAGATTTCGACTCTGGCTAAATCTGGGAATAGCGCCAGCCTAAAATCAAACCGATAACCAGAGATGGCATCAACACTATCGTCAAAGCTGTAGCAGTAGTGGGCTGAAGTTCTAAATAGCCGCCTCCATACTTAACTAGCAAAGATAATCCTGTAGACCATAAAAGTATTTTGCCAATAAAAAAAGCTTGATTAGCTTGACTGTTCATTCTTTATTTCAACTTTTGCTTGATAAAAGTTACTAGCTGATTAAACTGTTTCTTGATCTGCTCTGATTCTTGTTCCAGTCGATAAACTTTGGACTTGAGGAACTCAATTTCTGAGGTTAAAGCAGCAAGATCAACACTTCCAGAGTCTCTAGCAGGTGCTCCAGGAAACGCTGGGGCAAATCCTTGGGGTTGTCTTTTTGCCTTCATCATCGCATCGCGAATCGCATCAATGAGTTGCTCTTTATCAAACGGTTTTTCGACAAAAGAGAAAAATTCAAAAGGCTCAGTTATTTTATCTGTCACTTCTTCTTTGCGACCAGACATCAACACCAAGGGAATTGCACGGTACTGAGGCTGCTTCTGGATCTCTTGATAAACTTCCCAGCCACTCATTTTTGGCAAGAGGAAATCCAACATAATTAGATTAGGATTTTCTGTTCTAATTAGATTAAATCCTTCTAGACCATCTTTGGCTTCAATAATGTCAAAGTTACCCTCTGGCAACATATCTTTGACTCTCATTCTAATGACTTTACTATCGTCAATAACTAGAATTTTGTGGGTTGACACGATTTACTCCTGAGCGACTAACTCCTAATGCCTGATATGGACTAGACTGGTTTTGGCAGTTAGTTTTGGTTTACAAGCTTAGAGTTCCCTTTTAAACTACCAAAATAACAGGAAAAAACATCTAATAAATAATTATTTTTGTAATCTACGTCTATTGTTAATTCAAATGTGGATCTGAAGAGGTAGAACGCCCAAAATAAACGTTTTTCTTGGTTTGTATTGTGATTTAGCCAGCTAAATATCGGTCTAACTTGATACTTTAATTTAATTCAGATTGCTAATTATCAAAAGATTAATAAATTTATGAATCAATCATCTGCATCTGCTTCAACCAAAGACCATTCGCCCACAGAAGCTGCTGCTTTACCTGCTTGGTTAAAGCGACCGATCGGCAACGCTAGTCAGTTGTCTACTGTGCAGCGCATCATCAAACAGAGAAACATTCACACCATTTGTGAAGAAGGGAGATGTCCTAATCGTGGAGAATGCTACAGCAATCGAACTGCCACTTTCTTGTTAATGGGTCAGACCTGTACCCGTGCCTGTGCTTTTTGTCAGGTGGAAAAGGGTCATGCACCAATGATCCTTGACCCCGAAGAGCCTCAAAAGGTAGCTGATGCAGTGAAATTATTGAGTTTACGCTATGTGGTGTTGACTTCCGTAGCTAGGGACGATCTAGAGGATGGAGGGGCGGCTTGGTTTGTGAAGGTAATGACGGCTATCCGCCAGGAAAATCCCGAAACCCAGATTGAAGTATTAACTCCCGATTTTTGGAGCGGTAAGTCGGCACAGAGCAGCCAACATGCAAGAGTGGCGACTGTCGTAGCAGCTAAACCTGCCTGTTATAACCACAATTTGGAAACCGTACCTCGTTTACAAGCCCCTGTGAGAAGAGGTGCCACCTACGATCGCTCTCTTAATGTTTTACGTCTGGTCAAAGAAATAGATTCCAGTATTCCTACCAAATCGGGTTTGATGCTGGGACTAGGAGAGACAGAAAGTGAGGTGATCGAGACTTTAAAGGATTTACGACAGATTAAATGCGATCGCCTGACCTTGGGTCAATATATGCGTCCTTCTCTGGCTCATCTCCCCGTCGTCAAGTATTGGACTCCTGAAGAATTTACTCGTTTAGGGACAATAGCTCAGGAGCTGGGATTCTCTCATGTTCGTTCGGCACCATTGGTGAGAAGTTCCTATCACGCGGGAGAGGAATAATTATTTTTAGATCTAATTGTTAGATCTATCTATATTCTATAGTTTTGCTATTAGCGGATAATCTTTAGCTAGTGTTGTTAACAGGGAATCACTTCAACATTAGTAGTCAATGAATAGTAATTGGGAACCGTCACAAATTGAGAACAAGATTGGTATCAACTTTAAATATGATCAAACTCTTCGCCTAGCATTGATTCATCCTTCCTATGCCAAGCTAATTGATGAGCCTGAACTTAATAATCAGCGGTTGGAACTTTTAGGGGAGACAATCCTTAATTTAGTTTTAGTTGACTATATCTACTGGAATTTTTCTCATTTTCAGGTAGGCAAGCAAAAGGCATTGGTTAGCAAGTTAACCGAATCAGAAAGGCTAACTAATCTTTGGTACGATTTGCAGCTCGGGGAATTTTATCCCTTTTTGGATCTAAAAGAAGAACGTCATCGTTTGCGAGTCAAGGAAAATAATCCTTTTGAACAGGCTTGTAAAGCTCTCATCGGCGCCATATTTATTGATCGTGGTTTTTCTCAGACCCGCAATTGGTTACAAAAACGTTTGATCGTGCCACTACTCAAACGGTATCTTAAGCCAGAATTGGAACATAATCCTTCGGATAAGCACCTCCAGTTTTTAGGGGATGCTTTACTCCAGGCTGTAGCCATTGATCATTTATATAAAAAAGTTCATTTAGTCAGTCCTAACACCTTAAAAGCTTTAGGGCGACAACTTACCTCCAAAGAAAGCCAACAGCAATACTTAGAATTATCCGATACGACCTGGACAAAGATGTTTCCTGAGCAAAGCCAACCCAAGTCCTACAAAACTTTGCTGGCAAAAATTTATCTGCATTTTGAAGAAGAAAACAGCAAATCTAGCCTGCGCCAAACTAGTCTGTATTTCGCTCAAAACTGTCTGGATGATGACGAAATTATGACCCAGGCGATCGCTTTACTCCTCAAAGATGGCAAACCACAAAAATGGATCATTCATAAGGTGATGAACTATGCCAACAATCAATACAATGAAGGTCGAGAAAAATACTACAAGTTAACTGGGGAATCTGATACTGATGCAGATTAATAACTAATGCTGACGGTCATAGTCAGTACAGTCAATAGCCTGTTCTGTGTTGGCGACTGATGGATTGATCGTACATTTGAGGCGATAGTCTCCAGTGAAAAAACGACAGTTGGTACAGGGGATTTGATGCATTTTTTTAGCTTGAGTGATCACATCCAAAATGCAGCTAATCAAACTCCAACTGCAAAGACCCAAAATAGAAAAAGCTCCAACTACACGAAGTTGAAGCAATAAAGGTTTAACCAAACTAGCAGAATTAAAAGCAAATTGAAACACAGCTAATTATTAGTTGAAAAAATTATGTTATTAGCTCTCATTATGACATGTATTAAATTATCAAATCTATGTTTCAGGTGCAATCTTACTACTTAGATACGAGTCTTAATAATCTGAAATATTTGCATGATTTGCTGTTTGTTGAAGGTTTTGAGGAGAGCGATCGCTGCACCTTGAGGATCTGTGGGAATACTCACGGTTCCGGCAGTGGCATTACTCGCGGTAGTTACTCCAGCAGCAGCACCAATGGTTCCTCCTGCCGTAGCCGCTAATTGTTGCAGGTTTTTAGTGGGGGCAATCTGTTGCCCTTGACCAGCGTTTAAATAATCACCAGCCTGCTTGATTTCTTTAATAACCACCTGAGCGACGGTGCTATAGGGATACTTTTTATTAGTAATCGCTGTTTGGGTGGTAGAAATCAGATTTTGCCAATTAGCTTCACTCGGTGCAATTTCCCCCAGGCTTCTACAGCACAGATGGAGTTTTTGACGACTTTCTGGACTATCAGGCTGCTTGAATACTTGCAGCATTTGCTTCAGTAATTTTGTTACTTGTTGATCGATGTTTGCTTGACCGACAGTACCCCCTGAAAGTAGCTGCTGGAGGTATTGATCTAAAACGGCAAAATTAGACTCTGATTGCTGCAAAATTTCTACAGCATCCGCGTCTTTAAAATCGGCGGAATTTTCTAAACGTTCAATTAAATCTTGAAGATGATCGTAACCGTTTAGAAATAAAGTTTCTAACTTTTGATCCACATCAACTGGATTATCTTTCAAAATTTTGAAGGAATCTTCGAGACGATGGGCGGTTTTTTGAATACTGGTGTAGCCCAACATCGCAGCGCCACCTTTAACAGAATGAGCAGCCCGAAACATCTCGTTAACAGTCTCAGTATCCTGTACAGATGTAGCTAGCTGTAGAATTCCTTGTTCTAGGGTTTGTAGATGTTCTTTGGCTTCTTCTATAAAATATCCGAGAATTCTCTGTTGATTAGCTGTATCCAAAGCCTATATCTCCCGTGTCTTTTAACGTTGTAAAAGTGTATATATAAAGCAACATATAATGACAAGTTTATCCTAGACTCCATAAATTGGGTAGTTGATTTTCAATATTCAATAAATGGCCAGGACGATTCAACCAAAATGAGCATAATCCAGCATTCTTTGCCCCTGTATAATCTTCTGTGGGACTGTCCCCAATATGCCACGCTTGGGCTGGTGCCAAACGATGTTTACTCAAAGCAAGGTGAAAAATATTAGCATCTGGCTTGGCAAATCCAGCCATAGAGGAAATAGTAATACTAGTAAAAAACTGGTCTATATCTAAGTGATTCAGTACTTCTAGCAAGCGACTGTCAAAATTAGAAATAATTCCTAATTCAATACCGCGATCGCGACAACTTATTAAGCTATCAACCGTATCAGGAAATAGATACCAGGGTTCTCCCGTGGCAAAATAATGATATATCTCCGCAAAAAAAGCATTAAAGTCGTCAAAGTTTTCTTTTACTCCTAGTTGCGCAAAAGTTACTGAGACCACTTGCTTCCACCAGTTAAATTCCTGTTGCTTGATTCGGGGGAATTCAGCTGCGGAAAACGCTAAGGGGGGGGCAGATTTAAAGCTCTTGACAAACGCCTCTGAGATCAATCCAGCATCTACCTGGACATCATATTTAGCGGCATATTGTTGATATATTTCCCCCACACTGTTTTTTAGATCGAATAAAGTACCCATCGCATCGAGAAAAATTACTTTGGGTAAAGCATCTACGTCTAATTGATCTAATATCGGCATCATTTATTTATTAATAAATTTATTAATAGACTAAACTCCAGCGGCAGCCGAAAAATCGATTAGCCAGCGCACGGTTTGAGGAAAAGCAATCACAATCAGTAAAACTATAAATTGTAAAACTACAAAGGGAATTGCACTGCGGTGAATTTCTAAAGTACTAATTTCTTTCGGTGCAACGCTTTGTAAATAAAATAGCGAAAAGCCGACGGGAGGAGAAATAAAAGCTGTTTGTAGGTTAATTGCCATGACTACCCCAAACCAAACCATATCAATCCCTAAAGCCTGGGCGGCGGGAACAAATAGCGGCATGGCAATGAAGCAAATTTCAATAAACTCCAAAAATACTCCCAAGAGGAAAATACCAATATTACTCACGATTAAAAATCCTAGATAGCCTCCAGGCAAATTAGTTAAAATTTCTGTAATCAAAGTTTTTCCTCCCAGGGCATCAAATACCAAACTAAATAAGGAAGAACAAAATAAGATCATTAACACCAAAGCCGTAATTACTGCTGTTGAGTGGGCTGAATCACGAATTAATTTAGCGGTAAAACGCTGATTTAGAAATGCTAAGAAACAAGCTCCTACCGCACCCACCGCTCCTGCTTCCGTGGGAGTTGCTAAACCAAAGAAAATACTGCCCAAGACCGCAAAAATCAACAATAATGGCGGAACTACAGCTTTAAATACTTTTTTAACTAGATCTTTTCCTTTAGGACTATCTAAATTCACTGGTAAAGGCGGAACTTTGTGAGGTTGCCAAATTGCCAAAGCCAAAATATACAGCATATAAGAGCCTGACAACATCAAGCCAGGAACTAATGCTCCTAAAAATAAATCACCGACAGAAACACCAATTTGATCACTCAGAATAACTAACACCAGACTCGGAGGAATCAACTGAGCCAGAGTTCCAGAAGCAACAATCACTCCTGCCGCCAATTCTTTGTCATAACCGTACCGTAACATCACGGGCAAAGAGAGCATCCCCATGACGATGACAGTTGCCGCGACAACCCCCGTAGTTGCTGCCAAAATAGTACCTACCAAAACTACGGCTAAAGCTAGTCCCCCTCTTAATTTACCTAAAACCAGCCCAATAGTTTCCAGCAATTCTTCCGCTATACCCGACTTTTCTAGTACTGCTCCGAGAAAGACAAAATAGGGAATTGCCAAAAGCGTAAAATTCGACATGGTACCAAACCAGACGTTGGGTAACAATAACAGCCGATGGATATCGAAAGCACCCACGCTCATCCCAATTAAGCCAAAGACGATCGCCGTACCAGCAAAAGAAAAGGCAACAGGATAGCCAGTCATCAAAATCAAGAAAAAGCCGAAAAACATTAAAATCGCCAACCATTCAAAACCCATTGCCTTCTCCTAAGTAACTCAACCTAAAAACGTTAAAGTAATTTCCCCAAACCCCCATATCCCCAAGCCCCTAAATCAAGATTATTTTAGGTTTAAGAAAGTGGGGCTACTTATTCAATATTGGTATGTTCCGACGTTTCTAGGCGAATTTGCTCTGATACTTGTTCATAACCTGACAAAATAGCTAGATATTTAATTGCCTGGGAAATACTCTGCAACAACAGCAAGCTCAAACCAATTGGCAACATAGTCTTGATCGGCGCACGGGGTAATCCACTTGTGTCGGGGGAAATTTCCCAAGTTCCCCAACTGCCATCAGGTAAACGTCCCCAAGATTGCAACACGGGATTAAAAGTTACCCAAATGCCGATCGCACAAAAGGGAATTAAAAATAATACTGTCCCTAACAAATCAATAACTGCTTGCTGTTTTTGATTGAAATTAGTATAGAGAAAATCAACCCGCACGTTATCGCCGTGTTTGAGGATGTAGGCAAAGCCAACTAAAAACAAAATCGAAAATAAATACCACTGTAACTCGATTAAAACATTTGATGATAATTTGATACCTAATAATCTGCCTAAATAACGAGCAACCACATTATAAAAACCAATGCCGACTGTTAACACCACCAACCAATCAATCACAAATCTTAGTTTTTCGGTGAATTGATCGATGATCTGCGATATTTTCAAGAGCGATCGCATTTGCCCAGAGCTAATTTTCATTTAACATTAAATTTATTAAACAACTTATTCTACCTACTAATTTCTAGCTCTTTATTTTTAATTAAGAGTGCCTCCAGATTGATACAAATCTTTTCAGAATATGACCATTTAAAATCCTATAGTGTCAAGATGTTGTGCATATGTCGCATTCTGAGAGTGAGGTTTATTATGCAACGACGATCTCTAGTCAAATTTCTTTCCACTGGAGCAGTGACAACAACTGGAGTTGCCTTGGTCGCTGGCTGTCAGACTCAAAACAAGCAATCTACAGCAACTAAAACTGAAGCTGAAACAGATCTTGCTAACTTGCCAACTATTCAATGGCAAATGGCAACTAGCTGGCCCCTCTCTCTTGATACTATCTTTGGTGGAGCCAAAGTATTAGCAGAGGGAGTAGCTGCCCTGACGGGGGGAAAGTTTACCATCAGCCCCAGAGCGGCGGGAGAAATCGCACCACCTCTAGAAGTACTAGACGTGGTGTCTCAAGGAGCGGTGCAATGTGGACATACGGCAGGTTATTATTACATCGGCAAAAGTCCAGCCCTAGCTTTTGGAACAACAGTTCCCTTTGGATTGACGGCTCAGCAGCAAAATGCCTGGTTATATGAAGGGGGTGGCTTAAAACAATTACAAGCAATCTATGCCAAGAAATTTAATGTGATTCAGTTTCCTGCGGGGAATAGCGGGACACAGATGGGAGGCTGGTTTCGCAAGGAAGTTTCTAGTCTCAAGGATCTCCAAGGATTAAAAATGCGCATTCCTGGTTTGGGGGGACAGGTAATGGCAAAATTAGGCGTAACTGTCCAAACTTTAGGCGGTGGCGAAATTTTTCAGGCGCTACAAACTGGGGCGATCGATGCTACTGAATGGGTAGGCCCTTACGATGATGAAAAACTAGGTTTAAACAAAATTGCCAAGTTTTACTATTATCCAGGATGGTGGGAACCAGGTTCGACTTTTGAGATGCAAATTAATTTAAATGAGTGGAATAAATTGCCGCCTCAGTACCAAGAAGCAATCAAAACTGCCGCCTATGAAGCCAATGCCATCATGTTAGCCCGTTATGATGCCCGCAATAATCAAGCTTTGGAACGTCTCTTAAGTGGCGGAACTCAAGTCCGCCCTTATAGTCAAGAAATTCTCCAAGCAGCATCAAAGGCAGCATTTGCCCTTTACGATGATTTTGCCGCTAAAGATGCCGACTTTAAAGCAGTGTACGAACCCTGGAAACAATTTCGCGATCGCATTTATGCCTGGGATAAGCTCAATCAGGGTAGTTTTACTAATTTTGTCTATAGTCAGATTCAGGATAAATCGTGAAACATTAGACTTCTTGTACAAATCATAATGAACTAGCTTTCCAAGAGGAAAAGGGGAAAGGGGAAAAAGAATTAATCTGCTATTTATGCAAGAAGTTTATGAATTAAACTAATTTAAATTCTCCTGGACTTGCTGCTGAATCATATTAGTCAAATTAGCAATTATTTGTGCTTGTGAAGCTGGTGGGCGAACGCTTTGCTCTTTTTGCCAATATTCCTTGAGGTTGATTGGCGTGCCGATTTTGGCGATGATTGCTCGTCGTCCTTTAAATTTTGGCTGATCAATACTAAATATTTCTCTTTCCAAACGATCTATAGTGGCGAAATATCTCTCGATAGTGGGTTTTTCTGCCACATAGCCATCATAAATCGCGTCAAAATTAAGCAGTCGAACGGTAGTTAAATAAAGATGTTGGTAATCTATAGCTGGGTTTTTATCGGTATCAGCAAGGTTGCGCAAAATAGACTGTACTTTATAGACTCGCTCGCGATCCTGTAGTTGAATCCCAGAAACGATCGCTAATTTCGCCTCACAATAACTCAGCATCTCTTTTCTTAAACTCTGAAGCCGTTGATTCCAGTCTGATTCCTCGACTGGGACAAGGTGATATTCTGCTTCTAGATTAGTTAATACTTTTTCGGCGATCGCCCTTAGACGAGCATAATGATCATTGTGATTAGATTTACTAGACCTAATTGCTAAAGCAACCTCTAAACCCTCAAGTGCTTGGTCAATTTGTTTCTCTGTAGCGTTGGGATAGCGATACTTCAAGCTAACTGGGACTAAATAAAAATCAGGGACAATCGCTTCTTGTTTTGCTAGCTTTTCCAGGGCTTTAAAAGCTAATTCAATAGCACCAGTCCGAAAAGGAATTACCGTATCATTTTGATAGGAACAACCCCCTTCAGGAAAAATCACCAGTTTGGATTTTGATTGTTGGAGAATGTTCAGAGTTTGCATCACACTAGGGCGATCGCCCACCCCTCGACGGATGGAATAACACCCCACTAGTTGCATTAACTTGCCAAGAACTCCTCGAAAAGCTTCAATTGCGACGACGTAATAAAATAGTTGTCCGATGCGGGCAGATAGCTGAAACATGGCTACCCCATCATCTAAGTTGGAGTGATTGGGCAAATAGACTATTCGTTGATCGGCGATCGCTCTCACCTTAGCTAGATCCTCTTCCTCTATTATCAACTTAAATTTAAAGGCAAAATAAGTTACGAGATAAAATACGCTTTGAAATAAACGAGTCAGCAGCGAATTTTGCTGAGATGGGATAAATTTAGGCTCGGACATCAGCAGATCAATCAGCAGGTCAAGAGGACAACAGTTCAACCAAAGGTTGAGTAATCCAATTAAAACCCACAGTTAACTGATGTTTCAAGGTGGGCAAGCGATAAAGATAGATTAAGCGTCTGGCGACATAAGCCATCGGGCCATCTAATTTTAAACCCAAGCCGTTGATGGTGGCGTTATCTGTCCCCAGAGTCATCATTTCGCCTAAAGGTTGATAGCGGAAAGATAATAACGGTCGATTGGTAGCCGATGCCCAAATATTCCAGGCACAGTAATCAGACTGCTGAAAAGCGACTTGTGCCGTAGCAGGAAGAGTTTTACCATCGCGATCGCAACTATTGGCAGCATCCCCCAAAGCAAAGATGTCTTCTCGATCTTTAACCAGTAAAGTCGGTTCGATTTCTAAGAGTCCCTGGTCAGTTTGTGCCAAAGGCAGTTGCTTAATTAATTCCGAAACTTGATTTCCCACTGTCCACAGAACTAAATCCACGGGAATAGTATCGGTTTGACCTTTATAAATTAGCGTAATATTGTCAGATTCAACTTTCTCGACTTCAGTTTCTAAATCCTGCCAAATTTGATATTTTTCCAAAGCTTTAATCGCTGTTTCTCGGTTAAATTCCGAACTATCTTGCAGTATTTGAGTGCCGCGATCAATGATGCGAATTCGACCCTTGTCTCTCAGGCGGTTAGCTAACTTACAGGCTAACTCTACTCCACTATAACCACCACCGACTACCGCCACTCGAATTTTATCGCGATCGCTTTCCTCTAAGAGTCTTAACTTTTCTTGCAGACGGTAAGCATCATCGAGATGACGAAACGGCAGGGCATATTCTTTGGCTCCTGGAACTAAATCCACAGGAGTTCTACCCCCAGTGGAAAGAACCAACTTGTCATAGTCAATCTGACGATCATCTTGGAGGGTCACTTGCTTCCCTTCCAGATCAATTCTGGTAACCTTGCCCTGTTGGAAAATTACACCTGTATTTGCCAATAACTCAGCAAAGGGGGGCGCAACCTCCCAACTCTGCATTTCTTCGGTAATTAACTCATATAAAAGAGGCGAAAACAAAAAGCGATCGCTTTGATCAATCAAGGTTATTTCCGGCTTATTTTCCTGTTCCCAAGGAAACTCACTCAGACGTAAGGCGGTATAAAGACCACCAAAACCACCACCGACAATACAAATCTTAGTTGCGCTCATAAAAATATCTTTAAGTATTTTACGGTTGATGTTAATTAGCTTCGTTCGAGTTTACTAGTTCGTAGCTATCAGCTCTTAGCTCTTAGCTTTTGGCTATCAATACGACAGCTAATTATTAGGCTTAATACATATTGATTCTAGCGATTTTACCAAGATTATGACTTGTTCCTTTTCCCTTTTCCCTTTTCCCCATCCTCACCATTCAATGAACACCTAACATGAGTTAAGCAAAAACCCAAGACCAGGTGGAATAGATAAATATCCCGACGGCTAAAGCGGCTAGTAAAGCTTCGATAATATTGCCAATCAAAGAAGCGACAACGATCCCCGCACTTGCCTTGAGAGCCTGCTGCATCCGTTCGGAACCTTGTAAATTACCTCGGTAGAGATATTCCCCCACAAAAGCACCAATGATCGCCCCCAGCAGTACCCCAATTAAAGGGCCACCGAAGGGTAAGGCAGGGAGTAAACCCACGAAGCCTAAGACCATCCCTGCGATCGCCCCATATTGACTCCATTTGCTCGCCCCAGACTGCTGTGATCCAAAATACAAAGCCAGGTATTCAACCCCAGCACTCAAAATTAAGACCACAAAGATCAAAATCATCGGCCAACCAATACCCGCAAAGCCAGTCAAGATACTCCAACCTAGAATAGCCAGTAAAATAATGCTGCTGCCAGGAAGTCCAGGAATCATGGCGCCGATTACGCCAATCGCCATTACAGCCAAGACAATCCAGTAAATAGTAGTTATATCCATATTTTTTTTAGTATGAGTTTGCTTTGTTATAGTTAATCGTTTTTAGCTTCTAGCTTTTAGCTTTTTTTAGCTATAGACGAGCGCCGACTATTCTGGCAAAACGGTCTTGATTTTCGAGGAGTTGACCAGGAATGCCTCTAGGATAGGTTTGCTCGATAATTGCGGTTAATTGCTCGATGCGATTACCTGGATCGGGATGGGTACTCATGAACTCTGGTTGTCCTCCTGCATTTCCTCTGGCATCATCCAAAATTTTCATTAATTCAATAATCCCTACAGGGTTGTAGCCTGCTTGGGTCATAAACTGAAAGCCCAGGCGATCGCTTTCTAATTCGTCTTCTCGACCATATTTAAGGTTAACCATTTGGTTGACTGCCTGAGCTAAAATAGCTGCCTGTTGACCACCACCATAGCCATCACTGGAGGCAATGCCGACTGCGTTGACTAAAGCGCCTCCTAACTGCTGTTTGGCTAAATGCTCGGCTCCATGTCTACCAATCACATGACCAACTTCGTGACCTAATACCCCTGCTAGCTGGGCTTCGGAGTTTAACTTGCTGAGTAAGGCTGCGGTGATAAAAACTTGTCCTCCAGGGAGAGCAAAAGCATTAATTGTCTGGGGATCGCGCAATAAATGAAACTCAAAAGGATAAGGGGAACCTTTAGCTACCGAATTTTGGACAACACGATTTCCCACCTCATCTACATAGTCTTGCAAAGTTTGATCGGGATAGAGGTTTCCATGCTGTTCTGCCATTTGTCCTGCTGATTGGCGACCAATTATCACTTCCTGTTCGGGAGAAAGTTGTACTCTTTGCTGCTCCCCCGTAATCGGATTTTCACTGACATTAGTGAAATAGTTAAACATGCCAAAAATAGCAAAGATTGCACCTATAGCTAGGCGAATTAATAATGAACTCACTGGTTAAATTCTGACTTTAATAAATTATTTGCAGAATATTATCATGAGTCTTAACGCTGATTGATTTTTCTTTGAGCTTCCTTAAGCTACCCAAGATAATTCTTAATACTGTCTTATTTAAGATCTTTGATCATTATCTGACAATAACTGATTAATTTAGCTAGACGACCTTCAATACTTTGAAGTCTTGTCAGTTGCGTTGTCTGTTGACGGGCGGCGGCGAGAAATAGCATATCTGTTGACAATAGTTTGAACTCGCGCAAAATTTCAGTTTGTACTGCTTGCCACCGAGAGGCGATTAGGCTCCGCCTATCCTGCGGAAACGCTGGCTCTAAATCTTGAGCCTCCAGAGGAACTAGCTTCTGTTCAAACCAAGTAGATAATGACTGAAACTTTTGTGTTACAAAGGATTGATTATTTTTTTGTTCCTGATCAGACAAATTTTGACGAAATGTAGTTAACAAAGTCAGGAAATCCTGATATGCTCGATTATGTGATGCAGCTAACATTGTTGAGTTAAAATGAGGTATTCATTGAAGTAAGATTTCATTAATTAGGGCTTGACTTTCGCTAAATATTAATGTCCATATAACCATATTGTGATGACTAGGCTTTTATGCCTAAAAGCAATTTGATTAACTAGATTAATCATGAGTCTAATTACAGCATCAAATCATAATAAAAGTAGAAAGTTTTAGCCTGTAGCGAAATTATTCAACTAAAGTTAATTGAATAGTTAAATAGAGTTTAAAAGTCAGATCTAAAAACTCCATTCTAAATTTTATTCCCAATTTCAGAGGTGTAGATAGCCTAAATTCTCAGTTTCTTCTATTTCGACTCTTAATATCTTCCACAATTACCTAAATAATTAGTTTTTAGATCTATGACAGCTATCTCCATCATAGAAAGTCGCAGCAATGAAGTTACCCTTCCTCAATGGCTACAGGAATGTCTGCTCCACCAGGAGTCTTCAGAGTCGGAAGCCGATGATTTCTTGATTTGCCGAGCCTTTAATTTTGCTTACCAACTGCACGAAGGACAAACCCGTAAGTCAGGAGAACCTTACATTGCCCATCCCATCGCTGTGGCTAGCTTATTACGAAGCCTGGGAGGCGATAATGTGACCATCGCTGCTGGTTTTCTACACGACGTGGTGGAAGATACTGATGTTACCTCAGAAGAAATTGAAGAGCGATTTGGGGTGCAGGTTCGTCTGCTGGTGGATGGTGTAACGAAATTATCTAAGTTTAATTTTTCTAGCACTACGGAGCGTCAAGCGGAGAACTTTCGTCGGATGTTCTTGGCAATGGCAACGGATATCCGTGTCATCGTGGTGAAGTTGGCGGATCGGCTGCACAATATGCGTACCCTAGAACACCTCAAGCCAGAAAAGCAAAAACGGATCAGTCAGGAAACCAGGGAAATTTTTGCCCCCTTGGCAAATCGCTTAGGGATCGGTCGCTTCAAGTGGGAACTAGAAGATCTGTGCTTTAAATATCTCGAACCAGAAGCTTATGAAGAAATTAAATCTTTAATCGCTGAGAGAAGAACCGATCGCGAGGCGAGAATTGCCCAAGTCACGGAAACATTGCGATCGCGATTGGCAAAACAAAAGATTAATGTGGTGGAGTTGAAGGGTAGACCAAAGCATCTCTATGGCATCTACCAGAAAATGGAGCGCCAACAAAAAGAGTTTAACCAAATCTATGACATTGCTGCTTTCCGTATCATTGTCGAAACCAATGAAGAATGCTATCGCTCTTTAGCGGTGGTTCATGATGCTTTTACGCCGATCCCTGGTCGTTTCAAGGATTATATTGGCTTACCGAAGCCTAACTGTTATCAGTCCCTCCATACTACGGTAGTTGGTACCAATGGTCGTCCGATTGAAGTTCAGATTCGGACTAAAGAAATGCATCAGGTTGCCGAATACGGCATTGCTGCCCACTGGAAATATAAAGAAACTGGTTCCAGTAACGTTAGTGTCTCTTCGGATGACGACGACAAATTTACTTGGCTGAGACAGTTATTAGAGTGGCAAAAAGATCTTAGTGACGCTCAGGAATACATGGAGAGCGTTAAAGACAATCTGTTTGAAGATGATGTCTATGTCTTTACCCCTGATGGGGATGTGGTGGCTCTTGCCAATGGTGCTACTCCCGTGGACTTTGCCTATCGCATCCACAGCGAAATTGGTAATCATATGAAGGGAGCAAGAGTCAATGGTCATTGGTCAGTACTCTCTAAACCCCTGGAAAATGGCGATATCGTCGAAATTGTCACCCAGAAAAATAGTCATCCTAGCTTGGACTGGCTTAATTTCGTAGTTTCTCCCACCGCCCGCAATCGTATTCGTCAGTGGTACAAACTATCCCACCGCGATGAAAATATTGCCCGTGGCAGAGAATTGCTAGAAAAAGCCATGGGCAAAAACGGTTTTGACTCTTTGCTCAAATCAGAACCAATGCTACTGGCTGCTCAGCGCTGTAATTATCATGCCGTTGAAGATCTGCTGGCAGCTCTCGGCTATGGCGAAATCACGCAAAATCAAGTGGTTAATCGTCTGCGAGATGTGGTTAAGGAGCAACAACAGCAACCCGTAACACCCCTAACCACAGAAACGGATCTAGACCTCAAAGAAGTTGAACTTCCCACCTATTCTAACCACAATCAAGAGCGCCGTAACTCTAGTGCTTCCCCCGTCATTGGGGTAGAAGGAATGCTCTATCACATTGCAGGTTGCTGTAAACCCCTACCTGGGGAGTCGATTATCGGTACTGTTACCCTTAGTGCTAGGGGAATTTCCATTCATGGTCAAGGCTGTGAAAACATTAATAAGATACCAGGGGAAAGGATTATTCCTGTGAGCTGGAATAATGATGCAGAAGAAAATAAAACTTTTACTTACCCTGTAGACCTGCAAATTGAAGCCATGGATCGGGTGGGAGTATTTAAGGACGTCCTGGCAAGATTAAGCGATCGCGGGATCAATGTCCGCAATGCTGGGGTAAAAACTAGTCGTGATAAACCAGCCTTAATTTCTTTGAGCTTAGATATTCGCGATCGCCAACAGCTAGAATACGTTTTACAGAGAATTAGGAGCATGAGTGATGTGCTCAATATTCGTCGGGTGATGAATTCTGGGGAATAAAGCTATCAGCTATCAGCTTTTAGCTATCAGCTAGTTAGAATAATTTAGCGGTAATTTCTTCTAGGGCTTTTAATCCAGTTAAAGAGCCTCGGATTAGTCTGATGGCGGCAATAGGTTGTTTGAGCAGGGCGATCGCGAGAGGGAAAGTCTGGAGATGTCCTTGACTATTGATTGCTTGATTTAAGTCAGGGAGATTGCCACGCAGATCGTCACTGACCACCCGCACCATAGCGACTGATTTTCCTTGACTGGTTAAAGCTCGTACATAACTGGAACCTTCCATTTCTACGATGCTAGCGGCATATTCTTGAGCCAGGATTCCTTTGGTTGCGGCTTGAGTAATTATGCGATCGCTAGTCAAAGCAGTAACTAGATCAATTTCACTAATTTCAATTGACGATTTTGATAATTTCCGTTGAATAGCAGCAGTCAATTCAGCATCAAGATCGACGAAATGATGGTCAAGGTCTACACAGCTTTTAACTACTACTGAGTCCCCAACACCATAAGCGTTAGATAAGCTCCCACATAACCCCATAATTAGAACATTGGTCGAATTACTGATGACTGCACTATGATCCGCTAAAACCTGGGTCATCTGCTTAACCCCGAGGGGAATAGCAATAACTTGAATACTATTTTGACTACTATCTTGAAGACTATTTTTTACCTTGGCTTTGGCTAATCCACGACAAACTGCTTGGTATTCTGCTCCTTGAGGCACAACAATAGTATTAATAGATAGCATTTACTACTTGATTTATATTCAAATTAATTTATGTCTTCCACTGAACCAACATTAGAACCAAAATCAAAGTCAAAATCAAAATCAGAAAAAAAAGCTGACTTGTGGCGCAATCTCAAAGAAAATAGCCTTACCGTCTTCGTGGCTTTAGCATTAGCCTTGGTGATTCGACTCTTTATTGCTGAACCCCGCTACATCCCTTCAGAATCAATGTTTCCCACTTTAGCCACAGGCGATCGCTTAGTGATCGAAAAAGTAGGCTATAAATTCCACCCACCAGACAAGGGAGATATCATTGTTTTTCAGCCACCAGAAATGCTGAGATTGATCGGCAACTTCGAGAAAAGCCAGGCCTTTATCAAAAGAGCGATCGCCCAAGCGGGAGAAACAGTAGCAGTCAAAAACGGCATCGTGTACGTCAACGAGCAACCTTTAATCGAGAACTATATAGCCGCACCTCCAGAATACGAACTCATCCCCGTCACTGTGCCAGAAGGGCAACTCTTTGTCATGGGAGACAACCGCAACAATAGTAATGATTCCCATATTTGGGGTTTCCTCCCCGCAGAAAATGTAATTGGTCGAGCAGTGTTTCGCTTTTGGCCTTTAGGACGAATTGGGATAGTGTAATTACTAATTTTCAGTCTAAGTGACTGCATTTGGCTGGCTCGTTGGAATCATAGTTCTTCAATTTTGACGATACCGCCCTCAACATTATCAACCTGCAATCGATATCCGTAAAGCAATGCCATTCCTAGCAAGGGTTCCGTTTCTGATTCGGCGATATAAATCTCGCGGTAATGCCCATCCCAAATTACATTCGCAGTGTATAAGTCGAACAGGGTTTCACTCCCATCCCCCAACGTAACAATATCTGAGGCACTCCAAGGTAAATCCAGCGTAGTAATAATTGAAGATGGCAAAGTTAGGAATCCGCTAAATCCTGTATCGATAACGGTATCAATCACTTTCTGCTGTTTATTTATGTTACTAACAACAAGGGGAAGTGTTGCTTCTCGTCGTAAATTTACTACGCCGAAAATCATGGATTTCCCTTAAGACTTTTTGCCCCAAAGTGATCAACGGCACGATGCCCAATTCTAATCACCCAGGGCTGAGCTGCGGGGTATTGCTCAAACAAACGATTAGTTGCGGGTACGACATTTTCATCGACCTCAAAGGCTCCAGTTTCAATGTCGATCGCCACAATCTTGCCCTCATTTCCCGCCTCGACCTGCTGCTGAATGCTGGATTCATAGAGCGCTTGCCCACGTTGAGCTAACTCTTCTTTGCTGTAACGTCTTTGACGAACTGCCATCGACTTAACCTCGTTTTAACTCTACTTTTAAATTTTAACGTTAGTGGCTCTGTTGGGCGATATCATCAAAAAACAGCACAAGTTGTCAATCTCGCAATGAAGCTCGAATCAGTATCTGTTCATCATGATGAATTTCGATAGTCAGTGTATTAGACTCTATGCGGTCTGCCTTCCTTGCATCATACTCTCGCAAGATAATGCGTTATGCCACGCCATCACGTTACGAATTCAACATTTCATTTGTTTTTTTGCAACGTGAACCGCAGATAGAAAAGAAAGTTCAATTTGATCGCCAAACGGCTTCAACTTTTCCCGTAATCCAGAAAATAGTACATCTTTTGCCTGCGGCTTCAGTCTACGAAGTGTGCTTAAAAGGTTGAGATACTGATCGATACTATACGTGACATTGCACAAGATTTGCTCCATCACCAAATTTTTAAAGCAACCAGAGTCTTGAATTTCTTGTCCAAATCCCTTCAAAATTTCCGCTTGAGTTTCCACACCTTCATAGCGGACAAGTGAAGGCGCATGAATTTGATAAACTTCCTTGATCGCTTCATAGACTTCATAGGTTGGTTCAGGAGTCAGGTTCCAGAGCAGAATGAGACGACCATTGTCATGTAGAGCTTCTGCTGCTTTAACATACTTAATCTCTGGTGATATCCAATGAAAAGCGCTAGCAGATAAAACCGCGTCAAATTGACCTTGCTTTAATTGCCATTCTTCAAATGTCGTATTTAAAATCTCAACATTTGGATAGCCTGCACAGTGGCGTTGTATCAGTTGACAAAAGTCTGAATTAGGCTCAAGGCAAGTTATCAGAAAGCCAAATTGAGCAAAAGGTACTGTCGCATTTCCAGGACCACAACCAATCTCAAGAACTGATGCTTCTGAAGACAGTTGAGCTAGAGCAACTTCTGCTTAGATCTACGCGATCGCAACCCTTAATAAATGACTACGCTTCTTGGTAAGAATCAGCAATGTGTCTCAAACTGCACTCATATTGAACCCTAGCCTCTGCTAATCGGATTTAGCAGGAATTACTGATTACCAAATTGTCTGGCGTAAACAATATCTTCTTTCCCAGATTCCAGCTTAATATCTGATCTGGGGTATGCCACACACAACAGAACATAGCCTTCTGCCTGCAATTCGGGAGATACTCCCATCCCATCACTTTGTTCAACTTCTCCTGAAAGAATTTGAGCAGCACAGGTGGTGCAAACTCCAGCACTACAAGAGTAGGGAAGATCAATCCCTGCGTTAGTTGCTGCGTCTAGAATAGTTTGGGATTCAGCAACTTGGATCGTTTGGGTTGAACCCTGATGGTTGATGGCAACACTGTAGGTATTAGACATGGCGCTCAAAAAATTTATACCGATAAAAATTTCACTAGATTTATTATCTTCTCATAATCTTATTCTTCGGGAGAACCGAACCTTAAGCAATTGATTAGCAGCAAAATTGCCCGTTTTACTCATTAAATTACTCAAAAATTAACTCATCTCTCACCGAGAAATTAAAGTTTCTAGTGTATGCTTTTCCATAAGTCATTTGTCATTCATGCTATTTAAGAGCGGAAATTGTGATGATTGTTGGTCAGCGTGAGGAGTAGCGAAGCTAATGGATTTAAGAGATCGGGCGTTAGAAACCCTAAAACAAACTAGTAGAACATTTTACATTCCCATCGCTCGTTTACCTGAAAAGCTTCAAGATGCCGTAGCATCAGCTTATCTTTGTATGCGGGCGATCGACGAAATTGAAGATACTCCTAACCTAGATAACCAGACAAAAGCCCAGCTTTTACGCTGTATTAGCCTCAGATTACAGGAAATAACCGACCATAAGTCCTATTTCCGTATTAGTGTGGATTTAGCCGAATACAGTACTGTTTTACCAGAGGTTAGTCTGTGTATTGGCGAATGGGCGAGTCTTGCTCCTGAAACCATCGCCCCCCGCATTTGTGATGCCACCGCAGCGATGGCGGATCGGATGGCGTATTGGGCAGAACAAAATTGGACAATTACTACGAAAGCAGATCTAGACCGCTACACCTTTAGCGTCGCGGGGGCAGTGGGTTTATTACTATCAGATCTTTGGAGTTGGTACGACGGCACAATCACTAATCGCCAATACGCGATCGCCTTTGGCAGAGGTTTACAAGCAGTTAATATTGTGCGGAATCAAGAAGAAGATATCCAGCGAGGGGTGAGCTTTATCCCTGAAGGTTGGACAAACCGAGATGTCCAGGATTATGCCCGCCAACAGCTAAAGCAAGCTAGTTTATATATCGAATCTTTACCCAAAGGTAGTCCTGCTCTCAGTTTCTGCCAAATTCCCTATGTTTTAGCCAAAGGTACCCTAGATGCGATCGCCATCGGCAAACCTAAGTTAACTCGTCATGATGTGATCAACTTAGTGGAGAAAGTAACCAACATTAAATCTGCTTAGAGATCAAAATGGTTAATGGCAAATAACAGGGGCGAATTGGTATTACCCCTGAGAGTCAAAAGATAGTTAAGGTTGTTTGGCGGCTTCGGTGATTAATCTCCGAGCGACGGTCTGGATGCCTGTATGCTCAAAGAAATTGGTGGAACCATCGAGAAAAGCTGCCAGGAAATCTAATTTGCCATCAGCCAACTCAATAAAACCGCCGAGTTTTTTGGCAAAGGTTTCAGGGGTAACTCCCAGGGTTTTACTAAAGCTATCCAGCCAGTCTCCTGCCGAATTAAAACTTTGGTCGATAAATTCTTCTTTGTTAGCTACGGGAATTAGTTCGCCCACCGCCTCATAAGCAGGATTGGTTTTAAGATCGTCTCTTTTTTCTAAATCTTGTTTGACTTTACTAACGAAGTTCACCCCGAGAGGCAAAATACCGTCAATGCAAACCAAAGCTGCCATCCGCAGCAAAGCTTCATCTTGATAGTTTTCTTTAAGGGCACTGGTAAATTGAGCAGGATTGAGACTGAGGTTATTGAGCTTACTAAAAATAATTAATTCGGTTACCAGTTTGATGCGGAGATCGACACTCTGTAAGGAGTCTGCTTTCGGGGTAATTTTGTCGAGGAAAGGAATAAAGCGAAACTTATCGCCAATTTTATCAGCGATCGCCGCTGCGGCAATTCCTTGATCTGTATTATCTACGGTGCGATATAACCAGACAGCGGTTTGATATCCCTGCTTTTTATCGTCGTATAGTTTTAAAGCGCGATCGCGAATTTTGGTGATTTCTGGAGCAGTTGTTGCCCCCGTAATTGCCGTAATCGTGTTATCAAAACCAACTAAGTTGTCCCATTTACCAGGGGTAAAGGTCTTAATTGTCTTCAATACTTTAACCGTAATATTATCTGTGGGCAGATTATCTACCAACTCTACAATTGATTGACTCATGAAAAGCAAATTGAAGTGGGTTTTCAGTTCTTAGATTACGGCGAAAAAAAGTAGAGTTGCAGGATCACGCCAAAGATTTAACATTAAAAATTTAACATTGGAGAGTAATTATTAATCAGAAACAGTAATCAGCAACGCCGTAATTAAAACTCATGGCACAATAAAGAGAAGTAAAAAAAATTAATAAACTGATTATAGAGAGGGGCAATGGTCGCAACACCAATTAAAACCCAACCCAGGTTAACTATCCAAACTACCGACATCGGCTTTGATACTACGACAATTCGTTCTCTCGATTGGGATCGCGATCGCTTTGATATTGAATTCGGTCTCCAAAACGGTACTACCTATAACTCTTATTTGATCCGTGGAGAGCAAACAGCTTTGGTGGATACTTCCCACGCCAAGTTTCGGCAGCTATACCTTGATGCTTTACAGGGTTTAATTAACCCCCAAGAGATTGATTATTTAATTATTAGCCATACCGAACCCGATCACAGTGGTCTGGTTAAGGATTTTCTGGCTCTTGCCCCCCAGGCAATCGTGGTAGCTTCCAAGATGGCGATCCAGTTTTTAGAAGATCTGGTACATCAACCATTTGAGAAAATCATTGCTAAGAATGGCGAGACTATCGACCTCGGTCAAGGTCATCTCATTGAGTTTGTCAATGCTCCTAACTTGCACTGGCCAGACACCATCTTTAGCTACGACCACAAGTCGGGAATTTTGTTTACCTGCGATGCCTTTGGTCTGCACTATTGTGGCGATGCGACCTACGACGAAGATCTAAAAGCGATCGAGAAAGACTATTGCTTCTATTATGATTGCTTAATGGGCCCTAATGCTCGTTCCGTACTCTCGGCGATGAAACGGATGGATAATCTTGGGGAAATTAATCTCGTCGCCAACGGACATGGCCCTTTGTTACGTTATAACCTTCAGGAGTTACTGGATCGCTATCGTAACTGGAGCAATGACCAAACTAAAGCCGAAAAGAGTGTGGCGGTTTTTTACGTCGCGGATTATGGTTATAGCGATCGCCTGAGCCAAGCCATTGCCAAAGGGATTACCAAAACTGGCGTCGAAGTAGAAATGGTGGATCTGCGCTCGGCT
>JBJOPG010000007.1:0-43980 GCA_046050865.1 Cyanobacteriota bacterium
GGCGATTTACTCCAGGACATGAACATCGCAATTTTGGCAGCCACTGCTTGGGGAGGAAAAGAGGAAACCTACGATGTCAATGTGGTCAAGACTTTATCTCTGATTAACCTGCTCAATCCTCAAGTCTGTGAGCGAGTTATTTATTTTTCCACTGCCAGCATTTTAGACCGCCATAATCAGCTCTTATTACCCGCCAGGGACTTGGGTCATGACTATATTCACACTAAGTACCAGTGTTTTGAGCAACTAGCCCATCAGGCGATCGCCTCTAAAATCATCGCAGTCTTTCCCACCCTAGTCTTTGGTGGTGAGGCAAACAAACCTTATTCTCATCTCAGTGCAGGACTGACGGACGTGACTAAATGGGTGAGTTTAATTCGTTGGTTTAGCCTAGATGGCAGTTTTCACTTTATCCATGCCCAAGATATTGCCCGCGTCATTAGTTATCTGGTAGAAAACCCTGCTTATACTCCTCCCGCAACAGAGAAAGGAGAAGTAGCCTGTTTGGTATTAGGGAATCCTGCTATTTCTGTGGATCAGGCGATCGCCGACCTAGCTCATTATTTTAACAAAAAAGTCTATCTCCGCATTCCTCTCTATATCTGGCTGACGAATATTTTTATCAAGCTGTTTCGGATTCAGATGGATGATTGGAGTCGTTTTTCCCTCGATTATCGCCACTTCACCTACACCAATCCTGTCACCGCCGCTAGTTTTGGAATGGAAAATCACTGCTCCACCGTGGCAGAGTTAATGAAGGTGTCAGGAGTTTAAGTAATCCCTGATAATTAAGTAGTCATGCAAAATTAATTACATAGTTAAGATCGGGAAAAGGGAAAAGGGAAAAGGGAAAGAGCAAGTCAAGTGTGTCATTAATTTTGTTTAGGTACTTCACAAAAGCTAGAAGTTAGAAGCTCTTAAGCAGTTTTAGTTTTACTATTGCTATGGTCAAACCGATTACGGTCGGGTAGCTCTTGCTCTAAATAACGCAAACGGGGTTCACGATAGGCGATCGCCACTACCATGATGTTAATGATGCCCAAGATTACTAACAGCAAAGTGACTCCCTGACCCATTCCTGTATTGATTACCTTACCAATCATCTGGGCGACAATTCCTCCTTCTGCCATCAAGGGGTTCAAGACATTATCTACCAAAGGTCCTGCTAATAAGTAGGCACAGATTGCCAGCGATCGCTCTAGGGTCTGCTGGAGAGCAAAAACTCGACCCTGAAGACGAGTGGGCACTTTGCTTTGCCAGATCGCTTGATTACAGCTAACAATAATCGGCTGGGAAAATAAATAGCCGAAGATACCCAATGCCAAGACCGCAGGGGAAATTTTAAGTCCGCCCACGAGCACGATCAATCCTTGTAATCCCACAAAATAGATAATTGCTTTCACACGGTTACGAGGCCCAGACCATAAACTCATCAAAACGCTCCCCGCCAACATCCCGCAGCCACCAACGGACAGGACAAACCCCAGTTGGGTTGTCGATCCTGGTTGATACAACAGTGGCCACAGCACCACTTCAATCATCCCCATGGTGAAATAGCTGATGGCAATAAAGCAAACTAGACGGACTAAGCCTGGTCGCAGCACAATATAGTTCCAGCCCGCCACTGCATCCGCAACAACTTGATTGAGCACTTTTACTTTGGCTCTTTTGCGATCAAAGCGCTTAACATCAGGAAATTTAACGCTAATTAACGTCAAAATCGCAATCCCAAAGGTAATGGTATCAATACATAAAATTGTTTTTAAGCCAAATTGATGCATTAAAATCCCCGCGATCGCAGGAGAAGCAATCTTAGCGATGGCGAAGGAAGCCTGCACCATGCCATTAGCTCGGATGAGGTTATTGGCTGGCACTAGCTGCGCAATGGATGCAGTATATGCAGGTTGCTGAAAAGCATTGAGACTAGAGGAAGCTATTAAAGCTAGGTATATCTGCCACACCGCCAGACTATCTGTCCACACTAAGGACAAAATGACTATGGTTACTAGCCCTGTGCCCAGATCACTCATAATCATGGCAAAGCGACGATTCCAGCGGTCAACTAAGACCCCCGCTAAAGGGGAAATAATTACCTTGGGCAAATACATAAATAGGATCGTGAGAGCAAATTGAGTGATGGTGCCATTATCTTGATATGTCTGGTCGAGAATCCAAAACCCTAGAGCAAATTCTGTCAGTTTTGTCCCTAACAAAGATATGACTTGTCCAACCCAGACGATAAAAAAAGTTTGCATAAAAAATTATCTAGTTTTTGAGGTATCACTCAACGAATATAGAAATTGGGAAATAAGCAATAAGTGTTAAAAACGTGTTCACACTATAGTAGGTATAGCAAGTTATGCATAGTATCCATAAGAAATTCTAATGGAATAAATCTACTGCTGTAAATCAACCTTTAGGGTTGATTAGTTTGATTTACAATCAAGATTACCATAGTAGCTATTGATATTTCTTTCGATTGCATATGATTACAATGATGTTGATAATGATCATAGCAATGCAAAACTTTGACTATGGCGATTAGGCTCCCAGAAAAATATTGCAGTAGATACTCAATGGATGAGTCACCGAATAATTGTCACCAACAATGCCGCCGATTTGATTGTTTTACATTAAAATCATAGGCGGTAACAGAAATTTATTAGAGAATTAATGGCAAGGGCGGAGAATAACAAGGATAATTATTACTTTATTTTGGGTGTAGCGCAAAATGCCAGTCCCAAAGAAATCAAACTGGCTTTTCGTCGTTTAGCTCGTCAATATCATCCTGACTTGAATCCCAACGACTCAGTTTCAGCAGAAAAGTTCAAGCTGATATCCCAAGCTTATGATGTATTGTCTGACACTACCAAACGTCTTCGCTACGACCGCAATATTCCGCGATCGCAACCCGCAACGCCGCGCAAAAATCAGCAAACATCTTCTACCAACAACCCCATAACCGACCAGGATTACTATGCTCGAGGTTTGTTAAGGACTCAAGCAAAGGATTATCGTCAAGCGATTAATGATTATAGCCAAGCAATCAAACTAAATCCGCGATTTGTCGATGCCTATCTCAAAAGATGCGAAATGCGTTACAAGTTGGGCGAGAATCAGGAAGTTTTACAGGATTGCCAAGCAGTCTTGAAAATCGATTCTACGGTAGCAAAAGCTTATTACTATCAGGGTCGAGCTCGTTACAGTTTAGGCTATATCGACCCAGCGATTGAATCTTACAGTTTGGCGATCGCCCAAGATAAAAGTTATTCTCAAGCCCACTATTATCGCGGCATGGCTTACAAGGAGTCCCAGAATGTTACCGCCGCCATCAGTGACTTAGCTCAAGCCGCACAATTGTTTCGTCAGCAAAAAAACTACGATGCCTATCGTCGTGCCCAACAAAACGTTAGTGAACTAGGGGGTGATGGCAAAATATCCCGTGAAGAAAGCTGGGCTTATAGTTTTTTAAATACTCTAGGCTTATCTTTGGTCAATCCTAGTGGTGGACTTTTGCCAGCATTTTCTCGCCTGGGAGATAAACAGTTAGTGCAGGTGGGGGGTATTTATGGAATACTCTCTGCTTGCTGTTTTGTCGGCAGCTCCTTGATGATCGGCTTGCCCTTTCCCCTTCCTTTGTGGCAGCTATTTGTCGTGGGGTTAATTCCGTTTATTAGCTTAATTTGCACCGCCATGACCTTGCGGCAATTATGGCATCATCGAGGTAGTTTGGCTGCTCATATCTTCATCAGCGGAGTAGCGATCGCTCCTTTGGCTTTGACGGCAGTATTCATTGGTTTTGCCCCTATTTCTCTGCTATCCGTGGTTATTCCCCTCCTGTTTGTGGGTTGTTCTTATAGTGCTCTCACTTTACAAGCAAGCTATCTTCAAATATTAAACATGACTGAGGCGAAGGCGGCTTTTGTCGCTGCCCTCATGCTAATGCTCAATGGTTTTATCTCTTTTGCCTTAATTTCTAACTTGATTGCTTCTTAGTTCTTAAATAGT
The DNA here is from genome assembly GCA_046050865.1 of Cyanobacteriota bacterium. Lineage (GTDB taxonomy): Bacteria > Cyanobacteriota > Cyanobacteriia > Cyanobacteriales > Xenococcaceae > Waterburya. The sequence continues at coordinate 4,009 of JBJOPG010000007.1, forward strand.
CATGCAAAATTAATTACCTAGTTTAAGATCGGGAAAAGGGAAAAGGGGAAAGAGCAAGTCAAGTCCTAAAGGATAAGCTTCGCAAATGTGTAATTAATGAGGACGCGATTTCTGAGGTCACCTCAGAAATTAAAGCCGTCCGTTTTGTTTAGGTGCTTAGTTCTTAGTTTTTAGCTAAACTGAAGATCAAGAAAAATACGTAACCCAAAGTCTATTGGATTACGCATTTTAAATAAAGCCAATCAATTTTAATCAAATACTAGTTGGTAACTACGGTTTCGGCATCAATATCGACAGTTTCCTTGCCAGGATTTCCAGTATTAGTATCTGTAGTTGGGGTGTTGTTTTCTTGACGAGTTTGCAGTTTAGCAATCATCATTTGTGATAATTCAGTAAATAATAAGCCAGCCACTATTACATCATCTATCTGACCTAAAACGGGAATAAAGTCTGGTGCAATATCAATGGGACTAACAAGATAGATTATTGTCCCCAGCATCACCCACCAACGATATTTTGGATGGCGAATTGCGTTGCGATACCAATCGTAAACGGAAGAGAGAGAAAAGTTCATCTGTTGTTTTATGTCCTCGACTAACTTTCTATAGTTTGGCAGATAGTTCTGGATGCCTCAATAGGGAAAACCAGATATTTATCCTTCGGTAAGTACGATCAAGAGTAAAGGGCTTCGCCCTGGCTATCAGCTATCAGCTACTAGCTATCAGCTTTTTTTGTTAATGGAATTATCCGTTAAAGCAAGAAACTGAGAAAAGTCAGACCTAATTTTCGTCCCATTGTATTTTTAGCTAATATTCCTTGGAGTAATTGATCGATAATCCATGGTTTAAGCTGCTTAGTGATTAGGGTTTTGGCTACTAAAGTTAAGAGAAAAAAGATACTCAAACAAACTATAAGTTTGGGGAGATAGTTTAACGGCATTAAATACCAAATGGAAATGTTAATTAGAATAATGGCGATCGCCAAGCAACTGACTATTAACCAGGAATACCAAGCTTTTGATTTGAGAGGTAGTTGTAGTAAGATTTCGGCAATGAGCCAGTAATGAGTCCGAGATATTTGATGCAGCAGGGGAGGGTTGGTCAGCAGTTCTTGCTGAATTTGCTGGGATATTTTACCTTCTATGTCAATGACACTTTTCAATAAGCTAACGGAGGCTTGATCGTCCTCCAAGGAATATTCTGTGGCAAAAGTTAAACCAGATTGAGTAAAAGGTGATTGCTGTCTAGGAGAGAGGTTTAAGAGGGCGTAATGACGGAGGTTAGCCAAATTAGTTGGGGATAAAGCTAATTTAGTCTGATGGGCTTGAATGTGGGGAATTTGCTCCAACAATTGAGCATTCAAACGAAAACAAATCTGATAGGGAACAGGGTTGGTACGACTGATTTTGGTTGATTTAATCTGGATACATGAGTTTAAAAGATCATTACTACTTTGCGGTAAACCTGGTAAGTTTTTTGGTAATTTTATAGATTGCTGCTGCTTCACGATCCTTACTGTCTAGCAACCAAAGAAAGCATAAATTTAACCAACCCACGCCATTGTTGTTCCCCTGTGGCGGTTGACTGTTCGTGAAGTTGTAATAATAAATTGCGATCGCTACGTCCTAAAATTGCCTGGGAATAGCGGTTCACAATTTTGCCATTGAGCTGCAACGATGTTTGGGCATAAGTCGTATCCGTAATATTCAGATGATGAAGATTATGGGGCTGAGATGAATTGCGCAAAATGCGATCGCGCCGATCTAAAGCCGTTTTCCGCTTGTTTAACTGCTGTAAAACATTAATAAACTGCCGTTCTTTTAGGAGCTGGTTGACCTTGGCTAGAGAATGGCGACTACTGGGAATTGGCTCTGGTAATCTAGTAGAAATCGTCTCCCAATCGACGTTTTGCTGACTGAGAATTGGGAGATCTCGTTTGACTTCGGCTACCAGCAGACGATTGTATTGGGATGAACTAGCATCCACCAACAATAAACAATAAGCTAATTCCAGTTGACGGCGTAATTGTAGATAGCGATTCCATAAAGACAGGTCAATAGCTGATTGTTCTAGATAAGAGCGAGACAGATGATAAATAGACTGGTAAACTTCCCAGGGAATAAAGACTTCATCGACAATCTCATCGACAATCACAGTGCTGACTTCCACCGTACTAATATTAGCTAACAGATTTTGATTCATTTATGAATAATGGACAGTAAAAAACTAAATTAATTTATGTTCGGCGATTGATATTTTTGAGACATTTCTAGAAAATCAACTGGATTGCGCTGATTGTCGTGACGAAAAATAGACCTTTTTCCCTTTCCCCTTTACCTTTTCCCAAACACCAATAGTTAATTTTGTATTTACCGCAATCACGTTAAATTACGACTCAGGAGTTTCTGTGTCCACCGCTTCGTTTTGTTCTTCCCAATTGTGCCAATTTTCTTTGGCTTCTTTGATATTGAGAGTTTTTAAATCAAACACCCCAGTTTTGACATCAGGCTCATCATCTAACCATTCACTCCAGTCTGGCTGATTGATACGAGCTGCTAACTCTTCTGCTGATTCTGGCACATCATCTATATCCGTTAAAGATAACAGAGCATTGACCATCTGATCGTCTTCCGCATCAAAGGAAGGTAATTGAGGTTCAGGATTAACCTCGCTGATTTGCCCTAAGGTATGATTTGCTCTCTGGGGTTGAGGTATTTTACTGGCTTCTAAGGTATTGGGTCGATTGCCATAAAGCTTGCTTCCTTGGGGTTGGGTGGGTAAAGATTCTTGAGCTACACTGGCGGCAATGTCCACCCAGCTTGAGTGTTCCGCTCCCTGCTGCTGCTGAAAAGATGACATGAGTTGAAACATCTTTTGCAGACTAATTAGATTGTGCTGAATGGTTTGGTGCCCTTGAGTTACCTGTTGGGTATGAAATTGCTTAATTTCCGAATAGCGATCGCCTGTTAGTTTCTCTCCAATCTCATTTTCAACTTTTCCTTCAATCAAATTGATATGAGTATGGAGATAGTTGTCCATTTGACCGTCATGTCCATCGATCTTTTGTCCCTCGGCGGTCACTATTTTGGTAGTGATGTTTAACTCTGGTGCGTTGCTCATGGCGACGAGAAACGCCTCGCTAATATTGCCCGATCTAATTGCTTGTTTGAAATCTTCGCTGGAGGTCATCAGTTTTAATCTTCAAGAGGTCATATCTGTCATATCTAATCGAGCAACCAGCCCATAACTACTCAAATAGTCAAAATTTAAATGCAATCCTGATTGATCACAATCTGACGCATCTGTTCTAAGCTAGCTAAGTTATTGATTAAAGAGTCTTGTCTTTGGCATACTTGCTCAATATGCCATCGTTGTAATTCGCCATAGGCAGGATTGTCAATCAATTTAAGATCAACTTCATGTTCAACGGTTTGGTTGAGGAGGTTGATGTGAGTATGAAAGCGACTGGTGGAGGCTGATCGCTCTAAATGATCTAAATCCCAGCTATCAACGTAGGTAGTGACCTCAATTTCTGCTGTTTCGCTGATGGCGATGTTCAGGGTCTGAAAAATTTCCTGCGCTAATGATTTAGCCGTTAGAGGCTGGTTAGGATTCATAGTTAGGTCTGATTACTCAATGCCAGAAATTTAATTCCAGAAATTTAATTCCAGAAATTTAATTCCAGAAACTTAATTCCAGAAATTTGTGACATTGTAGCCCAAGGCTTCCAGCATTTGATACAGTAGGGGCAAGCTTAAGCCAATCACATTACTGTGGCAACCTTCAATCTTCTCCACAAACATCCCACCTTTTCCTTCCAGGGCAAAACTACCCGCGCAGTTTAGTGGTTCCCCCGTAGCCACATAAGCCTCAATGGTGCGATCGCTAATATTCGCAAAATAAACCTGAGTAACACCACAGCGAACAATCTGCCGCTGCTGCGCCAAGTCCACTAAAGCATGACCCGTATAAATCTTGCCCATTTTTCCCCGCATGCCTCGCCAACGGGCGATCGCTATTTGAGGAGATTCTGGCTTGCCATAAATGCGATTATTGACGGTCAATACTGAATCACAACCTAAGACTAAAGCTCCCTTGAACTTTGGTGCTACGGTTTCTGCTTTGCATTTAGCTAAGGTGTGAACTAATTCGGCAGCATCTTCTAACTGAATCAGATCTTCATCAAAATCGCTCTTGCAGACAATTGGCTCAATCCCTACCATCCTGAGCAACTTTAGGCGGGCAGGAGAAGCAGAAGCTAACACAAAACGAGGAGAGAGGTTATTCACACTCATAACAACAAGTGAAGGATTAACGCACAGTGAAGGATTTAACTGCAACTTCAAAACTATCTTTGACTGTGTCCCAGCGTTTTTCTGGAGTTGATAAATTAAATGTAAAAATCTTGCCGCGACTCACCGCCACACTAGCAATATTGTGTCTCGCTCCCTGTTCTGGTAAATCTTCTTCATATTCTAGTAGATAGTATTTCTTGTCTTTATTTTCCCTCGCTTCAGCGCGAATAAATTCGGCTTCTCTTTCTCCTTCAGGAGTATTATTGATTACTTTAAGTAGGCGATAGCCAACCTCAGAGGGACTACCCAAATCCTCCAAAGTTTTCCCATCAGGAACGTCATTGATAATGACGCTAAGGTTTTCAGTCCTTTCCACTAAATCGCGAAAAACAACATCAACAGTTTTTCTAGCAGAAGTTCCTAGATTAATCGGTATCCAACCATTGGGATAGAGAAACTCATATCCCTTGCTAGTATTAACATAGCTTTGTAAGCCAGTTACCCCTGGGTCACAACTAGTGATTACCAAACTTAAAACAATTAATAATCCAGCGCAGAACGACTTAAACATTTTTGCTTAATTACCTTGATAAAATTAACTTTATTGAAACTTTTTTTGATATTTGTGCTGTCTATTCATTTATGCTCTAGCAAAGAGAAACACCCCAGGCTAATTTATTTACCCATGGGGCATGATTTTTATCGAGTCAGTTTAAATTAAATGAAACTAAATGTTTAAAATCTTAACCTACTGTTGAAGCATAGACTGCAACTGCCACGACTCCGCCAATTAGGGCAAAGGCAAGTACACCAAAGATTATATAGCTGCGCTTTTCAGATGAATTTGGCTCTTCTGCTGTATACATTTGGGGCTCCCGAGCAAAATTATTTAATATTCCACCTTCTTCTTCTGTATAAGGCATAAATTTTATTTCCTCTAAATTTTTATTTGCAAACCTTAATAAATAGTAATCTTATTTATCCGATCGCACAATCAATCGGTTAGCGTCATGGTTTGTTATATAAAATGCTTCAGAAAGTATTGCGCCAGATATTCAAACTTATAATTTAAAATCGATTTGAACTTAATTGAAGCTTGATTTTGGTATCGTCTGACATGGGAGCTATTTCTTGATAGCCTAATTTTAAAAATAAATCAGGTTGCAGAGCTATCTGAGCGTTGGCAATTAAACCATTACCATGAGAACTAGATCCATAACCTAAATCAAAGTCCCACTGATATTGATTCTGACTAATTTGAGTTTGGGAATGGATTCGTGCCCCCAAAACCATAAACTCTCGCTGTTCTTTGTTACCTAAAACAGTCTGATGTCTCACAAAAGCCGAGCATTGAAGATCCAAATCATTGTCATGGAACAGTTGACTGCTGAGTTCTGAATTGCTTTGATATTGATTACTGCTATGAGAAAACTTTAAGGGGCCAATCTGAGAATTTAGTTGCCACTGTAAATTTTGCTGATTGTCTAAAGCTGCGGTGGCAGAGAGGGACAGAAAATCGTTGTGGACTGCAACTCTAATACCCGTGCTATAAGATTTTGTTCTACTGTTTGCTTTAGCAATTAAAGTTAAACCAGGATAGATGCCCCAATTCGCATCAAACTTTTGCCTTTGGGCATCGCTATAAAAATTTGCTACAAAATTTGGCGCAGGTTGCAAACGAATATGGGAATGGATATTTACCCCAGATTCTTTAGCTAAAAGAGAAATAGTAGTCTTGATCGGTAAAATATCGCTGTTATAGCTTACCTGGGTAAAACCAACTAAAGTATGTTCATAAACAAGACCAACTCCCATGGTTAACTGCTGTGCCACACCATGATGAAAAGTAATACCGCCACGAAAATTTTCAAATTCCTGGAGGTTCTCCAGAACGGCATCCAGCCCAACTGGCTTCGCTAGATTGTAGTCTCCTCCTCCCGAAAAAGTGAAGCTAGAAGTGCCTAAAGCTAATGCAGGGGAAGCATCGATATAGTTTAGCTGCCCTGGTTTTACTAGCTGAGCGTCGCTCCTGCTCCAATTTTTATCCCAATGTTCAACGGTAGTTATCCCCCAATATTTATGTTGATTGTCGCTGGGCCAAAAAGTTTGTTGCCAACCCAAGGCCAATTCTGCCTGATTGATTTTATGGACATAGATCTGCTGAGGGGCAGATAATAATTGTCTGATTCTTTGTTTTGGGGTCTGGCAAACATCAATCTCACCATCAACCCCTCCATCAATCCCACAATCAGTTTCAGGAGCTATTTGGGGGAAGTAATAATTAGTCTGTAGAGGAAGATTAATCTTAGAGGAAGTAGCGTGTTCCAACCATTGGGGGTAACCTTTACCGAAGGAATAGTTAGCAAAAGAATTAAAACTATGCAGCTTGCTATGGGAATCATTAATAGTTAAAACATTATCGATCGCCTCAAAAACTTGAGGAATTATGGGTACGCTAGATTTAGCCGATCGCTGAAGAGACACTACCTGCTTTGAAGAAGTCGGTTCTCGTTTAACGGGAGTTGGAGCTGCTTGAGTGGAATTGCTACAGCTAAGACAGCCGAAAATACCACCAAAGAGGACGTTTGCTACAATGGCTTTCATTCATGTATGGGGGGAAATAGAGAAGAGATTAAGGTGTAATCTCAGACATAACTAGATACAACTCCTGATCAGAGCAGTTTGTTCTAGAGCTTGAGATTTTGATTTCGGATTATTTGTATTAATTATGTAGTTGTTAAAAACTATATAATTGGTAAAAACCTTTTCGAGTTTTTTACTTTTTGTACTCTTCCATTGTGAACCCTTTTTTGGAGAATTGGGTCAAAATTTGTGTAAAGAATAATTGATAAAAGGCTGAAAGAGAATGACAGCAGAGACTTAGCCCGTCAAAAACCTGTCTCTTGAAATTAAGTTTGTAGTTAAATGTAAACGATAAGTTCAACACCAATAAACACATGAAAAAATTTGCCATCATCTTATTGCTAAACCTAGGTATCATGGGCTGCATGACCAATAATGCGCAGGGAGAAAATGCCGCTACAGCTCCCGAAGAATTGACAACAGTGATTGCCAGCATTGAAAAGGCGGCTAACAATCAAGATCTCAACGGAGTGATCGGTTACTATAGCAAGGACTTTAGAAATTCAGATGGCTTAACCACTGGGGAGCTGAGTAAGGCACTCACTAAAATGTGGAAAAATTATCCTCAGCTAAAATACACCACCGAAATCGAATCTTGGTCGGCATCAGGAAATGAATTGGTAGCGGAAACCCTGACTACTATTAGAGGAATTCAAAACCAGGAGGGGAGACAAGAGCGGCTGAATTCAACCATCAGATCTCGCCAATATTTTCAGGGACAAAAATTAGTGCGCCAGGAAATATTGACCGAACAATCTCAGTTAACGTCTGGAGATAACCCGCCCCAGGTTAAAGTTGTGGCACCTGATAGCGTAACCACCGGGGAAAAATATAATTTTGACTTAATTGTTGATGAACCTTTAGGAAATCAGGTGTTGTTGGGGGCAGTTCAGGAAGAGAAAACTGCGGCTAATCTATATCTTAACTCTGCCTCCCTAGAATTAGAACCACTAGCAGCAGGCGGGATCTATAAAGTGGCAACAGCTCCTTCCAAGCCTGAGAGTAATTGGCTTTCCGCCATTTTAGTTCGGGGAGATGGCATGACGATGATTACTCATCGAGTCAATATTAAAGACGGGGCAGCCAAGTAGTAAGACTAGTCCGAGTATTTTAAGACCTCCATTGCCTAGAAGTGCGTAGAAGTGCGTAGAAGCCGTAAAGATCAACATAAATATCCCAGGTCTCGTCGGGCTGGTTTAGGGAGACAGATTCGATTGGTCTATCTCAAGCTGCTGAGGTTGCGAGATAAACCAGAAGTGGTAGCGAAGGGACTGGCAGTGGGAGTTTTTACCGGCTGCTTTCCCTTCTTTGGGATGCAAAGTCTGTTGGCATTCTTACTGGCGACAATTGTTCGGGGGAGCAAAGTCGCAGCATTAGCAGCAACCTGGATCAGCAATCCTCTAACTTCTGTACCGCTGTATATTTTTAACTATAAAATTGGCAAGCTTTTGTTGGGAACTGAAGATACCACATTACCGCCCCTCAATATTGAGTCTTTTGCTGCTTTTAAAGAACTAGGTTCTATATTTGCCATCACCTTACTTACAGGAAGTTTCGTGGTGGGGATGATTGCTGGGGTGATCACCTACTTCTATGCTTTAGTAATTTTAGAACGACTACACGATCGCGCCGTCCACCGCCGTAGTATCAGAAGAAGGCGTTAAATGTTAACCGTTTTGGATATTTTAGGATGTCAGGAGATTGTAGGTAATCAAGATCTGCTCCACTGTTCTCCTTGAATCATTGTGTGTCCCTGCCAGTCATCTGAAGTCTGGGGATAATCTTCGCGATAGTGACCTCCACGACTTTCGGTACGAAATGCGGCACTTTGGAGAATTAAATAACCGATATCAAGCAGATTTACGGTTTCGGCATATAGCTTAAGCTGAGATGCAGCTAGCTTGTTAGGTAGTTTAAACTGTTGTGCTGGTGATAAACCAGCTACATAGTGATGGAAGGTTAAATTTTGCATTTGCGATCGCCAATCTGTGACTTGAGCGATCGCCTGGTTCAGAGTATCTGCGGTACGGCAGATTCCTGCACTTTGCCACATTAATTCGGGTAATTGATTCCGAATGGCAGTTACTAGCTTGATTTCCTCTGACCAGTCAGGGAAGATTGGTTGAATTGCTGGGGCATCAAAGTTTGAGAGGGGATGGGGCTGTAATTTTGCCAGTTGAGAGGCATAGACAACACACTCTAACAAAGAATTGCTTGCTAGACGATTTGCCCCATGGACTCCAGTGCTAGCAGTTTCCCCCACGGCATATAGCCCAGGAATCGAGGTTTGGTTCATGGTATCAACGGTAATTCCTCCCATCCAATAGTGGGCGGCAGGGGTTACAGGAATGGGCTTGGTGAAAATATCTACATTCCAATGTTGACAGACACGGATAATATTGGGAAAACGATAACGGATACGTTCTGGGGCAATAGCTTGGAGATCGAGGAAAACATGGCTAGCTCCTGTCTTTTGTAGATGGTTAAAAATAGCTCGGCTAACTATGTCTCTGGGAGCTAACTCGCCATCAGGATGGTAATCAAAAGCAAAACGCCTGCCACTGTGGTCAATTAAGTGTGCCCCTTCTCCCCGCACCGCTTCACTAATTAAAAATCTTGGTGCGTTTGGTATGGTTAAAGCAGTGGGATGGAACTGCACAAACTCTGGGTCTCGAATGGTGGCTCCACTACGCCAGGCGATCGCCACTCCATCCCCGGTACTCACTTCAGGATTAGTAGTTTGGGAAAATACCTGTCCCCCGCCCCCTGTTGCTAAAATGACCGCCCCTGCTTGCAGCCAGGTCACCTGATGATCTTTTAAAATGCTGATCCCCTGGCATTCCTGGTGAGCATTAAGCCAAAGTTTGAGGGCAAATGCTTGAGAGAGTACTTGAATATTATGTTTTTGTAATACCTGTTGGGCTAGAGTGGCGACGATCGCCCTGCCTGTCGTGTCCGCCGCATGAAGTACTCTGGGTCGGGAATGGGCTGCTTCTAGGGTCATAGCCAACTGACTTTGGTGACGATCAAATGCCACTCCCATCTCTACCAATGATTTAATCGAACTGGCAGCATGATCTACTAAAAATTGAACAGCATGGCGATCGCATAACCCTGCCCCCGCCTTGAGGGTATCTTCCAAATGTAGCTGAGGAGAATCTTCCAAGCTGATAGCAGCAGCAATCCCACCCTGAGCCCAATCGCTAGCCCCTGTATTTAACTCATCTTTAGTGACTAAAGCGACGCTCAAATCGTCAGGTAGACATAAAGCACCATAAAGCCCTGCTGCCCCAGAGCCCACCACTATCACATCAAACTTAGGATAAATCAATGTAGTTATTTTGACATACTTTTAATTGGAGATCATCATGCCATATAGGGCTAAAAAAACCACGCTCAATCAAATAAACGTGGTCATCAGAAGTTATATACTGAAAAACTGAAAAAGCTATCAGTAGCTAGAAGATTATTAATATAGTCCAGGATTGTAGCGATCGCCACCAGCGTTCATGGAAGCTTCCACATCAGTGATGAAAAACTCATCCAAGCTAGCTCGTAAGCGTTCAGATTGACTAGGACTTAATCCAGGAATATCCAAGACATCTTCTACCGAGTTGTAGGGAGCATTTTGAATAATTTTGCTAGCAAGATCTGGATAAAATCCTTTGAGTTTGCGAAATTCTCGAACATCACTATTGTTCAGGTCTAATTTACCCTTAATTAATTCCTGACGTTTCGCATCTGACGTATTGACACGAGCCAAAAGTGTTGAAGGCTGGATAGTAAATAATCCTGTTTCACTGGCATGGGCTGCGGGAGCAAATCCCCAAACCCCCACAACTAATAATAAGGCAGCTACAATGCTGACGAATCTCTTCATTGATTTTAATTTCTCCTAATTTGAAGATGTTTTACAGCTAGAGAATATAGTCTCTCTCTATAATTAATAATTTTTGTTTGCTATTTATTTTCTCTTGAGGTTTGTACGTCTAAAGAACGATTGAAACCTTTTAACAGATGGCATTGATATCTATCATAATTCTTTCACCCCATTTTTTGAATACCAAGTTTGGGGAATTATGTTTGCGACTCGACAAAGTAGCCTAAACGTATCCATAATTGAGCAGTTTATTTGTTATTGCGATCGCTCTGAGGAAAGCTTGAGAAAAATTTTCTGAACCCAGAAACTCACTAGTCAGAGATTACTCCGCGCTACAAGCACGGAGCCTGCTCTGACCATTGGTCATAATCGATCAGCTTTGAGCGCCTATATTTTTCAGCTTAGATTATAGATCAAGAATTACTAAATCACTCTGAAATCAATACTGTTGAAGCTTAGTTGAATTTCAGCAGTCCCCCCGGTAAATAATTTACAATTTAATTAGTTATGAGTTGCTACTATCGAAAACCCTCAAAGCGGAACACAGTTTTGAAAGAATTTAAAATTTTAATTGTTGCCGTTACTATTTTCTGGGTGGTTGAAATTGCTGACCAGTTGATCTTTCATGGCAGTTTAGACAATTATGGTATCCAGCCTCACAGCATCATTGGTTTACGGGGGCTTGTTTTGGCGCCGTTTCTCCACGGTGGCTTTCCTCATTTAATAGCCAATACGATCCCGTTTATTACCTTGGGATGGTTAACCATGATCCAAGACACTAGTGATTTTTATCTCGCTTCGATTATGAGTGCCCTCGTTGGTGGAGCGGGAGTATGGCTCTTTGGTTCTCCCCAGTCAGTTCATATTGGTGCGAGCATCCTCATTTATGGTTATTTAGGTTTTCTGCTCTTAAGAGGCTATTTTCAGAAAAATTTCCCCTCCATTGCCCTTTCGATTTTGGTAGCAATTGCCTATGGGGGATTTATTGCTGGAGTATTTCCCAGTCAGATGGGAGTTTCTTGGCAGGGACATCTCTTTGGTTTTATTGGTGGGGCGATCGCCGCTAAACTGGTCGCGTCAGAAAAAAATTTCGATTAATTCGATTAAGAAGAAGAAGAAGTTGCCTGAATTTCTGCCTCACTTATTTCTCTCAATCGGACTTCATCTCGTTGAGGATCGGCATGGGTCACCTGCATTTCCATCCTCTCCCCTAAAGTCACAGGGCGATCAAAGCGATGGGGTAATTCCATCCCCAGGTCTTCAATGAGAATCAAGCCGAGGTCTTCGTCTTCCCTCAGCCAGCGTAAAACCAGTACATCCCAGATACATTGAGAGTTACGTCGCAAATATTCCAATCCCCAATAACGATTGGTTTGACGCTCCACCAAGGTTGCTTCATAGGATGAGCTACTAACGCTATAGACAATTTCTTGTAGTTCTTCGCGGGAGAAGGGTAATTCCTCTCCTTTGAGGTGAGCTTTGATTTGGAAATGGGACAGTAAGTCTGTGTAGCGACGGATGGGGGATGTGACCTGGACATAGCTGTCTAAGCCCAAACTGGCGTGGCGAATCGGGGACATACTCATTTCGCTCCGAGGCATACAGCTCCGGATAGCGCAAAAACGGGTAGGCCCTGGGGGTAATTGCAGTAACTCTTCTTCGGGGGGTAATTCTGGTTGGGGTTGACCTCTATAGGGCAGCGGTAAATTATGCTCCGTGCCATATTGTCCGCCAATTTGACCAGCCAAGATCATCATTTCGGCAACTAGCTGACGAGAAGGAGAACTATCGATCAGTTCAATAGTCACTTCTTCGTTATCTTTGACTTTAATTACCGACTCAGGCATTTTGATCTGAATTGCTCCTTGGTCTTTGCGCCAACTTCTTCTGAGGTAAGAATTTTTTGCTAGATCGGCAATTTCAGGTTCATTTTGCACTCCCAACTGCAACATTTCGTCTACATCATCGTAGGTCAGACGGTAGGTAGGCTTGATCAAACTAGCATGTATTTCGTACTCTTGAATCCCTCCCGACTCGTCGAGAATTACCCCAAAACTAAGAGCAGAGCAGACCTGACCTTGTATCAGACTCATGGGCCCTGTAGCTAATTCGGGCGGAAACATGGGAACCATTCCCGTCGGTAAATAAAGACTGGTGCTACGACGACGGGCTTCTAAGTCTAATTCATCTCCTGGTTCAACGATGCGAGTTGGATCGGCAATATGAATCCAGATTTTAGCTAGACCATTGGCGAGATATTCCACGCTCAAACCATCATCAATCTCTGTGGTGCTCTCATCATCAATGGTACAAACTTTGAGATGAGTTAGATCTAAACGGTCATCGTTAGCTTCGGCAGGGTCAGATTGAAGGAGGGGTTGCGCCACATCAAGCACCTTTTTAGAAAATGTTGTTGGATAAGCACTACGGAGTAAAAATAGATTTTCGTGCTTACTCCACCATCCCAAATCTACTAGTAATTGCCAAGCGCTTTGAGGATCACAATTTCTACCTGCTTCCTTGAGTATTTCTTGGGCTTGTTTAGAAGTACCGTTACTTTGCAGAACCACTTTCTCGATCGCTTCTAATTTTAGGCGATCGCTATCACTCCAGTGGATCTCTGCTCCTGCTAGTGCCTGTTGCAGATGGAGGATAAACTGAGTTTTTTCCTGCTCTTTCTCGGCTTGCACTTCAAGCTGATGTTTAATCTCTTCTACCTGAGGGGCGGGACGAGGTTCGTAATGCTCAGCTTTTTGCTTAAAATAAATTTTATCTTGACTCAGAAGACAATGAGCCGCATAACAAGCCACGGGGCTTTGCTCAGAGAATAACAATTCTGCCATTTGCTGTGGGGTGACAGTATCATTATCTTCAACTAGCATTTCCCAAGCCAATTCTAAGCTGCTAGGGTCTAAATAAGACTCAACCTCTGTCAGAAAACTATTAATTTCCGAGGACTCATAGGTACCTTCGACAGTGTAATCAACTCTTTGGGGGCGCACCTTATGGGACTGTCCCCCTCCATCAATTACAATCCAATCTTTTTTTCCTTCTGGTCTGTCGGCAACTGCAAGACGACGTTCTCCTTGCACTCTGAATTCAATCAGCTTTCCTTGTTCCACCAGCTTTGTACTCGATTGCTTACAACTATTATCTTACAGTTTACTTTTCACTGGGGATTATCTCCACCAAACTATAAAAACAGTGTTTGATTTAACCTTCAGCATTGACAAATGGTAATAGGGCGATCGCTCTAGCTCTTTTAACAGCTACCGTCAAATCTCGCTGCTGTTGAGCGGTTAAACCAGTAATGCGACGGGGTAGAATTTTTCCTCTTTCCGTAATGAATTTGCGGAGCAACTCAATATCTTTGTAGTCGATAGGATCGCTAGGTTTAATGGGGGAAAGACGCTTACGATAATATGCCATGATTGGAGATTAATTTAATATTAAATACTACTTGATTTCTTTGTGGACAGTGTGGGAGTTGCAATGGGTACAGAATTTCTTGAGTTCCATTCTGCCGGTGGTATTGCGACGGTTTTTCATAGTGGTATAACGAGATACCCCTGGGGAACGCTTATCGGTGTTTGTCCGACACTCGGTACATTCCAACGTAATAACGATACGAACGCCTTTCTTGCTTGCCATAACTTTTGCTCAGAATTACTTGGGTGTGTGCTCACATTGACACGCAGCTTACTATCTTCGCATATTCCGCTGGATTTGACCAAATATTTTTTTTAGTCTTAAATCGAGAGAAAAGCCTCGCTCTGTTTGAATTGTTAAAGTATTAGCGATCCGATCATGAAAAGCTAAATTATTCTCGTCATCTAAAAAAGCTAGAGAACAATCGATCAGCACTGGAGCCAGGAGTAACAACATCGACAAACCGTTGCGGACATTGATTTCCAGCCCTGTAACTGCTAAGGCTGCCCCCACCCCTAGAATCAGTTCTCGTTTTCCTAACGCCATCAGGTCTGGTAAGCGAGCCAAGCGGGGATCGATCACCTGGGTATCTAATGCCCAACGTCCCAAGCTTTGACCTTGGTTTTTCTCAGCAATGACTACCCTGAAAATGATCCAGACGGACAAAAAGACAAACCACTGGACAAAAGGATTAGCCCCAAAAAAAGCACTAATAAACCAGACACTCAAAAAGTCGATCGCAAATGCTCCCACTCGCCGATCCATAGGAACTTTAGGATATCTTCTTAAATTAGACTCAGATTTGTAATCGTCATACATGATCTGTAGGTTTGATTCTCGTAAAAGTAATTATATGGTGGGTTTTTAGCTCTAAACTTGAAGCTGTCAGTAGACTACTATTCTAACTTTTGCTCCTTTCCCTTTTCCCTTTTCCCTTTTCCCTTTTCCCTTTTCCCAATCTCAACTAGGAAATTTATTTACACAACTACAAACAAATATGTTGTCAGTTAAAGAAGCCGAATCCATCATTCTCAATTTAGTTAGAAGTCTAGATTCTAACCAAGATCTAGAAATAGTCGATCTAGAAGCTGCTAACGGACGTATCTTAGCCCAGTCGGTGGTAGGGGAACTCGATATTCCTCATTGGGATAATTCAGCGATGGATGGTTACGCAGTGCGCTATCAAGACGTAGGCAACTGTAGCCTAGAACATCCAGTGAGTTTGTCAGTGGTGATGGAAATTGCCGCAGGTAAGCGCCCACAAACTGAGATCAAATCAGGACAAGCTGCCCGCATCTTCACGGGAGCAATGCTGCCCCCAGGGACAGACACCATTGTGATTCAGGAAAATACTCAACGGGAAGGCAATTGCATTACCATTCAACAAGCACCAGAATTCCAAGAATTTGTGCGCCATCAAGGGGCTTTTTACCAAGCAGGAACGTCTTTACTAGAGCCAGGAATCAGAATTGGTGCCGCAGAAATCGCCGTGTTAGCCACTGCTCAATGTAGCCAGTTAGCAGTTTTTCGTCGTCCTCGGGTAGCGATCCTCTCCACGGGAGATGAATTAGTCACTCCAGAACAGTCTTTGCAGCCAGGACAAATTGTCGATTCTAATCAATATGCCTTGGCTAGTTTTGTGGCACAGAATGGCGGCATCCCCATTAAGTTGGGAATTATTCCAGATCGCCCAGAAGCATTAACCAAAGCGATCGCCCAAGCCATTACCTCAGCAGATCTGGTGCTATCCACTGGGGGCGTTTCTGTGGGGGACTATGACTATGTAGATCGGATTTTGACCGAATTAGGCGGGACGCTGCACATCCGTAGCGTAGCGGTAAAGCCAGGTAAACCATTGACTGTAGCTACTTTTGCGGACAACAATCGTCTATATTTCGGCATTCCAGGTAATCCTGTATCAGCTCTGGTGAGCTGCTGGCGTTTTGTGCAACCTGGCATCAAGAAGCTTTCTGGACAAACAAACTTCAAACCACACTTTGTTAATGCCACGACCCGTAACGATTTGCGAGCAGGAGGCACCAGGGAAACTTATCTCTGGGGACAATTATCTTTAACTGATGGTAAGTATGAATTTGCTTTAGCAGGGGGTAGCCACAGTTCGGGGAATTTAATCAATCTGGCACGAACTAATGGATTGGCGATCGTGCCTGTTGGTCAGAAATTAATCCCGGCAGGAGAAGTTGTACAAGTCATGCTGCTTGATTGACCAAATATACCTTTGGACTTAAATTGGGGGCTAATTTGTGAATCTGGGGCAAAAGTTGTTAAAGTTGTTCTTTAATATTGCTGAGAAAAAAGCTATGATGGTAAATCGTGAGTTTTTATACTAGCCATGAATGCCGAAGCAATTATACGTTCGATAGAATCCGAACATCTTAAGTCCGATCTTCCCAAGATTTATGTGGGAGATACGATCGAAGTAGGGGTGAGAATCACAGAAGGAAATAAGGAGCGTGTGCAGCCCTATAAAGGTACTGTAATCGCCAAACAAAATGGTGGCATCAACGAAACTATTACTGTACGTAAAGTTTTCCAGGGTGTGGGAGTCGAAAGAGTCTTTCTGCTTCACTCTCCCATGATCGATAAAATCATAGTCGAACGTCGTGGTAAGGTGCGTCGGGCGAAACTATATTATCTACGCGATCGCATTGGTAAAGCCACCAGAATCAAACAACGTTTTGATCGTCCAATTAAATAGCCTAATCCCCCAGAAATTATCTTGGGACAAATGCCATGATGCGGTATAATTTGTATGGCTTTGACTTCATTGATTGATTTATTAATTTTAATTTAATCGAAGCCAGCATGCGTCTTTAGTTCAGTTGGTAGAACGTCGGTCTCCAAAACCGGATGTCGAGGGTTCAAGTCCTTCAAGGCGCGTAAGAGGTTATTTTGGCTGATAATTCAAGAGTCTCCTTAAGCAAGCCAATTTTTGACTATATTATTTCACCACATTGTTTACTTAATAATTATTAAAGAGTTAAGCTGATTAATAGTGGTTGGTATTTTTCGACGACAGTCACCGTTAAATTATAAAAAGCGAATACTCGCGCGAGGCAATAGTTTTGGCTAAAAAAGATATAGTAAACAAAGAACAAACCGCAACCAAAGGAGCAGTAGAGAGCAATAGTAATAGTGCTGCCGATTTTGCGATGGAGACCAAGGAAGAATTAGGTAAGGTTGTCTGGCCCTCTCGCCAACAGTTGATTAGTGAATCAGCCGCCGTAATTTTGATGGTCATTCTAGTATCAACAATTATTTATCTGATTGATAAATTCTTTGCCTGGGGAGCAGGAAAAGTGTTTTAAACTATGAACTATGACTAATACCGCCGACATACCAGAAGAAGATCAGCAGTTTGAAGATGATGATCAGCAGTTTGGAGATGATGATGATCAGCCAGGAAAAGTACAGGTAAACGTCAAAACCAAGGGAAATCCCCGTTGGTATGCAGTACAAGTAGCTTCTGGGTGTGAAAAGCGTGTCAAGACCGACATTGATATGCGGATTCAAACTCTTGATATCAGCGATCGCATTAGGGAAGTGAGAATTCCTCAAACTCCTAGTGTCAAGATTCGTAAGGACGGCTCTCGCTATACCAGTGACGAAAAAGTTTTTCCTGGTTATGTTCTAGTCAAGATGCTAATGGATGACGATGCTTGGCAGGTGGTAAAAAACACCCCCAATGTGATTAACTTCGTCGGAGCGGAGCAAAAGCGTCGCTACGGTCGAGGTCGAGGACACGTCAAGCCATTGCCTCTATCCCGTACAGAAGTAGAACGAATCTTTAAGCAAGCTGAAGAACAAGAGCCTGTCATTAAAATTGACATGGAAATTGGAGATAAAATTGCTGTCCTCTCTGGCCCATTTAAAGAGTTTGAAGGGGAAGTAATTGAAGTTAGTCCAGAAAGAAGTAAGCTTAAGGCTTTATTATCTATATTTGGGCGAGATACTCCTGTAGAATTGGAGTTCAATCAAGTCGAAAAACAAAACTAAACAGTGCCTAGAAAAGAATGCCTAGAAAAGTCGTAGCCTTAATTAAACTAGCTCTACCTGCGGGTAAAGCTAACCCTGCACCACCTGTTGGTCCTGCTTTGGGTCAACATGGTGTGAACATCATGGCATTCTGTAAAGAATATAACGCCAAAACAGCAGATAAAGTCGGATTAGTAATTCCTGTAGAAATCTCTGTATTTGAAGACAGAAGTTTTACCTTTATTCTCAAAACTCCTCCTGCTTCCGTCTTAATCAAGAAAGCGGCAGGGATTGAAACAGGGTCGAGTGAGCCCAACAAGAAGAAAGTTGCGACCATCACTCAAAATCAGCTCAAAGAAATTGCTCAAACTAAAATGCCTGACCTCAATGCCAACGATCTTGAGGCAGCGATGAAAATCGTGGCGGGGACAGCAAGAAATATGGGTGTGACGATCGCTGAATAAACGAGTCAGTGTATCTTGCTGATTTAGCATCCGATTCAGATTCAACCATCCAAAATCAACCAAATTATTCAGTACTTTAATGGGGAGAAGCAATTTGCTTCGCTAGTGACCCAAGGAGAACATCATGGCAAAAAAATTGTCTCGCCGTATGCGCGAGCTAGTTAAAAAAGTAGACCAAAACCAAGTCTATCAACCTATTGAAGCGTTGACTTTACTCAAAGAAACCGCTACAGCAAAATTTGATGAAACTGCCGAAGCTCACATCAAGCTCGGTATCGACCCCAAATATACCGATCAACAATTAAGAACTACCGTTAGCCTCCCTAAAGGAACAGGCCAAACCGTTAGAGTTGCTGTCATCGCTCGTGGGGAACAAGTTAAAGAAGCTGAAGAGGCTGGAGCAGAAATTTACGGTTCAGAAGAACTAATCGAAGATATTCAAAAAGGCATGATGGATTTCGATATCCTGATTGCAACTCCTGATATGATGCCCAAGGTAGCCAAATTAGGTCGTGTTTTAGGCCCTAAGGGTTTGATGCCTTCTCCCAAAGGGGGAACGGTTACAACGGATTTACAATCAGCAGTGGAAGCCTTTAAAGCTGGTAAATTGGAATTTAGAGCTGACAAAGCAGGCATCGTTCATGTTATGTTTGGTAAGGCGTCTTTTTCAGCGGAAGATTTATTGGTAAATCTCAAAGCTTTACAGGAAACCATTGAACGTAATCGTCCTTCTGGGGCGAAAGGCCGTTATTGGCGTACTATTTATGTTTCCGCTTCGATGGGTCCATCGATTCAGATTGATATTAGTGCTTTACAAGATTTAAGTTTAACTAGCCTAGCCTAAACGAAAATTCCTCACAAAACACGACAAATAAATATCAAACATTAAATGACTAGTGCCAAAGACAGTGGGTGTGTTAATTCACTTAATTTCCTGCCGAGGTCAAGGGGCTGTCCCCCGAATTCGTTCGGGGGCTTGTACGCCCCGTAAATGTCTATTAGTTTGAGACCTCCATTCCTTGGGATTGGCAGTGAATGGTCTTAAATTTAGGCGACCTCTGGCAAGAAGCTGGAGGTTTTGTCATGTTAGACCCGTAGTTATGACTAACTCTGTAGACAGCAGAGTAGTTAGTAACCAAAAGAAGATCCAAATTCAATCGGAGGTGATACAGAATGGGGAGAACCCTCGCCAATAAAAAGGAAATAGTAGCTGATCTCAAGGAAAGCCTTAGTGATGCTCAATTGGCTTTCGTCATTAACTATGAGGGTTTATCAGTAGCAGAAATTACTGATCTACGTAATCGCTTGCGTCCTAGTGGTGCTACCTGCAAGATTACGAAAAATACCCTGATGAACATTGCCATTAGTGGCGATGAAATCTGGCAGCCAATGGAAGAATTCTTAGGCACTGCTACCGCTTTTCTCCTGACGGGAGAAGAGATTGGTGCTGCGGTCAAAGCCTACAGAGGATTCCAGAAAGATACTAAAAAGACCGAAGTACGCGGTGGCGTAATGGAAGGTCGAGCTTTAACCAAAGCACAGGTTGAGGCGTTAGCTGACTTGCCTACTAAAGATGAGCTGTACGCAAAAATTGCTGGCTCGATTAATGCTTTGGCAACCAAGCTAGCTGTGGGCATCAAAGAAGTTCCCAGTGGACTTGCCAGAGGTATTAAGGCTGTTGCCGAAAAAGAACAGTAAACAGCTATCTTTACAAACAACTATCTATCTATAACTACGGAGTAAAATATGTCTGCTGCAACTGATGAAATTCTCGAAAAGTTGAAGTCTCTAAGTCTTTTAGAAGCTTCTGAGCTAGTTTCTCAAATCGAAGAAACTTTTGGCGTCAGCGCTGCTGCTTCTGCTGGGGTAGTTATGGCTGCTCCAGGTGCGGTGGCTGAGGCTGCGGAAGAGAAAACTGAATTTGACGTTATTCTGGAAGAAGTACCTGCTGATAAGAAGATCGCGATTCTTAAAGTGGTACGTACCATTACTGGCTTAGGTCTCAAAGAAGCTAAAGAGATGGTGGAATCTACACCTAAAGCTCTTAAAGAAGGTGTGCCTAAAGCAGATGCAGATGAAACTAAAGCCAAGCTAGAAGAAGCTGGAGCTAAAGTTACTGTTAAGTAATTTGCTTAATAATTTTAGAATAATTTGAGGTAATTAATTCTACTACTTAACTCAAGTTGTTTGGGATGTTCTCCATGGGGAATGTCCCTTTTTCGTAGGGATAAAACCGAGATATAAAATTCAGACACAAAACAGGGTGAGCATTGCCCACCCTATTTCATCTTAGTTATGCCAGTACTGTATCTTTAGATCAGACTTGAGTACTTAATTTGACTTGGTTAGCTGCTTAGCTATTCCTTACCCATAACTTGATTTCTGAGAGCTTGAAATTCTTGACCCAGCTCTTGGCGAGAAGAGTTAGTTAGCAAATAGCGATATACAAACCAGCCTGTATAACCTAAACCTACTAGTTCAAAGGTAGGTGCCAACAGAGGAATATCATTAATCGCGGAAATGATGGCTAAAGTCACTTTGACGGCAATAATGCCTAGAAAAATCAGCAGTAAATTAACTAAAAGTTTTTGATTAGTATCTACAACTTTTTTAAGAATGTCAAAGATTTGAGTTAAGAAGCTGGTGCCGATATTCAAGTATTCCTGAACCGCGCTATCTCCAGGTAAAGTTTTTGCTGGTTTGGGGGTAATCATACCAGCGGACTCGCTGTTTAAACCGGTGGTTGTTTCTTGAGTTTCAAGGAATTCTGGAGTATTTGATTCCATATTTTATGCTCTCCTGTTGTTTAAATGAGTATTAGTCAGCTACTGCTATGACCTAATTATAATGACTATACTTTTGCTCATAGTACCAAACACCTTTGAAGGTTGATCTGATTACTAAAGCAATAATTACACAGTCCCGAAATATCCTCTCACAGTATAGTAGTCGGTCTAGGTCAGATTATAGAGATTAATTGGATATATTGCTAATTTTCGGCAGATTAAGAAGATTATCTCGTATTAATAGACCTGAGGTAGTCGATTAATCTTAATTTCACCTTTATATTAAAGTAATGATTCCTCAACATTAAGTCGTATTTTTAGCTTAATCAAAAAAAGATACCTTATTTCCTGTTCAAATAAGATATCTCAATTAATTTCCCGTTGAATCAACCTACAGATTTAATCAACTATTTAATTCTAATTTTAATCAAACTACAATCCTCGGTTAGGAAGCCATTACCGCTGCTTGATTAACTATTTCGGCTTCGGATTGGGTAGTACGACAGTTAATTTCGCAAGAATTATTGGGACTTTCAATCAGCTTGATTTTAGCCAATTCCGCACCAATTTCTTTAATGGGCGATCGCAACAAATCAGCAATTCTGACGGCAATATTTTCCGCTGTCGGTACCACCTCAGCAAAATAAGCAATATCCTTATTCAAGAAAGTATGATCAAAAGGCTCAACGACATATTCATCAATTACTTTTTGCAAAGCACCCAGATCAACGAGCATTCCTGTGCGAGCATCAATTTCTCCCGCTACGGTAACTTCTAAGTGATAATTATGTCCGTGACCATTTGGTCGTGCGCACTTGCCATAAATTTCTTGATTTTCTTCAAAGCTTAGGCTCGGAATTGCCAGGCGATGAGCAGCGCTAAAGTGAGTTTTGACGGTTAAAGTAGCTTCCATATTGTTTCCTTGATAATCTGTCCAGAGTTCAGGATGTTCAAATAGTCTGACGTTGACTAGGGGCAAATGGGGGGCAAGTCGCTGCCAAATAATTCGAGAGATGTTTTCTGTGGTGGGCAAAGTGGTTTGAAATTCTGGCCAAGTATCGTTGAGATAGGAATAGTTCAGTTGGCTAGTAACTTCCTGTTTAATTACCTGCTTCACCACAGATAAGTTTTCTACCATGCCATATTGGTCTAAATCCCCCTCTAGAGATGCGAACAGAACATAATTATGTCCATGTCCAGGAAAACGACTACAAGCACCAAAAAGACGTTGATTTTCGGCTTCGTCTAATTCTGGTAACCAGTAACGGTGACTCGCGGAAAACTGAGCGCGACGGTCAATAGTGCATTTCATATATTGAGTTGAAACTCTTTAAATGTAAAGTTAGGTAAACTATGTGATTTATTATAGCAAGCTGGGGAATTCCTTAGCAGAGGAGACGTGATAAAACCCTTATCTCACTACTTAAGGAAGAATTTCGTTAGGCAAAAGTAAATAAGAACCTGGCTTGATGATTACACTGTCATTAATATGACCGACAAATATTTTTTCATCTGTAGTTCTAAAATGAATGTGTATGTTGCTATTGGGATTAGTAAGCACTCCACGATGAGATGGCGAATAAAAACCCAATGCTTCGATTTTGCGATCGTCTAAGCCACCGAGATATCGAGAGCGAAGAAAGCTACCTAAATGGTTTGGTACTCCATTACCCATCCCATTAACCACAAACCATTCTAAAGCAGAAACTTCTCCTTCAAGGCGAAAAGGAAAAGGTCGAGCGGTTGCTATTTTTTGATTGGCAGCAGCTTTGGGTATATATTGTTCCAACTCAGCAAATGTCTGCACTTTATTAGGTATTTCCATCTTCGTCCAGCTTGGGACATAAGCATAAACCATAAAAGAGATATCAAAATTATCAAGCTCTTTTACCTCATAAGAAAAACTTTTAAATTGACCCAAATAGGCTTTTCCATCCAAGACTAAGATCTCAGCATTTAATCCTGGCGGCATCCCTAAACCATAAAGATGATGCTTCTGGGTTAGCGAACGAAACTTTACTTGGTTATTTAAATTATTAGAAGCGATCGCTCTTAAATCGCCGATCGCCTGTACTGGTTTTGTTGGTGCAATCTGAGATAAGACGATTTCAGTACCTGGCTGATTCATGTTTTTGTCTCCATTAAAGGTGTTGTTAACAGCGATCGCTATTTTTGTGCTGGAACTTTTATCTGTAGCGCTTCTAAAATCTTGTTGGCTACCAGTAGAGAAGAAGCTGGATTTTGACCAGTAATTAAATTTCCGCTTTGAATCGCAAAGGGTTGGAAATTATCAGCACTTTGAAAATCTGCCCCTAATTCTCGTAACTTGGTTTCCAGCATAAAGGGTACGCTATTGGAAAGTCCCACTGCATCTTCTTCTGCATTGGTAAACGAATTAACCTGTAGCCCATCAACCAAAGGACTACCATCGGTTTTAGTCGCCCCAATCAAACCTGCAACACCATGACATACCGCAGCGATCGCTTTATCTTGAGCGTAGGTTACGGAAATGATGTTTGCCAATGATGCACTGTTAGGCAAATCCCACATCGTACCGTGTCCCCCTGGTAAAAAGACAGCATCGTATATATTGGGGTTTATATTATTTATGGCGATAGTGTTACCAGTTGCAGCAATAGCAGCTTTATCTTGTAAAAAGCGATCGACCGTTGCAGGATTCTCACCGATCGGCTTTTTACTTTTAGGATCGATAGGAACTACGCCACCTTGAATTGAGGCGATTGTTACGGATATACCCGCATCAATAAACACATAGTAAGGTGCAGCTAATTCTTCTAGCCATAAACCAGTAAGTTCTTTGCTGTTGCCCATCATGGCGTGAGAAGTAACGATAATCAATATTTTGCGAGAGTTCATAATTTTCATAATTTTAAAAGTCCAATAATGCTTTGCTTTTCTTTACCCTAATCAAAGCTCAGCCAAAAGAGTACTTATAGTTATTCGTAGCAGTCATAAATATTTTTATATCTAATGAGTTACTTACCCCAATTACGCACTTTCCTCGAAGCCTATCGTACAGGTTCAATTACCAAAGCTGCCGATCGCTTGCACTTAACTCAACCAGCAGCATCGGCACATATCAAATCTTTAGAAGTTCTAATTGAAAAAAAACTATTTATCCGTCATGCAAGAGGCATCAAGCCTACAGCGATCGCTGATGATTTAGCCAGATCTATTGCTCCTCATTTAGAACAAATAGAAACTAAGTTTAATGCGGTGCGTTCTCGTGTTGCGACCGTTGCTGGTACAATTCATTTGGCTGCCCCCGCAGAATTTTTAGATGCCAAAGTATTACCCGCGATCGCTTCGTTGCTGGCTCACGATATTAGAGTCCGAATACATTTAGGGGGAAAAGAGCGTATTTATCAATTGTTAAATGATGGCACAGTAGATTTAGCAATCACGGCATCTGAGCCTCAAAATAAAGACCTCGATTTTACTGAAATTGAACGAGAGACTCTAGTTTTAGTTGCTGCTACCGATTGGAAACAAGAGCATTTAATCTCACCATTCGATCCTCAGCAGCTATTGAATTTACCTTTGATTGCTTATGACGAAGATTTACCCTTAATTCATCGCTATTTTGCCGAAGTTTTCCAAATTAAGCTCGATCTACAGGCAGTGGTTACCGTTGCCGACTTAAGAATAGTGCGATCGCTAGTATTACTTGGTCAGGGTTATACTGTCTTGCCTAAATATTTGTGCATCCAACAGTTACAGGCTAATACTCTCTGTCTTTTGCATCAAACAGAACTTTATCCCAGTAACAAGCTATATTTGGTTTGGCATCGAGCTAACTTAAGACATCCCAGAGTAGTCTATGCCAGAGATCGTCTGTTGGAAATTCTTTGATTAATTTGTTGTCATGATATTTTTACTCTTGCAGAATAGTTTCTTGATTAATCTAGGATTGTCAAAAAAATTATAAAAAGGCCATTGCTCTATCCTGAGCCTGACCATAAAGTTTATCGGCAATTCTGAAGATCTCTTGACCAGTATGAAGATACTGATCATTATAATTCATGGTAAACCATTGCAATTCTTTGATCCCATCTCCAATATGATTAAGACAATAGTAGAGATTGCTCGCTACTGCTGCTAATTGAGGGGGGTTCGGTTGTGATGTCAATCGCTGTTGCGCTTGTTGCCAATATTGATCACAGCTAGCCAAATAGTCCTCAAAATCTGACATTAAACTATCATCAAAGGGATCTGCCGCGAGATTGTCGATTTCTGCTTCCAGAGGTTCGAGAATCTGATTGACTAAATTATGAATCGGGAAATATATTTCTTGCAACCATTGTTGATAGCTAATTTCGGGGGTTCGATAAGTATGCCTCTGCTGATATGCTCTTTGAGCAGCTGCATTTCGAGCCTGACGGCTAACCCAAAAGTCGCTAGTTTGCCCTAGCTGTTGTTGTCGGTCGTATAAACGTCTACTTTTGCTATTGCCTAAAACTTCGTAGGCAGCATTAAGGGCGACAATGCGATCGCAATTTTGAGTTTCTGGTTGACTGTCAGGGTGAAACTGCTTAGCTAAACGTCGGTAGGACTGTTTAATTTCTTGCTGAGTGGCTTGAGGATTAACTTGGAGAACTTGATAGTGATTCACGACTCGACATTGATAGAAGTTGGCTGATGTTCAAAACTGTTCAGAAGATAGAGAAGAACAGTAGAACAAGCAGATAAGCTAACAAATAAAATTAATTAAAGACAGGTTGATCCAAGTCGGCAAATAACGGCGTACTGAGATAGCGCTCGCCAAAGCTAGGTTGAATCATCACGATGAGCTTGTCTTTATTTTCTGGTCTTTGTGCCACTTTAATAGCTGCGGCTAAGGCTGCACCTGTAGAAATGCCTGACAGTAAACCTTCTTCCCGTGCTAAACGACGACCAAAGTGAATTGCCTCGTCATCCGTAACAGTAACAATTTCATCAATTAAGTCTACTTTTAAGACCTCTGGAATAAAACCGGCACCAATACCTTGAATTTTGTGAGGCCCTGGTTGTCCACCGGAAAGGACGGGACTATTGATGGGTTCAACGGCAATTGCCTGTAGCTCAGGCTTATATCTTTTTAAAACTTCGGCGGTACCTGTAATGGTGCCCCCAGTCCCAACTCCTGCCACAATCATATCTACTTGCCCTTCTGTATCTGCCCAGATTTCTTCAGCGGTGGTGCTTTTATGAATTTCCGGATTAGCAGGATTATTAAACTGTTGCAGTATATAGGCATCAGGGAGACTATCACTAATTTCCTGGGCTTTTCTAATACATCCCCCCATGCCTTCGCTACCCGGAGTCAATTCTAGCTGGGCGCCATAAGCTTTTAACATTGCCCGTCGCTCTTGGCTCATGGTTTCAGGCATAGTCAAAATCAGCTTGTACCCTTTGGCAGCCGCTGCCATAGCCAGGGCAATTCCCGTATTACCTGAGGTTGGTTCCACCAAAATAGTTTTGCCTGGAGTAATAATTCCTTCAGCTTCGGCAGCATTAATCATGTTGACCCCAATGCGATCTTTGACAGAGGCAGCAGGATTCATTCCTTCTAGCTTGACGATAATCCTGGCTACACATCTCTCAGCTTGAGGAATTCGATTTAGCTGTACGAGGGGAGTTTTCCCGACTAGTTCGGTAACATTTTTGGCGATTTTCATATAGATGCACATTACTTAGATAGCTTATGTTTATTGTGCTTGTTTGTTGCCTGCTCTATCTAGCAATTTTTCAATAATTTATAATTCCATAATTCTGGGTCAAATTTTCGACGGCATATCCCCAAAAACTATCCGCCCCCACAAGGTAACAGAGTTACTGCTTATGGGGGCGGTCTAGAGGGTCTCTTAGTCGAAACCTAACTGCTGGAAGGATCTCCAACAATGTCTACCTAGTTACTTCCGAAGAAGCTCA
Organism: Cyanobacteriota bacterium; assembly: GCA_046050865.1. Taxonomy (GTDB): domain Bacteria; phylum Cyanobacteriota; class Cyanobacteriia; order Cyanobacteriales; family Xenococcaceae; genus Waterburya. Next base: position 31,432 of record JBJOPG010000007.1, read on the forward strand.
AGATGAGACTGTTTAAAGAACAGCCCCAGCACACAGCTGGCTATCATCAACTAGGAGACCCATGGTAGTACTATGTTCTGTCATGGGCATCACCTCCTATATCTTTCAAATAATGACTAATCTGATACTTATCGTATCTATTGATCAATATAACGAACTTTTATAGTTTCGACAATATTGGATAAATCTTGCAGCTAAAAATCGGTGAACACCCCAATGTAAATGTAAATAAGAAGCATGAACTTGTTTAATCTGCCAACCTTCCCTGGCTGGCTCACTAGATTGATGAAAGCCCTGTAATTGCCATTGAGGACTAGGGGAATTCACGGTTAATTGAGAGCGGTGAAACTCATGTCCGACAACGGTTTGTTGTGCTGTAATCAAAGGACTGTCTTGTAAAGCGATCGCCTTGCGGTAGCCCAAGGTTAATTTAGCTTCCATAGTAACGGTACTGGGGATAATTCCCACCATCGACCATGACTGCTGTTTTAAATCAATTAATTGTTCGCAGAGATACATTAAGCCGCCACATTCAGCATAAGTCGGCAGTTCTGCCTCAATGACTTGTTTAAGCTGCTGCAAGACAGTTTGGTTTGCGGCTAGCTGTTGAGCAAAGACTTCAGGAAACCCACCTCCAAAATATAACCCATGAAGGTCAGCGGGAAGCTGGGGATCTTGCAGGGGACTCCAAAATACTAACTCTGCTCCCAATTGCGCCAACAGATCTAAATTGTCTTGATAGTAAAAATTAAATGCTTGATCTCTAGCAACGGCAATTCTCACCCTGGGAGCTGGTTGCGGCTGAATAGTTTGCTCCTGGTCTGAAGCAGCTATGACTATTTCCTTGCCAACTGGCTTGCTAACTACTGGTTTAGCGATCAAGGGTAATAGCCTGTCCCAATCAAATGATTGTTTAGCGATGTCTGCTAGTTGTGAGAAGACATGAGCGATGGTGGCAAGCTCCCCAGAGGGAACTAACCCCAGATGGCGATCAGGAATAGTTACTGCTTCATGCCGTCGTAACACCCCTAAGATCGGCAAATTAATTCTTTTTAGGGCTGTTGTTAATAGCTCCAAATGGCGATCGCTTGCCACCCGATTAAGGATCACCCCCACAATATTTACTTGCGGATCTAAGTTGGCATAACCATAGGCGATCGCCGCGATGGAAGTAGAAAGGCTGGAACAATCTAAAACCAGTAGGACAGGTAAATTTAAAATCCTGGCGATATGAGCTGTGCTGCCATAATCATTGAGAGATGATGGTGATTCGGCGTGGGAAATACCGTCAAACAATCCCATCACCCCTTCCACCACTACCCATTCAGCAGTCCGAGTATGAAGTTGAAAACAATCCTCAACATACTTAGGGGAAGTCAATACTGGGTCTAGATTACGACAGGGTAAGCCGGTAACGGCGGTGTGAAACATCGGGTCAATATAATCTGGCCCCACTTTAAAAGACTGCACTCTATTACCTTGGGCTGCTAAATAAGCCAATATTCCCAGAGTAACGGTTGTTTTACCCACTCCAGAGCGATCGCCCGCCACAATTAAACCCATTTTGTCCTACTGTTCTGGGAAATCTCAACAATATCAACAATATCGACAATATTGACGAGATCACCTTAAATTTTTGTGGGGATTTTGGGAACTATAAATCTTAAGTACGGAAAAACCATTTATCTCGGAGATCTTTAATTCTTTTTTATTACTTTTGCTTATTTCCTCGAAAACTTTTAGCAATATTATGAATCATAATCCTCAGAGTCCGTTACAGGTTCTTATGGCGCAATGCAAAACAACTTGGTCTGGTTGTATTGAAATTGAAGAGCCCAAAGATCCTTCCATTAGTTGGTATGTTTATCTGCTACAAGGAAAAATACAATATATAAGCACTAATCTAGGACAGCAAGAGCGATTAGATTATCTGTGGCAGAAATTCAAGCTAGGTTCAGATTGTTTACAAATTGATCACGAACAAGAAGGCTCTGAATATGTTCAATTATGTCAAGCTTTATCCAGCCAACAGCCAACGGAAGCGGACGTTAAAAAACAATTATTTCGCTTTTGTCGCGAGGGTTTAGTTAACATCCTCAGTATCGATAAAACGAATATCGAGCTAGTGCCCACCAGAAGAATTAACAAAGCAATTGTGAGTTTCCCCCTAGAAAAACTAGGGGAGAAATTAGAAGATCAGGTAAAGATTAGTAAATATATTCGAGGCTATATTTATTCTCCTTTTAGTCGCCTGTACTTAGAGCAAAAAAATGCCCTCAAGTTCTATCAAATTTGGAAACCCAAATATGCTACTCCAGAACTTCAAGAAGTGGCAGAAAAGCTCAAGCTTTCAGTCTTTGTTAGTTTATTTGTCGCCAAAAATAGTTTTTATCAAATTGCCACTAAAACTAATACTGATATCAATTTCTTGGCTAAACATTTACAGCAGTCGGTAGCGGAAAAACTCATTGATCTGCTTCCTTTCAAAGAGCTAACGGCTGAAGAGTTACAGCATAAACAGCAGCAACAAGAACAGAACTCGCCGACCCAACAGGGTATAGCTGGAGCAGGTAAATCCGTTAACCCACCCTCAGGAGGATCTCCTTTAGTTGCTTGTATTGATGATAGTAAAGCTGTACAAAAACAGGTAAAAATGACTTTGGAAGCAGGAGGGTATCAAGTCCTCAGTATTCTTGATCCTACTTTAGCCTTGAAACAATTATCGCAACAGCAACCTGTGGTAATTTTTCTAGACATCAATATGCCTAATCTCAATGGTTACGATCTTTGTAGTCTCTTGAGAAAATCGGAGAAGTTCAAAGATATTCCGATCGTCATGTTGACGGGCAGAGATGGCATGATTGATCGGGTTCGAGCCAAAATCGTCGGGGCGACGGACTATCTAACTAAACCCTGCGATCCTAACAAGCTAATTACCTTAACCAAGATATTAGAAAAGTCAGTAATAACTGTCAGTTAAAAATCAGTTAAGAGTAGTTTAAATAGGTTTCGGGAAACCGAGATGATCTCCAAGAATCGTAAAACCATCAGTAACTGTAGTAGTAATGGTAGTTTTAGCTAATTTTTGGGAATGATAGTACCAACCAGATTATTAATTGAAAAATAATTAGAAACAGTAGTTAATTATTATGAAAACCATACTTATTGTTGAAGATACCAATGCAGAAAGACAAATGAGTTCTGCCTTATTGACCCATGCTGGTTTTCAAGTTGCTGTGGCAGATAGCGCCGAAACTGCCTGGATATGGCTTAATGCTAACCCCAAGCCCAATCTAATTTTATTGGATATTGTGATGCCTGGAGAAAGCGGACTAGATCTATGTCGCAAAATCAGAGAACATGACGACTGGAAAGAGATCCCGATCTTGTTCTGTAGTTCTAAAGCAGAAGAATTTGACCGTTTTTGGGCAATCCGTCAAGGTGGTAATGAATATATTACCAAACCCTATGTCCCCCAAAATTTGGTGGATAAAGTCAAGCAGTTTGTTAACTAAAAGATAGTTCTTAGTAATTAATACTTAAAAAATGTTTTTGGCGATTGGAGTTAATAATCACATCACTAATTAGAACTTTATATGTAGTTTTATTTTTATTTTTTCAATTAGATTTTTCTGCTCTATGATTATGAATCAGGAATACTTTACCGTTGAAATAGCATCAAAAATTACTTTGGGATTGCTTTTGAGTGAAATGGATACGGTAACTCAATTGGAAACCCAAAATATTTGCACTGTACCTGGAGTAGAAGACTTTTGGTATGGAGTAGTCAATTTCAAGGGTTCTTTGCTCTGGATCTTGGATAGCGATCGCTTTTTCAACTTAGACCAGACTCGTCGTAAGCAGCCTCAGAAACTAACGGCGGTAGTTGTTAAAAATCCCCAGTTAGGCAATGAAAAACAAGTAGCGATCGTCACGCAACAATTAAAAGGCATTGTGGCAATAGAACCATCTAGTTGTAAACCTATCCCGGATGATGTTTCCCTTCAGTTGCGTCAGTGCTGTTCAACAGTGGCTCAAATAGACCCTCAGATGGAGGCTCAGGAAAAAACATTAGAAACAGAAGCCCAGAGCATTTATCTGCTTGATTCTGCCTCATTGCTACAACAGCTACATCAAAAATCAATGTTGGTCTCAACCTGATGGAGCTAATTAACTTAAATTGAATTGCATATATTGAATTATTAATTATTAATTATTAGGAATCGAAGCCATGTCTGATAACAGTAATGATATTGTAAGTAAAATCGTCGAGGCAAATGCCTTAGAAAGTGCCGGAAAAGTAGCAGAGGCGATCGCTTTATATAGAGAAATTTCGCAGTTAGATCCCTCAGGAAATTATGGTAATGTTGCCAGAGAAGCCTTAAACAATCTCGAACCAGACAAGACTACTACTCAGAATATTGCTACTGTTCAAATAGCTGCCCAAACACCTACAGAGCAGAAAACCAAGGCAAATAAATCTTGGGGCAAAATTAATCTAAGAACCAAGACCACCTTAATCCTAGTGGGGGTCAGTACCTTATCGACAATCGCCGTCAGTGCAGTTTCCTACGGCTTTGCTAGACAGTCGATGATTAAGGAAATTACCATTGCCGAACAAAAGACTGCCTCTGAGGTAGCCAACAAAGTTGCCTTCTTTATGCGGGAACGGTTTGGGGATATTCAAATCATGTCTAATTTGACAATTCTCACCAATCCGCAACTACGAACCAGTACCGACCCAAAAGATAAGCAAGCGGCTTTAGATTCCTTTATCAAAGCTTATGCCATCTATGATAGTGTCGCTGTTACTGACCTTCAGGGCAATGTTATGGCTCAATCAACGGGCAAACCTTTACCCAACTTAGGGAATTCGAGTTACTTCCAAGCGACCATCAAAGCCAATGGCCCTGTACTAAGTCAACCCATTTTGTCAGACGGTTCCAGTGTTTTAGCCGTTTACTTGGCAGCTCCTGTCAAAGATCGAATTTCAGGTAAAAATATTGGGGTAATACGGGCGCGAATGCCCGTTAAATACTTGCGAGATGTAATTCTCGCGGTTAATCAGGAAGAAAATTATCTGTTAGACAAGCAAGGGCAAATTTTCGCCGCTTCTGAAGAGTCAGAATTCACAGAAATTCAAGCTCTGCCAGGTAGCGTTCAACCTGGTGGAGATCACTTTAGCTTTTTTGGACAACTTCAAAGTGAGCAGGCAAACTCCCCGGGAGCAGGAGGATCGGGAAACAAAACTTTGATTACTGAAGAGGAGATAGCCTCCTATATTCCTTTTTCCGCATTTAAGGACGAGTTTCGTTCACAGTTACCAGACTTAGGCTGGAGCACCATGACCACTGTGGAGAAAAAGGATGCTTTCAAAGCACAGCAAGAATTGCTAACTGCCTTTGCCCTAGGAACCTTGGGGATTTCTACTTTAGTGGCGGCGATCGCTTCGTTGATTGGCTATAAAGCGACTTTACCGATCTTGGAAGCTGTAGAAGCAGTAAAACAATTAGGTGGTGGGAACTTTAAGGTACGAGTACCTGTTAAGGGACAAGATGAAATAGCGGATTTGAGTTCTAACATCAATAAGATGGCGGAGCAAATTGAGGATCTACTTCATAGCCAAGAAGCGGAAATAAAACAGCAGCGGAAAGAAAAAGAACTGCTGCAACAAGGGGTGATGAATCTCCTCTTGGACGTAGAAGGTGCTAAACAAGGTGACTTAACGGTTAAAGCCACCATGACTGATGGTGCGGTAGGTTCGATTGCTGATGCTTTTAACTCCACTATGGGCAAGTTACGACAACTGCTAAAACAGGTACAGGTTGTTTCCAGTGATGTTGGCGAATTATCTTTAGCAGGGGAAGGCTCGGTAAGAAAACTGTCTGAATCTGCTTTCCAACAGACACAAGAAATTGATCAAGCACTAGATAGTATGGGTGAAATTAATCAATCTGTAGCTACCATCGCTAACTATGCTCAAGAGGCAGCTAAAATTGCCCGTAATGGTTCTATTCAAGCCAAAGAAGGTGATTTGGCAATGGACGCTACTGTAAGCAGTATTGAAAAAATTCGTGGTACCGTAGCCAACACCTCCAAAAAGGTAAAACAATTGGCAGAATCTTCTCAAGAAATTGCCCAGATTGTGGAAATTATCTCGGGTATTTCGGAAAAAACCAACTTACTAGCCTTTAACGCTTCGGTGGAAGCAGCCAGGGCGGGGGAACATGGAGAAGGATTCAGAATTGTAGCGGAAGAAGTTCGTCGTCTAGCGGATCGAATTACCGAAGCTACCAAAGATATTCAACAGCTGGTGAACACAATTCAACAGGACACTACTTCGGTGCTGCAAGGGATGGAAACCAGTACTTCTGAGGTGGTTAATGGTAGTGAGCTAGTGCACCTGACCAAAATCAATCTTCGTAGTTTGGCAGATACCAGTAAACAAATTGATGAATATCTCAAATATATTTCCACCAGTACTATTGACCAAACTAACACTTCGATAATCGTTAACCAGAAGATTAACGGTATCGCTAATATCTCTAAAATTAACTCAACTGAAGCCCAAAGCGTAGTGCTGTCTCTACAAACTTTGGTGTCTGAAGCCCAAAATCTTCAGGCTTCCATTGCTCAGTTTAAGTTGGAGAAATAGCAGAGGGATTAACCTGCGGGTATCCTAAAGGACTCCTAAAGGATACCGCTTCGCATATAGCTGCACGTCGTGCTTTGCGATTTCAGCGAGTACTATTACTTTGTCCCAGTAATTAGTTACCCACCCTAAGTAATAATTTATTGAAGAAATCTGATTAAAAATGAGTTCTCAGTTAGACCCCGCTATTCTCGCTGCTATTACTGCCGAAGCACGGCAATGTTTTTTAGAAGAAGATGCCCCTGAATATCTTGAGATGTTAAGGTCAGGTATTGAAGACCGCGCTAATCCAGACTTTAATGGTTTGTTACGGGCGGCTCACTCCCTCAAAGGTGGGGCGGGGTTAGCCTGTTTACCCAGCTTGCAAAAATTATCTCACAAGCTTGAAGATGTTTTAGTGGGGCTACAACAATCTCAGATTGCTGAAATTGAGTTGGCTTGGGCTTTGGTAGAAAATAGTATTGATGAAATTGGTTTTGTGGTCAGTCAGGCACACAATGTCGATGAGGCGATCGCCAATCCTGAATTAATTATTGCCCTAGAAGCTTTAGTGGCGGGCAATGAAGATTTTGAGGCAGCAGAATCTGGTGGACAAGAGGTTAGTACCAATAATAATGATTTTATTCGTCACACCTTAACGGGGGAATTAGCCAGCAGTTTTGCGGCGATCGAAGAATTGGAGTTAGACACTGAAGCCGATTTGCTGGAGCAATTTTTAGCGAGTTTTGCCGATGAATGTGGTTTTTTGGCAGAAACTTTAGAGCTTCCCTGGTTAGGGTCAGCAGTTGACCCCATTGGTGAGGCGATCAAGTCAGATGCAACATTGGCTTTATTGCTCACCAAAGAAATTATTGGTCAGTTACGCCAGCAGATTACTGAGTACTTGGAGCAGTCGGCAGCAAACTTAGAAAGCTTAGCAAGTGCCACCCCTGAAAAGGATGCAAACCAAAGCTTAGTAGCCAAAACTCTCAACGAAGATTTAGAAGCACTATGTCAGGCGATCGCCGATCTGGAAATGGATACTCCAGAAGAGATCGTTAAAGAAGCCATAACTGGTTTTGCCGATGAATGTACTTTCCTCAGTGAGACTTTAGAATTACCCTGGTTAAGAGAAGCGATCGCCCCCATTGAAGGATTAGTGGCAGGATTGTTAACAGACGGCGATCCTTTGGAGGCGCTGCTAACTGTTCAGGAATTGGTAGGAGAAATCCGTGAGCAGCGGGATCTTTATTTAGCAAATAATAATCTTGCAACTGCTGAATTAGATGAATTAGAAGCAATTGCCATTAGTCAGTTTCATCCTGAATTTCAAGTTGATCAGACTCAAAGTTCAGATACAGGATTCTTTAATTTTGACGAGCAAGATGAAGATGACTCTCCATCCACAGTAATGTTTGCTCCTCCTGCTGCCGTCCAAGACAAGATGGTCGAGAAAGTCGCCAAGGTCGCAGAAGCTCAAAAGTCAGCTCCTACTGCCAACAATCAAGTTAAGATTTCCCTCGAAAGACTCCAGGGGATGACCAATAATGTTGAAGAATTGATCCTGAGTCAATCCCGTATTAGTCGCCAACAGCGAGTTTTAAATCAGGCTAATCGTCGTCTGCGATCGCTCACTCGTCAATTTGAACCGATTCGGGAACAGATTCAAGATTTATATAACCAACTTTCCGTTGAATCGTCGGGCAATTCTTACCAAAATGCCAGTAGCCAGGAAACCAGCTTTGACTCTTTGGAAATGGATCACTACACAGATCTCCATTCCAGTTTGCAATCTTTCCAAGAGTTAATGTTGCAGATTCAGGAAACTCGCACGGATATTGACTTCATCGATCGAGAGTTGACAGAGGATCTTGAACATAGTGAAAAAAATCTCAACACTCTCTACTCTCAAGTTACAGATTCCCGATTAGTTCCCTTTGAAACCCTGGCTAAACGATTTATTCCCCAGATTCGTGGTTTGAGTCAACGTTTTGATAAGCTAGTAGACCTAAAAATTGAAGGTAAAAATACCCTCGTCGATCAAATTCTGCTAGAACAGTTACAAACTCCCCTAACTCATCTACTTAATAATGCCTTTGACCATGGGATTGAGTCTAAATATGAACGTTTAGCAACCAATAAACCAGAGACAGCTACAATCGCCCTCAATGCCAAGCTGCAAAACAATCAGCTCGTCATTACGATTAAAGATGATGGAGGAGGAATTAATCCCGAAAAAGTCTTTCAGCGGGCGTTACAAAGAGGAATTTGTCCTCCTGAAAAATCCATCACCGATTTTCGTCCAGAAGAAATAGTTAACTGGATTTTTGAGCCTGACTTTTCCACCGCCGCCCAGGTCAGTGATATTTCTGGTCGCGGAATGGGGTTAGATATTGTGCTCAATCTAATTCGGCAACTACGGGGTCAACTATTTGTTACCACTGACGTGGGTTTTGGTTCCACCTTTACCATTAGTCTGCCTCTGAACCTGAGTCTACAGTCATTGATGTTGATCCAGTTGCAAAACAGATTGATCGCCATCCCCCACACCAGCATTTTAGAGATCTTGCCCTATCGCGAATTAGAGTTTACTGATGAAGGGAAAGAAAACTTAAACTGGCAAGGTAAGACCATTGCTCTAACATCGATTACCAGCTTATTTCCCTGTCCGAGAAAACCTCTACAATTATCCCAAGGTCAAGTGTGCGTGGTTTTAGAAACTTCCTTTGAACCTTTAGCGATTTTAGTTGATGCGATCGCTGGGGAAGAAAAATCAATTGTTAAACCTTTTGATGAGACTATTCCTGTCCCCACCTATATTGTGGGTTGTACTATCCTGGGTACAGGAGAAGTGATTCCGGTAATTATGCCCCAAGGGATTGTCAAAGATGTTCTTGCTCCCGGTTCCGTTGTCGGGGGTAGTGCTGCCTTGGCTCAAGCTGGGGCTCAAACTATATCTACCATCTTAATCGCCGAGGACTCGGTAGCTACCAGAAGAATGCTAGAAAAAGTTTTACTGGCTGCGGGTCATCAGGTACTGGTCTGTCGCGATGGACAAGAAGCTCTCGACCAAATTGCTCAATATCAAGGGCGGATTGATTTAATCCTCTCGGATATCGAAATGCCGAGAGTCAATGGTTTTGAACTCCTGGAAAAAGTTCGCGCTCAACCCGCCTTTAAAAATACCCCCATTGTGATGGCAACTTCCCGTACAGGCGATCGCCATCGGCAAGAAGCTGAACGTTTAGGGGCAACAGATTATCTAGGTAAACCAGTTCAACCACAAGAATTAATTGATACGGTAGCTCGTTTGTTGGCGAAAAAATAACACCATCGTCATCTTGTAAATGTAAAATTAATTCTTCTATCCAAAAAATAATCTTCGATCCCAAATCACAGGCTGATTGAGACTAGTTGTAATGGTCGAAAATTGAGGATGAGTTTCGTTGATTAAAATATTATTTTCTACAGAAGCGAGCACACTGGGAACTATTAAAACACAAGAACGTTTGGAGACAAGCCAATCATCACCAAAAGCCTTGCTGCTCTTAGGTTGCTTCCAATTAGGTAAACTATAGGTAGTAACAGTTTCATAGGTAGTATTAACGGGAATACTAATTTCAATCCATTGTTGATGTTCTGGAATATTTCCTGTATTGGTGTGAACCAATTTTTCCAGCATTGCTAAAGAATAATTTTCTCCGCAGTAAATAACGGGATGGTCAGCATTCCAGCGCCCAGGATAAAGTTTTGATCCAGCACCGTCGAAAATTGGATAGCGATTATTGTGAATGCCAATGCGATAAGCTTTGAGAGTGCGATCTAAAACTGAAGCAGTCATTAAGCACAGATACCAAACATCAATCTACCTAATATTTCTTCCACTTGTCTCGCCCCAAGTTCTCCTAAGCTTGCTTCAAAGGGGGTACGATCTTCCAACATCGGATGAGGCTTCGTCATAAACTCTCTAGCTTTGTCTTCTGAGTTCCAGACTTCCACTGCAAAAGAGAAAACTCTAGCCATTCTTTCGGCTTTCTGACTTTCTTCTACATTTAAAATAGATCCTGCTTTTTGTCGCCTGATTAATGTGCTGCGGGGAACTAACTGATAGACTTTATCCGTCTGCCCTGGATAGATTTTCTCAATTATTTTGGTAACTACATTTGTTGGCAAGCCGCTTAACACGATTTTCTCCAAATCGCGATCGCTTTGTACTTCAATTCCTAAAACGTCAATACCACCTAGCATTTGGGAAGTAGAAATAGCGTTGACCATAGTAATAGCTGTTATGTGACCTTTTAACTCACCTGAGCATTATTATTGTATCATCTGGACAAAAGTTTTGCCCTCGACTGAGTTTGAGCCGCCAGTTGTGACCAATGTTTCCTAGCTGAAAAAAATAGAAGAGAGAAAATTAACTGTCCCAACGAATCGGCAACTTTTCTACATTTTTACTTGTCTATAAACTAACTTGTCTCTAAATCTATAAAGTTTGAATTTATAATCACTTTTATTAATCAATGACAGTAACTTCTACGGATAGGTCTTTTCCTCAATTATTTAACGGTTTACTAGCTTTGTCGATCGCTATTGTTATGGCTGCTTTTATTGGAGGAAAAGCGATACAAGATGTTAAAAAAGCGAATGATGTTCTTACTGTTACTGGTTCGGCAAAAAGAACGATTAGTGCCGATTATATAACTTGGCGTTTATCAGTGGCAAGCAACAAACCAACCTTGCAACAAGCATATCAAGAAGTCCAAGAACATACAGCCAGAATCAAAAGTTATTTAGAAGAAAAACAAATTCCCGAAAGTGAAATTACGCTTAAATCTTTAGAAAGCTATCCTGTAAAAGAAATCTTACCGAATGGCAGTCAAAGCGACAAGACGATCGGTTATGTTATGACTCAACGTTTTGAGGTTAGTTCTAAAGAGGTTGATCGCATCGATAAATTATCTCGTCAAGCAACGGAGTTAATTAATGAAGGTATCCCTCTAGAATCCAGTACGCCAGAATATATCTATACTCAGTTAAATAAACTACGGATTGAAATGATTGCTGAAGCAACAAAAGATGCAAAAGCCAGAGCCGAAGCGATCGCTAATAATACCGATAGTCAGGTTGGTTCGATTCGCAGTGCTAAAACAGGAGTCTTTCAAATTACACCCAAATATTCTACGGAGGTCAGCGACCAAGGGGTATACGATACTACTACTTTGGAAAAAGATATTACGGCGGTGGTTTCTGTCGATTTTGGCATGGAATAATTACTGATAGACAATTTTTAGAAATCGCTTTAAGAACTTCCTGGTCGGTAAATTCTGCCCAAAGTATGATCACTTTTAATCTCCACCACCAGATCCGCAGTTGCAGTTAAAGGCTGAATAAACAATTCTGGATGGAGAGCTTTCCAGAAATACTCCACAAAGTCATCAATCCTGTTACCAATCATACGATCAATCTCTTCAGGAGTTAAATTAGGGTTATGATTAGCAATCATCCTGTGTTCCGCTTCCCGTCGCCACTCCTTACTGAGACGATAATCTTCAGGGGATAAAACTATCAGGTTATCTAACTTTGACCAAAGAGGGACATAAGCCTGAAGACGTTGATTATTGGCGATCGCAAATTGTCGATCCGCCTCTGTGACTATAGGTGGGGGAGAGTTATCAAACAAAGCTTTGTCTATATCTATCGGTTGTGCGCCGACAAACCAGCCTTCAAATAAGGCGATCGCCTTCCCCCTGATGGAGAGATTTATCAAACCGAGGTAGGGAAATTTGAGCGGTATAATCCTCATCTAAGCACTGTTTAATCACCTCCAAACCCAAAGCCAGATCATGAGTGCCAGGAGGCCCTCGCCAGATTAAACTGGGTTCTCGCTGTTGCAGTTCCTGTCTTTCAACATAAGTTAG
>JBJOPG010000008.1:0-39652 GCA_046050865.1 Cyanobacteriota bacterium
AATTATTACCATGATCGTGTTTGCTGGATTTAGCGTGAGCTATATGAAAGTTCCCGTAACTCGCAACTATTTCTTGGCGGCGATGTTGCTGGCAGGGGCAGCATATCTGATTTTTAGTGAGGCAAAAACATAATTAGGGCGATCGCTTTTCCCATGATGTGCGTTGTAGCCCATAACTAACAATCAGTCTCGCCGTTTGATAACATTCCTGTAGTTGTTGTTGCTGCCACAAGGTGAGGTATTGCCTTACCATCTTATTTTTCTCCATCACTCTGCAAGAAGCTTTGTTGTCATTAAAACATTGAGCAATTACTCCTCTAACATTTAGGCATAAAAAAGCAAAAGTAATTGCCCCCTCAATGGCTTCAGTTCCATAACCTTGATTCCAATAATGTGGAGCAATATCCCATCCAATCTGAGCAACCGAATTATTCAGATATGCAAATGCTTTTTCTCCAGGATCAACAGACTGGTTACCATCCCAGAAGTTATGATCAGCTTCCCATCCGATTATTGCAGTAAAGTTATCTGGATGAGTACTCAAGTTTATATGACCTATTAATTTTTCTGACGCAATATCCAATACTGACAAACCATATTGATAACGAGGTAAATGTTTCCCACAATCAATCATGTATAGAAGTTCTTGCCTAATATAAGCAGGATTATTAGATAATTGATTTGCCATTATTTTCTCATGACTAAGAAACTCAAGAAGTTTAGGAATATCCTCTTGCTGAGTTTCTCGTTGCACAAGTCGATTGGTAATAATTTTAATAGGACTTATTTCGGTAATTATCTGCATTTAATTGTTATTTTATCAGGTGATCACATCGCCTTATTCTTAATGTACTTGCACTAACGTGTCATATTATCTAAATACTCATCTAAATATCTTTTCGAACAATCTACAGCTAACCAAGTTGATACATCTCTCTCCCTAGGATATTCTTGACTTTGTTTAATGGGATTAGTTGCTACCAAGAAATGAAAGTAAATCTTTTCGTTTTTTAATAAATTTGGGATATTTATCTTGAAACCAAAATCTATATATTCGATAAAAGAATACTCAGAGTAATATTTTTCATTTTCATGCCAACCTAATAAATTCTGAAAGCGTTTGGGCATCCAATCATTTTGATAAGCTCTGTATTGCAAAACTTCTGCATCTTCTGTGCCTATGTGCAAATTATAAGTTTGATTTTCTATTTCTATAGCATCTAAACATTCTCCAGAACTATAATCCCACGATGTATCTGATTGAGCGTTAACCAGTTGGCAGAAAATAGCAAGTTGCTCATCTACATTGCCTATTTTTTCGATAAACCAAGGCCAAGCAATTAACGATTCAATTTTTTTAGGCAAACTATAAGAATTATATTGAGTCTCATTTGGTAACGCAACGCTTTCCAATCTTATTCGATAATTTTTTGTAGTTAACAAATTACCATCTTTAGCAACAGTCAAGTTATTAATACTACTCTCAATCCAAGTTTTAATTGTTCCTAATTTAGTTTCAAATTCATCTGATAACAAAATATTCATTAGGTTTATAAAAACGATAAACTTGACTACATTACGCGATCGCATCACGCCATTTCTAATATACCTGCACTAATGAGTGTTATTTTTCGCTACTCTTTTTAAAAGGAGTAAAAATTCCTGACTTCATCATCCCTTAATTCATCATCCTGTTAAATATGGCTTTTGCATCAGTAGTACGGAGGATCGAAACATCACCTTTAACCAAAGAACTACTAACTAAACTAGACCGAGGGCAATCTTTACTGCTGAATGGTATTCCTCGCTTACCAAAAGGGATCGTTTGTTCTAGTTTGGCACAAGCCGCAAAAAAGAATTTGTTGGTGGTGTGTTCTACCCTCGAAGAGGCGGGACGTTGGGCTGCTCAATTGGAGGCGATGGGTTGGGATACAGTGAATTTCTATCCGACTTCTGAAGCCACTCCCTACAGCCATTTTGACCCCGAATCAGAGACTATCTGGGGACAATTAGCAGTAATCAGTGAGCAGTTATCAGTAAACAGTGACAAGTTAAGAGCCATTGTTGCTACAGAGCGATCGCTCCAGCCTCATTTGCCACCTCCAGAGGTGTTTCAGTCTTACTGTTTGACTCTAGAGCCAGGGCAGGAATTGACTTCTAAGCAGCTCGATGAGTCATTAGTTAGGTTGGGTTATGAACGAGTAAACTTGGTGGAAACGGAAGGTCAGTGGAGTAGACGGGGGGATATTGTCGATATTTTCCCTGTTTCAGCGGAATTACCCGTCAGGCTAGATTGGTTTGGGGATCAATTAGAACAGTTGAAGGAATTCGACCCAGCCAGCCAGCGATCGCTCGATAAGTTGGAGCAGTTGTTATTAACTCCCACTTCTTTTAGTCAGATTATTGCCCAGAGTATTTTAGAGCAGGGAAAGAGTATTGAAAGCTATCTAGAGGAGGCAGAATTAGAGGCTTTGCTAGAGGGGAATCCCCCGGAAGGGATGAAAAGATTCTTGGGGATTGCTTTTGCCAAACCGGGGACACTTTTGGATTATTTACCCGACAATACTTTAATTGCGATTGATGAATTAGAACAGTGTCAGGCGCATAGCGATCGCTGGTGGGAATCGGCGCAATTTCAATGGCAAGATTCACTGCAAAATCTGCCGAAAATTCATACTGAGTTTGCCAATTGTTTAGAGCAAACTAGTAATTTTAACTGTCTTTATTTATCAGAAATAGCTGAAGTAAATCCTCGTTTAGAGATAGCAAATCCTGATGCTGTAGCGGTACATAATTTACAGGCGCGTCCTATTCCTACTACACCGCAGCAATTTGCCAAGCTGGCAGGTATCTTAAGAGGTAAGCGAGAAATATATAGCGGAATGACCTTAGAGAAGTATCAGACGTGGTTAGTTTCGGCACAGCCTAGTCGTTCGGCTTCTTTATTACAGGAACACGATTGTCCTGTGCAGTTTGTACCAAATCCCCAAGATTTTCGAGCCATTGACAAAGCGCATATTCAAAGCACGGCGGTAGCGGTTAAATATTCTGGTTTAGCGGAATTAGAAGGATTTATTTTACCTACCTACCGTATTGTCATTGTTACGGATAAAGAATTCTTTGGACAGCAAACTTTAGCTACTTCTGGCTATATTCGCAAGCGCCGTCGAGCGACTTCCAAAAAAGTCGATCTTGATAAACTACGTCCTGGGGATTATGTGGTGCATAAGCATCATGGTTTAGGGAAATTTCTGGAGCTAGAAACTTTAATTCATCGTGAGTATTTAGTGGTGCAATATGCCGACGGTACCTTAAGAATACCTGCGGACTCTTTAGATATGCTGACGCGATTTCGCCAAACAGGAAAGCGCCCTCCAGAATTAAATAAAATGGCAAATGTATCTTGGTCAAACACTAAGAGCAGAGTCAAGAAAAATATTAAGAAGCTAGCAGTAGATTTATTAAAACTCTATGCTAAACGCGCCAAACTAGAGGGCTATGCCTATCCGCCTGACAATCCTTGGCAACAAGAACTGGAAGATTCTTTCCCCTATCAACCGACTCCCGATCAACTCAAAGCCACCCAAGAAATTAAAATTGATCTAGAAAGCGATCGCCCGATGGATCGGCTCGTATGTGGCGATGTGGGCTTTGGTAAAACCGAGGTGGCGATTAGGGCAATCTTTAAAGTGGTTACTAGCGGCAATAAACAGGTGGCGTTTCTGGCACCGACAACTATTCTGACGCAACAGCACTATCACACCCTGAAAGAGCGATTTGCTCCCTATCCCATCAACGTTGGGTTACTTAACCGTTTCCGCACTGCCACTGAGAAAAAGGAAATTATGCAGCGTTTAGCCACAGGAGAACTAGATGTCGTTGTCGGGACGCAGCAGCTACTGGGTAAGGATGTAAAGTTCAAAGATTTAGGCATGCTGGTGGTGGATGAGGAACAGCGTTTTGGAGTCAATCAGAAGGAAAAAATCAAGGATTTCAAAGCCCAGGTAGACGTGCTAACCCTTTCCGCTACCCCCATTCCCCGTACTCTGTATATGTCCTTATCGGGGATTCGCGAAATGAGCCTCATTACCACTCCTCCCCCATCCCGTCGCCCAATCAAAACCCATCTTTCCCCCTATAACCCAGAAGTCATCCGCAACGCCATTCGCAATGAACTTGATCGCGGTGGACAGATATTTTATGTAGTTCCTCGGGTGGAAGGGATTGAAGAGATTACTGCCCAACTGCGGGAAATGATTCCAGGGATTAAAATGGCGATCGCCCATGGACAGATGCCAGAGTCGGAATTGGAATCTACCATGCTTACCTTTAGCAGCGGCGAATCAGATTTGCTGGTCTGTACCACCATCATCGAATCGGGTTTAGATATCCCCCGCGTTAACACCATTATTGTGGAAGACTCTCAAAAATTTGGCTTATCCCAACTGTATCAGCTAAGAGGAAGAGTAGGACGATCGGGTACTCAAGCCCATGCCTGGCTACTATATCCGAGTAAACAAACCTTATCGGAAACTGCTCGTAAACGACTCCGAGCGCTACAAGAATTTAGTCAGCTAGGTTCAGGTTATCAACTAGCGACGCGGGATATGGAAATACGTGGGGTAGGCAGTCTTTTAGGTGCAGAACAATCGGGGCAAATGACGCAAATTGGCTTCGATCTCTATATGGAAATGCTCCAAGAGTCAATTCAAGAAATCCAGGGACAAGAAATACCCAAAGTAGAAGATACCCAGATCGATCTCAAGCTCACTTCCTTTATTCCTGCCAATTATATCGCCGATCCTGAGCAAAAAATGGATGCCTACCGTGCGATCGCTACCGCCACCTCGAAAAAAGAACTGGTACAAATTGCCGCTGAATGGGAAGATCGCTATGGCGCACTCCCCTCCCCAACTCAACAGTTAATCCAGGTAATGGAATTAAAACAAATTGCTAAAGCGATCGGTTTTTCTCGTATCAAACCCGAAGGACAGCAGAATATTGTCTTGGAAACGCCGATGGCGGAACCAGCTTGGAATTTAATGGCGGAGAATTTACCGAAGCACTTGCGATCGCGTTTTGTCTATGCGCCGAAGAAGGTAATTGTAAGGGGCTTAGGTATAGTCAAGCCCCAAAAGCAATTGAATGATTTAATTGACTGGTTGGGTACAATTCACAAGGCTTTGCCTGAATTAGAATTGGTTTAAGGGTTTAAATTTAAGTATGAAAACACTCTATAAATGGTCTGTTGAAGATTACCATCAAATAATTGATTCTGGAGTCTTAGAAGGCAAATCTGTAGAACTGCTAGAAGGGGAAATTATTGCGATGAGCCCCGAAAAACCTCTTCATAGTTCTCGGATCGATACGGTGGCTGATTATTTGCGGGATATTTTACAAGGCATAGCAAAAGTCAGAGAAGCACATCCCGTAACTTTGGATGATTCCGAACCTGAACCAGATATCGCCATAGTTGCCTTTGAAGCAGATAACTATGCAAATCGCCATCCTTATCCTCAAGATATTTATTGGTTAGTTGAGGTGTCAAATAGCACCTTGAGTAAAGACTTAGAAGAAAAATCTATTATTTATGCTCGTAATGGGATTCCTGAATATTGGGTAATTGATTTAGTTCATGATAAGTTGTGGTTATTCACAAATCTTCAACAAAATAGTTATTTAAATAAACAAGAAATAACCACAGGTAAGTTTAATTCTGTATCTTTTCCTAATGTAAGTATTGAAGTAAATAAATTGTTATTCAATAAAGTTTGAAGATCATATTGCGTTTTGCCCATGCACCAAAGAAGTTATTTGTGCACAGTTCAGATCTAGTCAAGTTCCAAAACAATGACAACAAAACATTATGTTGAAAAAACTTAAAATAGAAAACTTTCGTTGTTTCAAATCCTTTGAATTAGATCATCTTGGAAGAGTCAATTTGTTAGTAGGCAAAAATAATAGTGGGAAAACTTCTGTATTAGAAGCAATTAAATTATTTTATTCAGAGTCTGATGATATAAGTTCACTAGAAGAAATAATGTCCGAGAGAGGTGAGTATCTTCAAGATGGAGAAACTCTTGATATTTCACATCTTTTTTACGGGCATGAATTCAGCTCAAAGAAGTATATCTCAATCACAAGTGATAAAGATTATAAATTTACTCTTAAGTTTAAAGATGATGAGTTGAAAACAGATCTAGAAAATAGTTCTCACCAAGACAAACTAACAAGATTAACAGAAACAAAACATGATGAATATACTGATTTTTCTTCATTTATGTATGCCATAAAAAATGCAACGACAACAAAAAAAATAAATAAATTTTCAACTACACTAGATTTTTGGGGACCACCTTTCTCGAACTTGGAAATAACTAATAATGTTGATTTTTTAAAAACAAAATTTATTTCTATTTCATCACTAACTGTTTATGAAACATTGGAATTGTTCAATCAAATTGTTTTAACTTCAGAAGAGGATTTAGTATATCAAGCTTTGCAAATTATTGAACCAAATATTGAACGTATTGCACCGATAGGAAATGAAATAAAAAATAATAATTCTCGTAGTGGATTTTTTGTACGTCTTTCTGATACTCAGAAACGAATCCCTATTGGCAGTATGGGTGATGGAATATGGAGAATATTAGGATTAACATTATCTTTAGTGTCAGCAAAAGATGGCGTTTTATTAGTAGATGAAATTGATACAGGACTTCACTATACAGCTTTAGAAAATATGTGGAGACTTATTTGGGAAACATCTAAAAAGCTCAACATTCAAGTGTTTGCCACAACTCATAATAGTGATTGCTGGAAAGCTTTAGAGGCATTAACAAACAGAGAAGATGTGAGAGAAGAAGATATCAGTATTCAAAGAATTGAAAAAGATACTCCCCGAAGTGTTGCTTATAACAAAGAAGAAATTGCTACGGCTGTGGAAAGAGAAATTGAGGTACGTTAACCAGTGGCAAATAATAAAAATAGTTTTGAAAATTTGCTGTTGGTAGAAGGTGCTACGGAAAAACGTGCTATTCCCGAACTTATTGAAGCCAATGGGATCATTTGGGAAAGATCAAGCAAAACACCTATTGTTTTTATTGATGATTATGCTGGTGGCGATACCAAAGTAGTAAAACCTGCTGTGATATCTAACGAACTCAATGTAGCAAATCGTAAAGCGCTAGGCTTAATAGTTGATGCCGATCATAACTGTGCTAATCGATGGCAAAGTGTCAGAAATGCTTGTCTTAACTTTATCCCTGATTTACCTCAAGATATTCCACCAAAAGGATTAATTCACGATACATTGAAGAAAAATGGCAAGCCTGTAAAATTTGGTCTTTGGATCATGCCTGATAATCAAACAGGTGGAATGCTAGAAACTTTTTTGGCTTATTTGGTAAAAGATGAAAGCGAAGCTTTATGGCAATATTCTCAGGAAGTAGTTTTAGAAGCTAAAAACAAAGGTGCAAATTACAAGCCTACTCATGTTGATAAAGCAAATATTCATACTTGGTTAGCTTGGCAAGATGAACCAGGAAATCAGTTACACATTGCAGTTAAGAAAAAAATTCTCGATCCTCAACATCCTAAAGCGAAAAATTTTATTGATTGGTTTACAAAATTATATGATTTAAAAATTGATCAGACTGTTTTTATAGAAGATTAGTTGATAAGTGATCATTACTGTTACTGTTCTGTCGAAGATCGCCTGTGGGAATAAACTATTGTGTTTGGTTGATTTAGTGCGATCTCACCATCAAAATTACTCAGTAAAAAACTTATTCAAAATAGCGTAAATATTTTTTTTGCTCCCTCTTTCCGAATACCTGCGCCAACTATTAACACTGTAATCGTAGAACGATCAACTCGATAAACAATTCGGTAACCTTGACCTAATGCTCTAACGCTACGATATCCCTTCAGCTTTCCCGATAGCGCCTTACTCTGCTTTTCTGGTTCGGAGGTTAATTTCTCAATTCTCTGCTTTAATCCTTTAAATAAAAACCCTTAAAATTGATTGTTTTTGATGTCGATCAAAATGATCGAGAAACTGGTGAAATGGCGATCGCCGATCTGGGAGCTAACTGTTATCCTTCCGAACCAATACTGGTTCCTGGCAAGGATCATCCTGAGCAGGGTTGGATTTTAACAGTGGTGTTTGATGGTAATACCAATAGTAGCGAAGTCAGAATTTATCAAAGCGATCGCCTTGTATCACTCCCCCTGGTTTTCATGCCTGGATTCAGCAACGCCGATAATTTTAGTTTTACGGGGAGAAATTGGGCAGTATAAGAGTTGAAACCCGTAAAGCGATCGCATCTTTCGACTCTGATTGAAAATTCAAACCATGCCCAAGCAAAAAATCAAGTTCTCTGCGAGCAAAAGATATCATCTGCTATACCTTAGTGGATTGGTACTGCTGATGAGTAATGTTAATACTTTGGTAGCGCGATCGGCACAACTGCCCACAGTCAATAATTTATATTTTCAGACTAGTGGCCCTAAACGTTGCGGTCATATCGGAGATTGGTATACCACCGATGGCTCAGGAACGAGTCCTAATTGTGCGACGGATAATCTGAGTACGGATAAAAAACATCGCTTCAATATAGATATCACCCAAGAAATGCTGACTGCTGCGGGAGGAAGTGTGAGCATAACTGTTGTAGACGCAGAAAGTAAGGGTAGTCTCGACGAAGTTAGCGGTGCTTCCGATCCCACTCGTTTTACCTTAGTCAACCTCAGTAATATCAACACAGTTTTAAGTTCTCAGGTAGTTGCGTCTACTGCTGTTGACGGCACCAATGTTGTTTTCACGATCACCACGGCAGGAACTTATCAGGTTACTAGTGAAACGGGTGCGAGGTTTATCAATGGCGATACTACGGAAGGACTCAATGATGATGATAATACTTTTAAGATTCAGATTCCAGATGCAGGAACTAATCCTGAACTGCAAGCCCTCATCGGTCAATTCCAGGGAACAATGCAGCACAATAGTACAGGGAAAATAACATATGATACCTATTTCCTAGTGGGGCCAGGAACCAATAGCTTGCAACTACGTAACTTTGATTTAGATAATGGCGCTACCTTGAGTTATTTCAATTCTCGGGGGAACAGTCCAGGTGTTGCCGCTACTGTAAGTGGTGATGGTAAGTGGAATACTGCTACTGGAAACTTGAATACTGGAGGTGACACCTTTTCTGTTAATACTTCCAGTCCTGGTTTTTTGGATTCAGGTTTATGGCGCATCAATATCGCCAATCTTACCGCCAGTAACCAGTTTGCCTTAGAGGCAAATTCTAATCTTGGTCGCTTAGTAATTTATGATAGTCCTCCTGTGAGAGCAGGGAATTTTGTCATTACTCCAGATACTACCCGTACAACCACCGTCGGTAATGCAGTAGATCATCCTTTTAGTGTTACTAACCTTTTTGCCACCAGCGACATTATCAATTTATACCTAACGGAAACTAATCCCAACCATACGGTACAACTGATTAATGCCAGCACTGGTTTGGCTTTAACGGATCTTGATAATGACGGCAAATTAGATACAGGTATTTTAAACCCAAATCAGAAGATTAATTTAATCCTACGGGTAACACCAAATTTAGCCTCGGCAAATATTGATCAGACCAAGATTAATGCTATTTCCTTTATGGATAATAAAATTGATCCTACTAAGAACATTGTTCGTACGATCACCAAAACGACAACTTCTCCTCTGGCTCCTCCTTCTCCCCAAGCAGGACAAATAGTTATCAACGAAGTTTTATTTAAACAGACAGATAGTAGTAGTGCTCTGACTAATGATGAGTTTATCGAACTATATAATCCTAGTAATACGGCGATTAACCTGACTGGTTGGAAATTAATTGATGGTAATTTATTAGTCTATAACGGCACCGATGACATTGGCAGCATAAACGGAAGTGTTACCAATGGTGCATTTGTCATTCCTGGCGGCACAATTTTAGCTCCAGGACAATATGCGGTGGTGTGGATTGGCTCTAATACTCCTGATAAGCAAGTCAGTGGTGCCACCTATCAATTTTATTTAAATCAGGTTCCCAAGCTCAGAGATGATGGGGATGATATTTGGCTTTACGATGCGCAAACTCGTATTGTCGATTACATTGCCTATGGCTCGAGCGATGCCATTAAAACACCCCCCGATAGCGCCTTAAACCTTTGGCAAAATACTTATCAAGCTAGTTTGAAAACTGTGCTGCCTGGTCAATCCATTAGCCTCACTCCTAATGGTCAAGATGGAAATGCTAGCGGCTGTTGGGAAGCGACTACCAGTAGTAATGCCAGTTCCCCCAGCACTCGCTGTCCTTCATATCTACTCACCAGGGACACAGATAATGTGGGTAGTCGCCTTACGAGCGTCGGTTACAGTAATAATGCTGCCAGGTTAGCGCTAGTTAAGCGTATTACTAATATTCTACCCAATCGTAACAATGTTGATTTTAATCACTTCATTGAAGACGGTGTTGCCAATAACGATGATAACCGCCCTCGATGGCCTAGTAATCGTGATATCTATCTACGAGGACAGATTAAAGGATTAAAAGTCGAGCCAGGAGATGAGATTGAATACTCGGTGTATTTCTTGTCTGACGGTGGTACAAATGCTACAAACGTGACCTTTTGCGATGCCATTCCCCAAAACACCACTTTTCTTAAACACACCTATGGCACCGAAGTCGGAATTGCTCTCGGTTTAGCAAGTAATGCTTTGCCAGCTACTCCTAATTTAGTACTGTCAAATTTACTCAACGACGAACTCAACGACAACCAGGGAGAATTTTATGCTCCTGGAAAAACTCCTCCAGCTTTCTGTAAACAACATGATCCGAATAATCCTACGGCTTTAATTTCTGCTAGCAACAATCCTAATGGCGCAGTTGTGGTGAATCTAAATGCTCCTTTGCCGTTTGCCACTAGTTCAGGAGTTCCTACGAATTCTTATGGTTTTATCCGCTTTCGAGTCAAGGTGAAGTGAGCCAAGAGTCAAGCAAAATATCTTTGGGCAACTTCCTGGTTAACTTCCGTGACATTGTCTATATTGTTTGCCATTTCTGCACCAACAAGGATCTTTGGGCTTGGGAATTGTTCCTTGTAGGATATCGCCATCGACATAAAACCATTGTCCCTGAGTTTGTCTAAAGCAAGAGCGTTCACGGAGTTGTCCAGGTTTGTTTAAGTAATAAATCGCCTCAAATTCGACGATGCCTTGGGTGTCCTGCTTTTTGCCCTGGTGGGTAGCAATAATTGTCAAACCTAGCCATTGCGTATTACGAATGCTTTTAGCTAACTCTTGTTGCTCATGAGGTTGTCTTTGGTCTGGATGAAGGGTGGCAATGAGATAATCCACATTACCTTGATGGAATGCAGTGTAGCGCGATCGCATTAATTTCTCTGCCGTCTCTGGCTGTTTCTTGCCTGTTAAATACATTCCGCAACAGTATTGATAAGGCTTTTTACTTTCACAGGGACAAAATTCTGAGGACATTGCTAAAAACTAAAGACGTTAAAAATAAGATTAAAAAATAAGCTGACTAAACTAAATCTGGCGTGGATAGGATCAATTGATAAAATTCTAGGTTTAGCCATCTATCGAATTTGAATCCAACTTCCTTGATGCTGCCACAGTGAACAAAACCTAAAGATTGATGTAGCTTGATACTAATTTTGTTTGACCCATCAATACCGCCAATCATTGTATGGTAATTCTGTTGTTGCGCTAAAGATATTATTTCTTGCAATAACCTTTTGCCAATACCTCGATTTCTAAACTTAGTATCTACGTAAACTGAGTGTTCCACTGAATATTGATAAGCAGCATAAGGGCGAAAAGTACCATAGGTGGCAAACCCCATCAAGATCCCGTTACTGTCTTCTATCCCAATGACGGGATAGTTATGTTCAGCCTTAGTCCTAAACCAAGATTCAATGGTGGTAAGGGTTCTCGGTTGATATTCATAGAGGGCGGTAGAAGTGGCGATCGCCTCATTAAAGATAGCTAAAATTGCTTGTCCATGGAGTGGAAATTGGCAAGGAATTACTTTCATATTCATCGGTTGCTCTAGAGAGAAAATTGACATCGTGATGCATCTCAGTGATGCATCTCACATTTGGTATGTAATTGAAATTGTTTTCGTCAGGTGGTTCTGGCAATTATCTTGAGAAATCACCAGTTTTATCAGGATATTATGACTACCAAAGGTAGCTTCAAGCTTAAATCTCGCCATCAACCCAAGAACAACCCTAGCCGTGGCTTGATTGGCGCTGTTTTGGGAGTTGCATTAATCTTAACCATTGGCAATGTATATCGAGTAGTTAGCTCTTTGGAACAGCAGCAACTCATCTCCCTGTCCGCCGATGTTTTTGCCAGTCATAAATACCAACCGATTCAGTTTGGAGATGCCAAGAATCTAGCTCAAAAAGATTTTTCGGAGATTGACCGACTGGCGCAACAATTAAGTTATTCAGGTTCATCTATCCCAGAGTTGGCAACTCTATTAGCCAAAAATGCCCCCACCGAGGTGGATAAGGCGAGAATTATTTACGCTTGGATTACCCAACATATTAGTTATGATGTCGTCGCTTTTCATAATGCGATCGAGAACAATAGCTATCCCAATGTTGATCCAGATCAAGTGTTACGCGATCGCACAACTATTTGTTCAGGATATAGCAATCTTTATCAGGCATTAGCAGAAGCGATGAATTTGGAATCTGTAATTGTTACTGGTTATGCCAAGGGAGCAACTCCCGCAAATGATGTCAGATTTGAGAAGATCAATCATGCTTGGAACAGTGTGCGCATCGATGGTGCTTGGTATTTACTCGATGCAACTTTTGGTGCAGGAACAGTTCAGAATAATCAGTTTGCTTTTGAGTACAATCCTTATTATTTTGCCACTGCTCCCCAGCAATTTCTCAATAATCATTACCCAGAGGATCAAGGCTGGCAACTTTTAGCCCAAACTTCTACCAGAGCCGAATTTGACAATTTACCCGATATTTCTTCCCGCTTTTATAACCTAGGATTAGCCACCATCAGCCATCCCAACTATCAAATTACTGCCGCCAACCGCCTGGATATTCAGTTTCAAGCTCCTCAAGATGTAATTGCGATCGCCGAACTAAAGCAAAATAATCAAGAGTTAGCTAATAATTCGATCTTAGTCAATCGCCAGGGAGAAAACATCATTGTTAGTGTCGCGACACCTAATGTTGGTACTTATGACTTGACGATTTTTGCTAAACAAAAAGACGACCTAGAACAATATGGAGAAGTGATTAAATATCAGATCCAAGGGACTAATGCTATGGCTCAATTACCGAAAGTCTATGGTCATTTCTATGAACATCAGGCAGGTCTCATCGAACCTTTATCAGCAAATTTACAACCCAATTGGACTACCTATTTCAATTTAGTCGTCCCTGAAGCTATTGATGTTCAGGTGGTAGATCTGGAGACGAAACAGTGGACAGCACTGAATAGCTATGGAAGTAATTTTGCGGGGAATGTTGCAATTAAATCTGGTAAAACTGCCGTAATTGCTCAATTTCCTGGAGACGAGCAGTATTGGCAGCTAGTAGAGTATCAGGCTGGCGAGTAGTCTTAATAAGCTCTTTAAAAGATTAAATACCTGGGCAAAAATTGAGGCAATCGGCAAAAAAAGACCTCAGACAATTGAGAGATCGCAGTTGGATAATGTTTTCAAGATAGCTACCATGAACTTCTCCAAATCCAAACTTATGTTAACGAGAAATTTACATATCTTTTGTTAAGCTAGCGTCACTTGAAACGGTAGGACAACTCTAATTAAATGCAAACTATCAAGCCCGTAGCAGGAGACAAAAGATTCTGCAATCCCCAGAGATCATCGCGCCAATTTCGATTCCAGGCTCCTACTTTAATAATCTTATCGGCTTTAGGCTTGATGGGTGCGATCGCCATTTCCTGGTTATTGGGTAACAGCCACGTTACGGAATTATTTGTACGGCTCCATTTGATTCAGTCTAATCCTCCCCAATGGCTGACTCCACCACAGTTAGGCAGTAATTACTATTTACTGGTGCCCACGCTAATTTTGTTTTTGGTAGCTCAAGTAGTGATGAAATTATCTCCTGAGCCGACAGTGTTATCCCAACGCTTGGTAGGGGGTCTGTGTCTTATCTTGTTTGTCCGTTATTTTGCCTGGCGGTCTTTTTGTAGTCTTAATCTTGCTAACCCCGTAGATGGGATCTTTAGCATTACCCTATTGGGCATGGAACTATTAGCCATGATCGGTACGGCATTTCAGTTGTTGCTGCTCTTTACTGCTAAAAGCCGCACAGCCCAAGCAGATCGTTGCAGCATTGCGGTGAAAGAAGGTCGTTACAATCCTACCGTAGATATTCTGATTCCTACCTACAATGAGCCTGACTTTATTGTCAAAAGAACCATCATGGGTTGCCAGGCACTTAACTATGAGCGCAAGCAGATTTATGTTCTGGACGATACTCGAAGACAGAGCATCAAACAGCTAGCCCAAGAATTAGGCTGTCACTATCTGAATCGCCCCGATAATTCTCATGCTAAAGCAGGTAATCTCAATAATGCTTTAAAACAGACCCATGGTGAATTAGTAGTGGTATTCGATGCGGATTTTGTCCCTACAACTAATTTCTTAGAGCGCACCGTCGGCTTTTTTCACAACCCTAAAATCGGCTTATTGCAGACTCCCCAAAGTTATTATAATTCTGATCCTATTGCCCGTAACTTAGGCCTAGAGAATGTTTTAACTCCAGAAGAAGAAGTTTTCTACCGTTATCTCCAACCAATTAGAGATGGGGCTGGTAGTGTCGTATGTGCGGGAACATCTTTTATCGCTAGACGCAGTGCCTTGCAAGAAATAGATTATTTTGTCACTGATTCAGTCAGTGAAGACTATTTCACAGGGATTCGCTTGTCAGCCAAAGGTTATGAACTAGCGTATCTAAATGAGAAATTGAGTGCAGGGTTAGCTGCCGAAAGCATTGGCGCCCACGTAGACCAGAGGTTACGGTGGGGAAGGGGCACTCTCCAAGCCTTCTTTATTAAATCCAATCCCTTGACGATCCCAGGTTTAAATCCTTGGCAAAGATTGGCGCACCTTGAAGGTTTAGCCCATTGGTTGACCTGTTTTCCCCGGGTCTTTTTTCTCTTTGTCCCCATTATCAGTACTTTCGCTCAGTTAAACCCCATTGAGACTTCCTTACCCGAAACCTTATATATAACCCTACCCTACTATGTCCTATTGCTATCGGTGTTTTCCTGGCTAAATAGGCGATCTCGTTCGATTCTGTTGTCTGATATTTACTCCATTGTTCAGGCGATTCCTGTCTTGTTCACCGTCGTCAAAGTGTTATTAAATCCCTTTGGCAAAGGTTTTATCGTCACCCCCAAAGGCATGGCTAGAGACAAGTTTAACTATAATTGGTCTTTGGCTATGCCCATGACCATCTTATTAGGTGCAACTTTAATTAGTTTTTGCCTTAGCCTGTTCAAGTTTCCCGAAACTGGGATGAACTTAGGTTTGGTTTGGGGTGGCTATAATCTAGTCACTATTGCCGTTGCCATGATGACTTTGTTAGATTTACCCAAACTTAGTTTGTATGAATGGTATGACCGGAAACAAGAAGTTAATCTTTATGGCGATCGCGAGGTTTATGAAGGCAAAACCCAAAAAATCTCGGAAGAAGGAGTAGAAATAGTTCTCGACCCAGCGGTTCATCTACCTACAAATGTGATGGTGGAATTAATCCCCGAAATCTTGGTTATATCAGGCAGGGTGACCCGTAGTTGTACTGTGGACGGTGCTTTAAATGCCATAGTTAAGTTTCAAAATCTCACTACGGAGCAACATCGTGAATTAGTAGAATTACTCTACTGTCGCCCTGGTCAATGGGAAACACGCAAAATTCCCAATGAATTACAGTCTGGATTAATTTTGTTCAAACTGCTCCTCAGACCATTGGTATTTTTAAATTCCAAAAAAGTTAAGCAAATGAAGTTGCATTATTAATCTAGGGTTAAATTCTTTTGCGAGGTTAATGAGCAGCAGGAGAAGGGAAATTCAATATAAAATGCATAAAGTGCTTAAATCAGCTTACTTGTTTCTAAGATAAGTTGATATATTGAATCCTGCTGTCTATACCAAAAACATGATCGAAAGAATCTCTAAGTTGCCGAAATGGTTGACCATTGGGTTAGTTGTTCCCTTACTGGTATTAAATGGCTGGCTCATAATCTTAGCATTTGAATATTTTGAATCCCTGGTCACTATATTCATCACCGCTACTCTCCTCTCCTTTATTTTGGATTATCCAGTTCGCTTTATTGAACAGCAAAATATCCCTAGAGCGATCGCCATTTTACTGGTGCTGCTGATTGGCATCTTGTTATTAGGGATCATTGGCGTTACGGTGATTCCCATCCTGTTGAATCAGCTTAATGGTCTACTGGAACGTCTCCCTAGCTATGTCGCTTCTGGTAGTGAACAAGCAAAAGTCTTTGAAGCCTGGGCAGAAGAGCGGAATCTCCCTCTCAGTATCAGCAGTCTGGTCGCGGATTCCCTAACTCGAGTTACTTATCAATTACAACAATTAAGTGGTCAGATTTTAGGCAGCTTCTTCTCCGTGGTCGGTAGTCTCTTAGATTTACTACTGACCATCGTGCTAACTTTTTATATGCTGCTCCATGGCAATGAATTGTGGGAAGATGTATTTCAATTTTTCCCTAGTAATTCTCGACAAAAAATTCGTGATGCCCTCAAACGCACGTTTAACAACTATTTTGTGGGACAGTTGACCGTAGCCTCGGTGATGGGGGTTTCTATTACCATTACCTTTTTGATTATTCAAATACCCTTTGCTTTGTTGTTTGGTCTAGCGGTTGGCTTAATGGCATTATTTCCCTTTGGTGCCGCTTTGAGTATTAGCTTGGTTAGTTTTTTAATGGCACTCAAAAGTATTTGGTTAGGTCTCAAAGTTTTAGCCATTTCTTTTGTAATTGAGCAAATAGTAGAAAGTGTGATCGCCCCTCGTTTGCTGGGAGAATTTACTGGCTTAAATCCTGTTTTAGTCTTGGTTTCTTTGCTTATTGGCGCACAGCTAGGAGGATTTTTGGGCTTGATTTTAGCTGTACCGATCGCCAGTTTTATCAAGGTACTTTTTATGCTATTTAAGCTAACTCCAGAATATGATAAAATCCCCGCCGAAGGATAAAATCAATTAATAGTTAGTATATCTAGATTATGATCGCAATCTATCCAGGCAGTTTTGATCCGATTACTTTAGGACATATTGATATCATCGAAAGAGGAGCAAAACTTTTTGATAAAGTTATTGTTGCAGTTCTTTCTAATCCTAGTAAGCAACCTTTGTTTAGCGCAGAAAAAAGAATCTCACAAATCACACAATGCACAAATCATATTGAAAATATAGAAGTAGATAGTTTTGTCGGTTTGACAGTAGATTATGCCAAATTACATAATGCTGGAGTACTACTTAGGGGCTTAAGAGTTCTATCAGATTTCGAGAAAGAATTGCAGATGGCTCATACCAACAAAACTCTAAATCAGGAGATTGAAACTGTTTTTTTGGCTACTACTAAAGAATATGGTTTTTTGAGCAGCAGCATTGTTAAAGAAATTGCTCAGTTTGGTGGTGCCATTGATCATTTAGTTGCGCAAAATATTGTCGAAGATATGGAGCAGAAATATCGCCACGATCAAGATAAAAGCTTAATATAAACAGCTAAAATCAATTGTTTTCCCAAAATAAAATAAAAGCAAATTAAAAACAAAATAATGGGTTGGCAATTAGATCTAATTTGAGTTAGAAATAAATTCAAATAGTTAAATATATTTGTTTATATTAATGTTGCCAACTAATTATCGTCACTCCCCCACAATGTCTCTGGACATATCAGAAGCTACCGTCAAGCAGCCAGAGCTAGGTTTTAATATCGAAATTGAGTTGGATGTTTTAGAAGAACTAATTGTCAATAGTACTCATGTACCTCTGACAGAATATGTGGTGCTAGATCGGGTAATCTTTCTCCATCAACTAAACCAAATTAAAGAACATTTACCTATAGATTTGGCTACTGCTGTTGGTATTGTCGATCGCAAACAGCAAATCATTGCAGAAGCAGAAAATTATGCTAATTCTTTGGTAGAGTCAGCCCAAGCAAAAGCCAGAGAAATCCTCCATGATTCAACCATTTTGCGTCAGGCGGAGTTAGACGGAGCGAAGATTAGACTCAAAACCGAACAAGAATGTGAGTATTTGAAACAGGCGACGATTGATGAGATAACAGAATTGCGCCAAAATGCGATCGCCGAATCTCAAGCTATCCAACAGGGTGCTGATGATTATGCGGATTATGTCCTGGGGGATATTGAACAAAGAATGCAAGAGGCGTTGCTAGTGATCCAAAATGGTCGTCAACAATTGGACGAGGCAAGTTAACCCAGAAGATTATCTCAAATAATAGTAGCGAGTATCCAGCCAGGATCTTACTTCCTGTTCCGAATTAAAAGCACAATGAAAACCTAAAATCGGGTCATAGACTCGCCAGGAAATATTACCAAGGCGATCGCATTTCTGTCTGATCTCAGGTTCTACTCTACTTTTGGCTAGGTGCCGACTAATTTTTTCGATGATGCTAATCATAATATTTATTTACGATATTTAAGAGCTGAAATACTTTCAAAAACGTTTGCTTAATGCCACGCAAATAATTACCCCCAGGGCATAACTACAGGTGCGAATCGTCAAGGCTTCATGGAGTAAGCTTGCTGAAGCTAAAATAGTTAAAAAGGGTTGGAGTAACTGTATTTGACTCACCTTGGCAATCCCTCCCCAAACAAGTCCTTGATACCAAGCAAAAAATCCTAAAAACATACTAAAAATGCCAAGGTAGAGAAAACCTAGCCAAGCATTAGGGGCAATAGCATTGAAAGAATCAGGGGAAGCATTAATTACAATCGGTAATAAAACAGGCAAAGAAAGCACCAGAGACCAGCAGATAACTTGCCAGGCGCCAAACATCCGAGCTAGGATCGCTCCTTCTCCATAGCCGATGCCCGCAGCAACCACTGCACCAAATAGAGCCAAATCTGTCCCTCTCAGGGATTTAGTTCCAGACTGCATCGCAAAAGCGATCACTAATCCACTACCGATCAGAGCAAAAAGCCAGAAGGATTTAGTAACCTGCTCTTTACCCCGCCACACACCATATAAGGCTGTAGCAAGGGGTATAAGTCCGATAATTACCGCCCCATAGGATGCGGGAGCATTCTTCATCGCGATCGCCGTCAACAGAGGAAACCCCACTACTACTCCGACGGCAACCACGGCAAATCTAATCCAGAATCTTTTAGGTGGTAGAGATTGCCGAGTTATAGTGAGTAAGATTACCGCTAAACCCCCCGCAATAACTGCTCGACCTAAACCAACAAAAACTGGGTCTAATTCTGTTACGGCAATCCGAGTTGCGGGTAAAGTAAGACTAAAGATTAGTACCCCCACAAAACCATACAACCAACCCCATAATTCCTTGTTTATAGCCATTAATTAATTGCGAGGAAGATGATTAATTAACAGTATTAATGATTTAAACTTCCCTGGTAAGGTACAGAAAAGCCAGAGTTTTGCTAGTACAATTTTTGCTTGCTAATAACTGTTCTGGTCAGAGATTACTCCGCCGTAAGACGACGGAGCCTGCTCTGACCGTTGGTCAAAATAACTCAAAACTGTACCAGCACAATCTTCCTCAAATCGCCTAAGATTGCGGAAGATGTGAGGAAAACAAATGAAAATTCCCATCGACCGTCAGGCAGCCAAACCAATTTATCTCCAAATTCGCGATCGCTTAAATCGTTTAATTAACTTAGGAACTTTCAAAGCAGGCGATCGCCTTCCTTCAATTCGTACTTTAGCGACAACGATTCAGGTCAACAAACTAACTGTAATTGAAGCTTATAGCATCCTCGAAGCGGATGGTCTAATTCATGCTCGTCCTGGGGCAGGGTATTTTGTTAATCCCCTAGATCCTATTGCTCAACCGGCAAAATCCAACTTTGCGCCGATTCAAGAGGTAGTTATTCCAGAAAATAAGAGTATTTCCTTTATGGAAATTTATCAACTCTCAGTGCAGGTAAAAACTAAACCTGGGGCGATCGATTTTAGTAGTGGATTTCCCATTTCATCTGGTTTAAAAGATTTACAACGTCACGCCAGACGAGCGATGAAACAGGTGACAGAAACCCTATTTAATTATGATTTTCCCCAAGGACAAGAAGCCCTAAGGCAGCAGACGGCGAAAATGTTAATTCAATTAGGATTAGAAATTTCTGCTGATGATTTAATCATTACTAATGGTTCAAAACAAGGATTATCATTGGTAATGAATCATTATCTTCAGCCTGGAGACTGGATTGTGACGGAAAGTCCAACTTACTATGGCACATTGGACATTATCGAAAATATCGGTGCCAAAATCATTGGCATCCCTATGCAGAGTTCAGGGATGAATCTAGAACTCTTAGAACAGTATCTGCAAAGCCATCGCCCCAAGTTAATCTATACTGTTTCTACTTTTCACAACCCAACAGGTATCACCACCACTCTCCAGCATCGTCAGCAACTATTAGCTCTAGCCCAACAGTACGGATGTCTAATTTTAGAAGATAATGCCTATGAAGGTTTGAACTTTGCTCCAGTGCCCCCACCGATAAAATCGTTAGATTGCAGCGATACGGTAATTTATACCGGCACTTTCTCCAAGACCCTAATGCCAGGATTGAGAGTAGGCTATTTACTGGCTACAGGGAAGCACTATCATCCCCTACTCCAGCAAAAACTGTTTCACGATCTTCATGTTTCTACGGTTTCTCAGGCAATTGTGAGGGAATATCTTGCTTCAGGACAACATCGTCATCATCTTAACCATTTGCGTTCTAGTAATTTAGCTAGTCGGAATGCAATGCTCCAAGCATTAGAAAACTATTTCCCCGATGAGGCAACTTGGACAATACCCAATGGCGGTTTATTTCTCTGGGTGCAGCTACCACCTGAAATTTCGCTGGTCTCTCTGGCACATCAAGCATGGTCAGAGAATGTGTTTGTCTATCCAGGTACGCCCTTTTTCCCAGGACAAAAAGGTTATAATGCTCTACGCCTCAATTTTTCCCATCCTCCCGAAACTATTGACCGAGGTATTGCAGTTTTGGGAAAGTTATTGAAAAAGCACTTGGTTAAAATTAGTTGAGTTAATAGACTATTAGAAACGAACTTCTGTTTAAGAAGAAAGTCTAGCATCTGAAAGCTGTGCAACCATCTCTGTACGGGAAGACACTTCAAGTTTACGAAACATTCGCTTTAAAGCTTGTTTGACAGAATTTTCGGTAATCCAAAGTTGATTGCCAATTTCTGCGTTAGTTCGTCCTAGAGCTACCAGCTCAGCAATTTGCAATTCACGAGAAGTTAAGCGATCGCTGTTAAATGGTTGACGCTGTAACTTCCCTGGCACCATACTTTGCGCTTTTACGGTGGCTAGCCAAACCGATAAATGTAGGCAGATAGCACTCAAATCCACGAGATTTTCTTGATCGAAAGCAGACATTTCCTTTTCCCTGGTACAACCCACTACTCCCACAATTTGACCTCGATCAATGATCGGCCCCGCCATTACGTGCCAGTGATCTGGACGAGGACAGATGATTTTCCAAGCCTTGGGGGATGTCACTAATCCTTCATGAGCAGGAGCATGACGCTCTACCAAATAACGCGCCACGGGATTGTGCTTGGTGGATAGAGCTACAGTCAAAATTTTCTGAAACTGGGGGTCATTTACCAGATGCTCGAAGAAAAAAATGCTTGCGCGCTTAGCTACAAAATACTCGCCAATTTTGGGCGAAAGATATGATCGTAAATTATTTTCCTCTTTTACGTGATTAATTTCTGCCAATAAAAGCTGTAGGGAAGTCATCATCATGATGAAAAGAGTACCCGAACAAGGTCTGGGCACATTACATTGTCACTTCTATTATAAAGATAGATTTTACGGCAATTGTTTAGATATTCTGGTGAGTGGCGATCGCTATAATTGAGATTATCTTTTGATCTATCCACAAAATGTTTGCACTAACAACCACACATTTAAGCTCACAATAATTGTGGTCACTGCTCCCGCTAAAACTTTTAGCCAGGGAGGATTCACAAACTCTCCCATTAAACGGCGATCGCTGGTAAACATCACCAAGGGAATTACGGCAAAGGGCAATTGTAAGCTCAAGATTACTTGACTCAACACTAATAGTTCTCCCGTGCTTTGCTCACCGAAATAAATGATCGCCACCAAAGCAGGGACAATGGCAATCAAACGAGTCGCTAAACGCCTCAACCACTGGGGTAAGCGTAAATGTAAAAACCCTTCCATGACAATTTGCCCAGCTAAAGTTGCTGTCAAGGTAGAACTTTGACCAGATGCTAACAAGGCAAAGGCAAAAATCATGCTAGCTGCCCCCACCCCTAACAAAGGAGACAACATTTTATAGGCATCTTGTATATCTGCTACGTGGTGATTGCCCGAAAAGTGAAAGGTTGCTGCCGCCACGATTAAGATGGCTGAATTAATAAATAGTGCCAGCCACAGGGCAACAGTCGAATCGATGGCACCAAATTTGATCGCTTCCCACTTCTTGTTTGGGGTTTGTTCCCAGGCGCGAGTCTGCACGATTGAAGAGTGGAGATACAGATTATGGGGCATGACTGTTGCTCCTAAGATGCCCACTGCTAAGTAGAGCATGTTGGGATTTTGAATAATTCTCTGGTCAGGGATTAAACCCAGTACAATTCCTCCCACATCTGGTCGGGAAAAGATGATCTCCGCTGTGAAGCAAACGGCGATCGTGGCAACTAGGGTAATCACCAGAGCTTCGGTATAGCGAAATCCCTTTTGTTGTAATAGCAACAGCACAATCACATCCAGTGCCATGACGCACACCCCCCAAGCCAAGGGCAGCCCAAATAATAATTGTAGAGCGATCGCACTACCCAGCAACTCTGCTAAATCACAAGCGGCGATCGCAATTTCGCACAACACCCACAGCAAAAAATTGATCCGTGGATCGAAATAGTCTCGACAGGATTGAGCCAAATCTCTTCCCGTGGCTACCCCTAAACGAACACAGAGAAATTGCAGCAAGATCGCCATCAAATTCGAGAACAGAATCACACTTAATAAGCTATAGCCAAATTGTGCGCCGCCAGCAATATCCGTTGCCCAATTGCCAGGGTCCATATAACCCACGGAAACTAGATATCCAGGCCCAGCATAAGCCAACATCTTACGCCAAAAACCCCTCCCCTGAGGAATGACAATGGTGCGATGCACTTCGGGCAAACTTGGGTAGTGTTTCGGGGCAACCATGATTCTACTTTTTCATATTCCTCTCATAATTCTTTCAATGTACCATAATTAAATAATTCTCCAGCGAAATATCTACCTTATGAGGGAGCGGAAGCTATAGGTGCAAACCGCTAAATGTTACAAAAGCTAATGCGATCGCCGTTGACCCAGAATTAATCTGGATTTATAGATGGCGATCGCTAAATTCAACTTAAAAGCTTACTTCTCAACTTCCATAACGCTAAAGTTAGGAGAAACTGCTTAGGTAAAAGAAAAATCGTCTGACGTAATTAAACTGGGATCTACCCCCACTAAATCGGCGATTACTCCGTCAGAAGTGGAAATTGTCGTACCAATAGCCCCCCTAAAACCACTAGAATCGATGATTAAATCTTCAAAGGTAAGGCCGTTAGCCAATAAAATCCGGTCTGATCCGTCAACAAAATCAAAGATTGTATCGTTACTATTGTTACCATCACCGATCTCAAAAATATCTTTACCTTGTCCGCCATAAAGAGTATCTCTGCCTAATTCTCCTCTTAACGTATCATTACCATTACCACCCTTTAGTACATCATCTCCATTACCACCAGTGATAAAATCGTTTCCGCCATCCCCCAGAAGATTATCTTTTCCCGCTCCACCTGAGAGGGAGTCACTTCCACCTCTACCATAGACGAGATCGTTTCCATTGCCAGCAAAAATGGAATCCACTCCTCCTCCACTATCAACAGTATCATTGCCTGCCAAAGCTTCTATATAGTCCGCACCCCGATCGGCAACAATCGAATCGTTACCATTAGTTGCACTACCAGAAATAATTGTCATGTTGTATTTTCTCCAATAAATATTTTTCGACATGACAAATTTCTCTCATAATTAGAGACATGACAAGTCAAGTTATTATTTTGGCTACATTTTTAAAAAGCTAATTAGGCGACCCTTACGCTTCGCGATTATACGGATCGCCTTTGACCCAGAATTACTCTGGATCATAAATGGCGATCGCTAAATTCAACTTAAAGATTACTTCTCAAAATCCGCAGTTCTAAAAGTAGAAGAAACTGCTTCGGTGAAAGAGAAATCGTCTGAGGTTAGTAAACTAGGATCTACCCCCACTAAATCGGCGATTACATCACCGCCAGAGATAGAAATTGTTGTACCGCTACCGCCAGAAGTACTAGCAGTGATTGATAAATCGTCAAAGGTAAAGCCATTGGCCAACAAAATCTGATCTGATCCGTCAACAAAATCATAGATTTTATCTTGACCGTCGCCGATCACAAAAATATCAGCCCCTTGTCCGCCATAAAGAGAATCATTGCCAAATTCTCCCCCTAACGTATCATTACCATTGCCACTTCTGAGGACATCATTACCATCTCCACCCCGTAATAGATCATCCCCATTCCCGCCAGTGATAAAATCGTTTCCACCATCCCCTAGAAGATTATCTTTTTGCCCTCCACCGGAGAGGGAGTCATTGCCCCCCAAGCCTTGGATATAGTCAGATTCACCCCCTCCATTAAGTCTGTTGGAACCTTCCGTCCCGCTGACCCCATTAAAAATGCTGATTGCTAAGTCATAATCTCCTGTACTAAAACCCTCTCCAGAACCTTCTACATTGGGATCGTAGCTAAAATTAGAATAACTGCTCACCCCAACATAGTAATCACTTGTATCATTGGCAGTGAATGCTAAGTAAGAATCCAAGCTGAAATTTTCAAAAGGGCCAGGAGTGTCATCACTAAAGGTTTGTTCGATGCCAGCAGAGTCGAATACTCGCAATATCGAATCTAAACTGGAGCCATTTTCGGCCGCTTCAATATTTAAAGTAGCGACATCTCCTTGCTCTAGCTGAAATGAAATTAGGTCTACGTCAGCATTGGTATCGATTTGCTCACTCAGAACCACGGAATCTCCAGGAGAACTTAGTTCACTATCGTTCGCATCAATAATGGTGTTGTTCGGTTCAAATACCGGCATTTGTTTAGCTCCTAAAAGCGTTGTTTATAATGCTTTGATACTGTAATGTTCTGTGTTATATGCACAATTAAGCGGTTAAGTTAATATTTTGTCACAAAATTGTAGTTATTTCTGTAAAAGGGAAAAGGGAAAAGGGGAAGGGGAAAAGGGGAAGGGGAAAAGGGGAAGGGGAAGGGGAAAAGGGGAAGGGGAAAAGGCGAAAGAATTAATCTGCTATTCATGCAAGAAGTCTAATAACTAAATTAGAATGATCCTTGCCTTAGTTCATCTAATCACCCCCTGCCATGAAGTTTCAAGAACTTGTCACCAAGCTTGGTATAGCCGCTAGCAATAACAGTCTCCAACAAGATCAGAGTTTAAACCCCGAATTAACAGGATTAGCGGCGATTGATCAAGCAGACCATAACTCATTAAGCTATGTTGAAGGAGGTAAATTTGCGGCGATGGTGGGGACAACTAAAGCAACTGCTTTGATTTTGACTCTAGATGAGACTCTGCAAACCCAAGCATCCCAGAGAAATATTGCCTGGATTGCCACTTCTGACCCCAGACTATTATTTGCTCAGGCGATCGCTCTTTTTTATCAGCCTTTCAAAGCGACTCCTGGCATTCATCCTCGGGCAGTAATTGATCCTACGGCTACTGTGGGGCAAGATGTTTCCCTTGGCGCAAATGTTGTAATTCAAAAAGGGGTAACTATTGGCGATCGCGTAACGATTCATCCTAATGTTGTAATTTATCCCGATGTCACCATTGGCAACGACACTATGCTTCATGCCAACTGTACCATCCATGAACGGACTCAAATCGGTGCGGGCTGTGTCATCCATAGTGGTGCAGTAATCGGCGCCGAAGGTTTTGGTTTTGTGCCCACAGCCACAGGCTGGTACAAAATGGAACAGTCAGGCTATACCGTATTAGAAAATGGTGTCGAAATTGGCTGTAATAGTGCGGTGGATCGTCCAGCGGTGGGAGAAACTCGCATTGGACGCAATACCAAGCTGGATAATCTGGTACAAATTGGGCATGGTTGCCAAATCGGTCAAAACTGCGCTTTTGCTTCCCAGGTAGGATTAGCAGGAGGTGCAATCATCGGCAATGGAGTCATGCTGGGGGGACAAGTCGGGGTAGCCAATCAGGTAACGGTAGGCGATCGCGTCATTGCCACGGGACAGACAGGTATTACGGGTAACGTGGCAGCAGGAGAGATGGTTTCGGGGATGCCCCACATTCCTAGTCGGCTGTATCGCAAGCTGTTTGTCATGTATAAGCGATTGCCTGAAATGTATCAAATGTATAAGGAGTTAAAAAGGTGAGTATCATGCAGCAAATTACAGGCAAAACCAAACTGTTGGGTATTATTGGCGATCCTGTGGAACATTCCCTATCTCCCGTGATGCATAATGCGGCGATCGCCAGCTTAGGCTTAGATTATATTTATGTTCCTTTTCCGGTAAAACCAGGAGATTTAGCCACAGCACTGGCAGGTTTTAATGCTGTCAACTTAAGAGGATTTAGTATCACTATTCCCCACAAACAAGAGATTATCCCCTTACTGACCGAGATCTCCGAGGATGCAGCCAATATCGGTGCAGTCAATACCGTCTGGCGAACTACATCAGGTTGGAAAGGCTCAAATACCGACGCGGAGGGTTTTGTTGCGCCGTTAAAAGTCATGGATCGAGATTGGAGCAAAATAACTCCTGTAATTCTCGGTAATGGTGGTGCAGCTAGAGCGGTAATTGCTGGTTTGGCTAACTTAGGATGCTCAGAAATTCATGTGGTGGGCAGAAACATTGATAAACTGGCTCGGTTTTACCAAAGCTGGCACCATGCCCCGAAGATTACTGCTCTTTTGAAAATCCACAACTGGGATAACTTAAGCAGTCTTATTCCTGCTGCGGACTTGTTGATAAATACTACCCCTATCGGTATGTCACCTCATATAGATGCTTCTCCTGTGGAGGAATCTTTGATGCAGAAACTCAAACCAAAGGCGATCGCCTACGATTTAATTTATACTCCCAATCCTACCCAGTTTCTTAAGTTAGCCCAGGCTCAAGGAATAATGGCGATCGATGGCTTAGAAATGCTCCTGCAACAGGGAGTGGCTGCCCTCCAAATCTGGCTACAACAACCAGTCCCTGTTGATGTGATGCGGGATTCCCTGAAAGATTATTTAGGACTCTAGGAAACTCTGAGACAGTTGCGTCCTAAAGGATACCGCTCCGCATATTGCGGGGGTTCCCAAGGCGCGTTTTGGGAAAGAAGATTCTTACCCAAAAGCCGCCGCCCCGTTGAGCCCTAAAGGACTCCTAAAGGATACCGCTTCGCATATAGCTTCGCGTCGCAAACTGTCGAACCCGCAGGGCGAACTAATTATCCTATTCCAGGAATAAACTTCAATTTCTGCGTTGCTTTTTCCGCCACTTGTGAATAACTCAATTCACCACAGAGAATTTTACCCATCAATTGACCCGCAGCAGGACGTTTAACCCCCATTTTGTAAGCGATTTTAGGTGCTTTAAAGAACAGTCCAGCCAGGAAATCGGCTTTTGCCAAGTTACCACCCCATTCTTGATTTACAGTTTGGGTATAATTTGCTAGGGCATTAGCATCTCCCTGGAGCGCAGCTATAACTGCCCCTGCCGCTTTAACCCCTGTAAACATTGCGGGACGAATGCCCTCCCCAATTAGAGGATCAACCATACCTGCTGCTTCTCCTACCAGTAATGCGCGATCGCTATGTAAAGCACGGTCTTTCTGCCACAAGTTTAGAGGATGCTCTTGATACTCACCTTGACTGGCATCTAGGTTAAAGGATTCTGCATATTTAGTTAGTTGTTTTTTCAATTCATCGGACTTCCCTTTTGCATCCCTGACATAAGCAGCGCTCAAAGAATATCCATCAGCTTTGGGGAAACACCACATAAAACCATTTTTCAACGAGCCAAAATCAAAGAATGCCGTTATTTTCTGGCGATCGCTCACTGTTCCAGGTACTTGTAAACTCGCTGCGGCGATAGTGGGAGTGTTACCCAGACCTAAAAACTTAGCCACTGTACTATTGGCTCCATCAGCAGCAATTAAATACTTACCCTCAAAGGTGCCATTATTAGTTTGCACTTGCCAGGTTTCGCCCTCTAAAGTAGCCCCTGTAACTTCTATACCGCTTTTGAACTCAGCACCTTTGGCGGTGGCTTGCTCCAGCAAAAAGTTATCAAACTGACTCCGCTGCACCATCCACATAGGAGTCACACCCTGTAACGCCACTTCCGCAGGATCACCCATTTTAAAAGTATATTTAACTTGAGAAACTTGATTTTGCACCACAGGCGAAAAATCAAAATCAAACCATTTGGCGATCGCGGGAGAAACCCCCCCGCCGCAAGATTTCTCCCGAGGGAAACTTGCTTTTTCTAATACCAAAACCGATTGACCTTGTTGTGCCAAATGATAAGCAGCACTACCACCAGCAGGGCCCGCACCGACAATAATACAATCAAACATTAAATAACCCCTGCTTGCTAAAGATTCTTGAAAAACCTCTATTACCTTAAAGGAAGCCAAAAAAACCGTCAACTTTGGACATTGGGATTTAATTGTAGTCAGGTGTAGGGTGGGTATCGAAAATAGCAATAATCGAGAGCGATCGCTATTAATAATGCCCACCAATAATCATTAGTCGGGCTGTATTCCTGACCCCACGGGGGCAATGGATTTTAATTCTAGTTCAGGGAAATCCTGTTCAATTTGACGGAGATTCCACTCATTCTTAAATAACAACACTGGTCTACCCCAGTTATCCTTAACGGCGATTGCATTAAAAATCCGACCTGCTTTTTCCAGAGCTTCCCAGCCGCCATGTACCCAGCGAGCTACACTATAGGTCAAGGGTTCAGTGGTAGTTTCGACGTTATATTCATTTTGCATCCGAAACTGGACTACTTCAATTTGCAGTTGTCCTACCGCTGCCAGGATGGGGTCGCGTTTGAATTCATCGGTGGAATACATTACCTGCACTGCGCCTTCTTCCCGCAGTTCTTTAATGCCCTTTTGAAACTGCTTAAACTTAGATGGGTTAGGGTTTTTCAAATAGGTAAAGATTTCAGGAGAAAAACAGGGTATGCCCTCGTATTCAAGCTTCTTGCCGTTATAAATGGTGTCCCCAATCGCAAATACCCCAGGATTATTTAAACCAATAATATCTCCAGGGAAAGCCTCATCTAGAGATTCTCGACCTTGAGCAAATAACTTTTGCGGACGGGACAAACGAACCGTTTT
The DNA here is from genome assembly GCA_046050865.1 of Cyanobacteriota bacterium. Classification (GTDB taxonomy): domain Bacteria; phylum Cyanobacteriota; class Cyanobacteriia; order Cyanobacteriales; family Xenococcaceae; genus Waterburya. Next base: position 29,744 of record JBJOPG010000008.1, read on the forward strand.
ACCTGTCCGAGCATGCTGTACTGTCATGTCTTTTTCAAACTTGCCGGTGCAGACCCGCACAAACGCCACGCGATCGCGATGTTTGGGGTCCATGTTTGCCTGAAGCTTAAACACAAACCCCGTAAATTCTTCGTAGGTAGGCTCAATGATGCCAATGGATGAGTTATGGGCTTCAGGCTGTTGAGCATACTCTAAAAAGGCTTTGAGAAATAGCTCTACCCCAAAGTTAGTCATGGCACTACCAAAGAAAATGGGAGTCATTTTCCCGGCGTGAACCTGTTCTAAATCAAAATCCAAGCCAATCTCATCAAGAATTTCTAATTCCTCTTTCAACTGGTAATAAAGCTCTGGTTCCAAGAGATCTTGAAGACGAGGATCGCCTAAGTCAATTACCGTATCTTGGGCGGCTTTGCTGCCGTGGGAGCGCCGTTCAAAGAGGTGAATTTTTCGGTCTCGACGGTCAAAGACCCCTTGAAAGCGATCGCCCATACCGATGGGCCAATTAACAGCATAAGTCTGCAAACCTAGTTCCTGTTCGATCTCATCAATTAGTTCAAAAGCCTCCCGTCCAGGACGGTCTAGTTTATTGACAAAAGTAAAGATGGGGAGCGATCGCAACTGACAAACTTCAAATAGCTTGCGAGTTTGTGGCTCTAGACCTTTAGCCGCATCGATCAGCATCACAGAATTATCAGCCGCAGCTAGGGTGCGATAGGTATCTTCACTAAAATCTTGGTGCCCAGGAGTATCTAAAAGATTGATCTGAAACTGATTATAGATAAACTGCAACACCGTTGAGGTAATAGAAATCCCCCGTTGTTGTTCCATTTCCATCCAGTCAGAAGTAACCTTGCGCTGTTCCCTACGGGCTTTTACCGCCCCCGCTTCATGAATTGCGCCCCCGTAAAGCAAGAGTTTTTCCGTCAGAGTTGTCTTTCCCGCGTCAGGGTGGGAAATAATAGCAAAATTACGACGGCTGGATACAGCCAGCTCGATTTCAGTCTGGAGTTCTGCGGACATGGAATACACTGGGCAAGGTATTTTAGCGATTGTTACAAACATTATACGTCTTTTCGCCTTCTGCCTTCCGTCCCTTCCTTGCTATTCCCCCGCATTAACATCCGTCAATTTAGAAGCCTTGACTTTGGTCAAAATTTTGTCTTTGAGCTTTTCCAGTTCTTGTTGCAGGGTTTTTCTGGCTACTTTGGGGTCACCAAAACTCCTAGTCAATTGACTTAAATTAGCCCACTCCTGAAGCATTTTACAGTTGCGAGAGTTAATCATCGAACTGATGATATGTTGACATTGTTGCGGTTCATCTAAACCGTAAAATAAAATACGATATTTACCCGCATTGGCTAGGGTACGGGCAATATTTTGCCCCTTATCAGATTTAAGGTCTAAATAGCAAGGCAGCCATTTCGCCCCATGGTCAGAGTTATAAAGCAAGGTGATCCAAAGCAAGGTGGGATGAGGATTTGCCAAGTATAAAAACTGATTGTAGCGAGTACAGGAAATTCTTTGGTAAATATCTTCTTGCTCTAGCATCACACAAAGCACTGGAGCTTTCCCCAAAAAAGTATCGATTACCTGAGAAAAAACAATTTTGCTGACAGGCTTATCTTGGGGCCAAGGAGTCTGCAAACAGATTTCGGTGACGGAAGTTTCGGCATTGATCGTGCGATGTTCAAGCTCCCCTGTAGTCATACTAGCAATAGCAGGTTGAGTACCAAAAGTATCATCAACGGCATTACTTTGGGCTTGATAGTTAGCTTGATAGTTAGGAGTGCTAGTGCCAAAGCTAGAGTTAGGGTTGGATTTAATGGTGCCAGATTCAGACTGTCGTCCAATGTTATCCAAAGCCTCCATAATCTCGCGGGCGCTTTGAGGACGAAGGTCTCGTTCCTTCTCTAAACAGCGAAAGACTAAATCTTGAAGTTCTCCAGGTAAATTAAGCCTGCCACTAAAGGGCTCCGGTTTAAAATTATGATGAGCCTGATACCAACCGCCAAAAGATGAATTTTGAGGCAACAAGGGCATATCCATGGTCAGCATTTCGTACATCATGACCCCAAAGCTATAGATGTCAGAGCGATTGTCCAACTCTTTGCCTTCCATTTGTTCAGGAGAGCAATAGGCGAGGGTTCCCATAAAAGATTGAGTTTGGTTAGCACTTGCCTGAATCAGTTTCGCAATCCCAAAGTCAAGAATTTTCGCAACTTCTCCCAAGGTGGGATCTTGGATCACAATGATATTGCTCGGCTTGATATCACGGTGAATGATTCGAGACAACTCACCATTAAAAGAAATTCCTTGGTGAGCAGATTCTAACCCTAAACATACGTGACGAGCTAGGAGGAGAAATCTTTTGAGGGGAAGCGGTTGATAGGCAATGAGATCGTTGATACTTTCTCCTGCTAGAAACTCCATGACGTAGAAAGGGGAATTATTATTATCTACACCATAGTCTTTGACCCTGACCACATGAATGCTTTTTTCTCCTAAGAGGGCGGAAATAGTCGCTTCTCGCTCAAAGCGTTCCCGCATACTATCACTGAGGAGAGCCTGGGCTAAGAACTTGACCGCGACAATGACTCCCCCCAACACAGTATCTTTGGCGCGATAAACCCTACCCATTGCGCCTTCCCCCACAAGTTCAGATAATTCGTAGCGGTTAGCAAGTAAACGACCTTGATTGGGATCTGTATTCATCTTCTATCGGGGAAGTATAAGGTTCTAAAATCAATTTTGGCGGTGGTTATCAGTGTCAACGACTGCATAAGGGCTAACGCCTCAGAGTTGCTTCGATGGTTTGTTTAATACTGTGACCATCTAAAATACTGCTAGTCAAATGATAGGTATTTTGATCTAGGTAGACATAAGTATCTAACCCTTTTTGTTTGCTACCAGTTCCCATAAACCAGTAATACTGAATGATCGATTGCTGTCCCAAACGACCCTCTCCCTCAATATTCCCCAAAAGGCTGTGTTGAGCAACATAAGTATAATATTTTGCTTCATAATTTAAATTACCTCGGCATTGATACACCATCTCGGTCTTGGTTTCGTCATCACAGACCAGACTCATAGTGAGCTTGAACCAGTTGGCTCTTTTCCAATCGATTTTAATTCCTCCCTCTAAGGGAATCGGCGCTAAATTTGGTTTTGACCAATGACCAGTTACATTCCAGTAACCAGCTTCAATGAGGAAACTATGAGTCATGTCTATAAATCTAGATGTTATGCAGAATATTGTGGATGAACGTCTCCTAAGAGCACTGGTTGAGCTGCCCCTGTAACTTGAGGTAAATTACCAGGAATTTCTTGAACTCTCCAGTAGGCTAAAACGGCAAAAGCGATCGCCTCTTTAAAGTCTGCATCAATTCCCACTTCATCGGTGGTACCAATATGTGCCGATGTTAACTCAGCCTGTAACCGTTGTCTCAGATATGAATTTCTACTACCTCCGCCACAAAGTAAAATCTCTTCTGGCATCTGGGGTAAAAACTGGCGATAACTATGAACCATGGAGGCAACCGTCAATTCAGTTAAAGTTGCCAGGCGATCGCTATCCCCTAAACCCAGTTCATCCATTGCTTGCCAACATTGCTCTAAATAATCTGTGCCAAATAGTTCTCTGCCGGTGGATTTTGGTGGCGACTGCTGAAAAAACTCTTGCTCCAACCACTGAATTACTAACTGCTGACAGGGGATTCCTTGGGCTGCCCATTGACCATCTTGATCGTAGGTTTTAGTACCGTTGCTTAAGCGAGCTACTGCCAAATCTAATAAGGCATTGCCAGGCCCTGTATCCCAGCCAAATATTTGTGCATCCCAGTTAGCTGCTACTTTGGGAGGTAGATAGGTTACGTTGCCAATCCCCCCTAGATTTTGAATTGCTCTGGTTTTAGTGGGGTGAGATAATAAGCAAAGATCGATCTTCGATACCAGGGGGGCTCCTTCTCCTCCTGCGGCAATATCCGCTACCCGAAAGTTACTGATGGTTTTAATTCCTGTAAGGTGAGCAATCAGTTCTCCCCGACCAACTTGATAGCTGTAACCTAATCGATTTTGATCCTGAGCTTGATTCTTAGTCGGTGGTCGATGATAAATAGTTTGACCATGGGAACCAATTAATGATGCCGTTTGAGCTGAAGCTTGAATCTGCTGTGCCGCCTGGGCAAATTCTAGGGCGATCGCATCATCTAATTCTGCTAATTCTGCTATATTTAACGCCTTGCCGCCACAAATAGCTAATATTTGGCTTCTTAAAGCTTCTGGATAGGTAAAGGTTTCCCCTGCTAATACTTTTACCCTTAGATCTTGCTCTTTGCCGTTGATTTCCACCAGGACGGCATCAATGCCATCTACAGAAGTGCCGCTCATCAAACCGATCACTATCATCAGTTTATTTTGTAAAGTTTATGTTTATGTTGTATTCAGTCAAGACTCAAGAGTCAAGGTGAATTTGGTCGCGAAGTAAGTATTTATAGTGAGTATTTAAATGAGTTTTTAGATGAGCTTTATGAGGTTGCTAAATATTCAGTCAAGGTAGTATGGCACTTAAGTACATAGGAAATACATAGGAGCAAGAAACAAATGAATAATGATGCCATATTAGTCTGGAATAATATTGCTTTAAATGCAGTTGCCAATGACCAAAGCGATCAGCGTGGTCCTACCCGCACTGCAAGGGCTTTAGCAATTGTTCATGTAGCAATGTTTGATGCTTTCAATGTTATTGCTCGCGCTTTCACCCCTTACTTAAAAAATTTATCCCCCGCTCCTGGTAATGCTTCCAAAGAAGCAGCGATCGCTCAAGCTGCCTTTGATACATTAATGCGTTTATATCCAGCACAAAAAACCATATTTACCACAGAACGAGATAAATTTATTAATACACTTCCTTCTGGATCTCCACGGGATCAAGGTGTTGCTGTTGGCACAGATGTTGCTAAACGTATACTTGCTGTTCGTGAGAATGATCGTAGCGGTTCAGAAGCTAATGGCCCTTATGAACCAGGGATTTTGCCAGGGCAGTATCGCCCTGATCCTTTAAATCCTAATGATCAACCTAAAGCCGTTACTCCTCGTTGGGGAGCAGTCAAGCCCTTTGTTATCCCTAACGTAGTTAGTTTTCGCTCTCCAGCCCCTCCTGAGTTACAAAGTGCTGCTTATGCTGATGCTTTTAATGACGTTAAATCAAATGGAGCTAAAAATTCGACTACTCGCACCGAAGATGAAACAGAAATCGGCATTTTTTGGGGTTATGATGGCAGACCAAAATTAGGCACGCCACCACGTTTATATAATCAAAATGTCAGAGAAATTGCTATTTTGCAAAAAAATAATTTGGCGCAAAATGCCCGTTTATTTGCTTTGGCAAATCTGGCAATGGCAGATGCAGGTATTCAATGCTGGGATACCAAATATTTTTATAATATCTGGCGACCAGTGTTAGCTGTTCGTGAAGCTAGTGCTGGAAGTGGTCCTACAGAACAGGGAGATGGTAACGCCTTGACAACTGGCGATCCTAATTTTGAACCTTTGGGTGCACCTCGCACCAACCCCACCCCAGAAGAGATGGCGAAAGGAATCAATTTTACTCCCAACTTCCCCTCTTATACATCTGGACATGCGACCTTTGGTGCTGCTATATTCTGGACTCTCAGACGTTTTTATGACACGGACGACCTCTCTTTTACCTTGAGTTCAGATGAGTTTAATGGCAAAAATAAAGACGTTAACGGTAGAGAGCGTTCGTTGAGGAAACGATCATTCAACAGTTTTACTGAAGCTTTGTTAGAAAATGCTCGCAGTCGTATATATTTGGGCATCCACTATCAATTTGATGCTTACTCTGGTTCTGATGCGGGTATTAAAATTGCCAACTATGTTTACAATAATGTTCTTCGACCTTTGAATTAAAGCACAAGTATAAAATAGCAATCAAAATTGTCATTATCTCCTTCAAATACAGGACAGGCTCGCTGAATTTATTCTTATTTTCAGCTTGTGCCTGTCCTTTTTCTTGAGCGCGCAGCAAATCACATCGCCCCTTACTCGTACTCATGAGAACCTACATTCATCGAATTGGGCTATAAAACGACAGTGTAATGTTGACTCTGATTTATTAGTGAATTCTTAAATTTTGCATACAACAAAAGATACTGAATACTTTTGTCCAGTAGTACATAGTAATATTTAGTGACCAGCGCCCATTAGCAAGAATGATTATATAACCAATAACTGTCGATGCTTAATAAAATTACTGGTCAAATAATTGAGTTTACAAAATCCTCAAAACACACGAAGTTGAACAATCTACCAAATAAAAAGCCTAAACGCTCCTTAAATAAAACTTTGTTAAAACTTTAGTTCCAAGAACATGCCAGAAATCATCATTATTGACACGAGAAACCCTCAAGAAACCAAAACAATTCAGTTATCCCCTGAAGATCAAATAAATCAAGAATGCCTAATTGGTAGAGATTCTCGCTGTTCCATCGTTTTGAATGATAATCTTGCTAGCCGCACCCACGGTAAGATTGTTTTCCGTAATGGAAGCCACTTTTATTGCGATCTAGGTAGTCGCAATGGTTCCAAGATCAATAACGAAAATGCTCAACTCAACCAAGAATATTTACTTAAGTCATCCGATACTATCGCTTTAGGCAATCATCTACTGTGGGTCAAGGCGATCGCCGAGGAAGAAACGACTTCTTCGCCCCAGTTGTTGACTCCCGAACAGTATATGCCTTTGGCGACGATGGATATTGCTAGTCTGGAAACTTGGACTCAAGGCACCAAACAGATTAAGTGTGTTCAGATCATTAATGAAACCGCTGATGTCAAGACTTTTTCTTTCGTCTGTGAACCCCCTGTCAAGTTCGCCTATCAGCCAGGACAGTTTTTGACCCTCAATTTAAACATTGATGGCAAGAGCATTAAACATTCCTATTCAGTTTCTTCTGCCCCTTCGCGACCCCATACCATTGAGATCACCGTGAAGCGGTTTCCCCTGTCTGAGAATGAGTCCAATAATCTTTCAGTATTAGTTAGCAACTGGCTCCACGATCACCTCCAGGTAGACAATCAGATTGAAGTGAATGCTCCCGTCGGCAAATTTACTAATTTTGCCCATCCTTCCCCCAAGCTCCTCTTGATCTCAGCAGGTAGCGGCATTGTACCGATGATGTCTATGTCCCGCTGGATCTGCGACACCGTATCCAATGTTGATATTGTCTTCCTCCACAGCGCCCGTCGTCCTGAAGATATTATTTTTCGTCAAGAATTAGAGATGATGACCTCTCGCTATCCCAACTTCAAATTGGCTGTTACCATTACTCGTCCTACCCTTGGTCAACCCTGGTATGGCTATAGAGGAAGAATTAACGAGACAATCCTGCCGGCGATCGCCTCCGATTATCAAGACCGCACGGTGTATGTATGTGGTCCTAATTCTTTTATGACAGCCTCTAAAGAGCTATTACAAAAACTCAGCTTTCCCATGGAAAACTATTACGAAGAAAGCTTTGGCGAAGCTCAGAAAAAGCCCCAATCTACCCCCTCAACCCCATTCGCAGATCAAACATTTATTTTTCCCACGACTCCCCCTGCTCCCTCTTCTTCTGCTGCCACAATTCCCCCTGCCACCTCTGTTCCCCGTCCTTCTGCTCCCTATCCTCCATCCGAAACTATCATGACTGTCCCAGAAACTTTCATTGTTAATAGTTCAACTCCCCCTACTGCCGCTACTCATGTTGTCGTGCCTGACAAATCAGATCACAAAGTACCTTGTGATGGAGAAAAACAGATGATCAAAGTAGCCGATGCTGAAGATGACAAGTAACTGCCAAATAATCTTGTGGTTTTCCTTAGGGGGAAAAAGCAGTACCTCAAAGTTCTGAAAGGTTAGGAGAATTGCTGAAATTCAAGTCAACTTGAATTCACCTGTGGGAATAGAGTTAATCAACTTGCGAGTATAGTCAGTTTTGGGGTTGCGATAAATTTCGGCGGCGGTGTCGATTTCTTCGATTTTCCCTTGGTTCATGACAATAATGCGATCGCTCATAAATTTAACTACACTCAGATCGTGGGAAATGAAGATATAGGTTAATCCCATGTCTGCCTGAAGTTTTTTGAGCAGGTTCAAAACCTGTGCCTGTACCGAAACATCGAGGGCGGAAACCGACTCATCACAAATAATAAACTGGGGTTCTAAGGCTAATGCCCTGGCGATACACACCCGTTGTCTTTGTCCTCCCGAAAATTCATGGGGATAACGATGGCGCATATCAGGATCTAAACCCACCCGTTCCAAGAGTTCTCCTACTTTCCGTTGACGATCGCCCTTGATATTATGCACCACTAACGGCTCGGCGATCGCTTTACCAATGTTGATCCGAGGATTGAGGGAATTATAAGGATTTTGAAAGACAATCTGCATTTGTCGGCGGAGCGATCGTAGTTTACGACTCCTCAGAGCCAAGTTGGTAATATTATCCCCATCAAAGATCACATCCCCTTCCATTGGTTGAATTAGCCGTAATAGGGTTCTGGCTAGAGTCGATTTTCCACAACCCGATTCCCCCACTAAACCTAAAGTCTCCCCTGGGTATACTTCAAAAGAGACGTTATTCACCGCCATCACATATTTCTTGGTCTTGCCAAACATGCCTTTCTGGGGAAACCCGACCCGCAGTTGTCTCACCGACATCAGGGGAGCTTGTTGCAAAAGCTGGTCTAATCTGGCTTGTTGCTCATCCTCTGTCACAATTTGATAGAGTTGATGATTAACATCTGCTGGCTTTTCGGTAATGCTAATCTCACCTGTGGTGGTGGTTGCCACCTCCATAAAATCTACTACCGTAGGAAGAGTCTGCAAACGACAGTCTAAACGAGGACGACAGGCTAATAAACCTTTAGTATAGGGATGTTGGGGCGTTTGAAAAACCGTCTGAATCTCTCCCGCTTCTACCACCTTACCGCGATACATAACTGCCACAGAATCCACTAGTTCCGCAATCACCCCCAAATCATGGGTAATAAAAATCAACGCCATGCCCCTAACTTCGCAGAGATGACGCAGTAAGTCCAAAATAGTCGCCTGTACCGTAACATCGAGGGCGGTGGTGGGTTCATCTGCAATTAAAACACTTGGATTACAGGAGATTGCGATCGCGATAGTGACTCGTTGCAATTGTCCGCCAGAAAGTTCATGGGGATAGCGCCTGAGAATCGATTGCTTCTGCTGATTAATATAGCTAGATACTTCTTGGTCACTATAGGTAGGATGCTCTTGCAGACACTGCCGTTGTAACGCCTCGTCACTGGGTAAAAGTTGTACTTCTTGCAATAGGGCGATCGCTCTTCGTCTGGCTTCTCCTGAGGATACCTTTTGATGGAGTAAAATCCCTTCCGTTAACTGAAAACCGATATCATAGACAGGATTTAAAGCGCTCATGGGTTCTTGAAAAATCATGGCGATCGCCCCCCCTCGATAGCTACGACGTTCTGCCTCATTTACCTGTAACAAGTCAACCGCGGATTTGCCTTCAGGGGTAAACAAAATCTGACCCTGGGTAATCTGACCGGGAGTGGGGACTAAACCCATAATTGCCAAGGATGTTACCGATTTACCTGAACCCGATTCCCCCACTATGCCCAGTTTCTCTCCTTTGCATAACTGAAAGTTAAGCTCCTCAACCGCTACCACAGGCTTAGTTTCCGTAGTGAATTGGACTTGTAGATGGCGAACATCAAGGATAGGTTCAGACATGTTTTAGCTTTGGTCAAAGGTTAACAGAATTTTAACCGATAGCTCAGTAAATTCCATCAGGATTAACAACTCCCCATTCCTCTCTGTCAAATCCCAATCCGAGTTTTGAATTTTGAATAAAGTATAGA
>JBJOPG010000009.1:0-37508 GCA_046050865.1 Cyanobacteriota bacterium
GCTTATTTCTGAAGTGATAACGACCTCTTTGCGATCTAGCCTCGGTTTGACTATATTTTAATTCTCTGGCGACCTCTCCAACCAGCGGAATGTGGGTTTGTAACTTGTTATCAATTCTAAGGATCGATAAAATCGGCGGCATTGGCAGGAATCATGGTTAGCTTGCCACAGTCTTCAGGGTCGATCGCTGCCTGGACACTATAGTCGTATTTGATTTCTGGATGGAAATAGGAGCTATAGAAAAAAGCGTTATTGATCTGAGCAAAAGGAACAGCATTCGGTTTAATGATCGCATGGCGGGCAATGAGACAGTTGCGCTGATGGGGAATCATCTGCTCTACTAATTCAGCTTTGATGTTGTTTTTGAGATATCTTTCTACTGTTCTAAAATCTGGTTTAAGGTAAAAATTATCAATTTTGACCCAGACGATCGCCATAAACAGCAGATAAACTAATCCGAGATATTTAGGCTGTAACCATTTCTTCCCTTGATGTTGTAGCCCTGAAACTAGAGACAAATTTAAGGACACGAGGGTAATCATCCAGAACATGAAATATCTCAATTCGTGGGATTGAGGGAAGTTAGCAGGAATGAGGGATACCAATAAAATAGTGGCTAAAGCCGTGGTAGCATGACGAGATTTGTGCTCAGTAGACTTTCTATTGAGTAACTGCTCTCTAATAGTTAAACCAAGCAACAGCAGCAGATTAAACACTACATAAGCGCCGAAGAATCCCCCTCCTCGATCCATATATTTCTCGTTACCACCATTCCATTGATCCGTTGACCATTTAGGAGTGTTAATTTCCAAGATCGATTGCAGCCATTTTTGCGGACGATTCCCTTCACTGTAGGTTTCAGGGGTAAGTTTATGATTGAGCACCATCCCCGCCACCTGAATTTTGATGGGATAGAAAGGATTGCCATATAGCGCTACGTTTTTGATCGGCGTGGCAAAAATTAGCATGGAAGCGATCGCCGCCAGGGATACCGTCAGCCATAATCGACGTTTACCAGCAACAGTATATTTAAAATACAGCCAAACTAGCCTAATTCCTGCTACCCAGAAAAGCACAAACACCAAAGGTTGCAACTGAGGTTTGGTATTAGCTGCCATGGCGGCACCCAAGAAAGCAAACAATAACTCTTTTTGGCTGGGTAATTGGGACTGACGAAAAAACCGATAGATCATCATCATCAGTACTGCCACACCAATATTTCCCGGGAGATCGACAAAGCTAGTACTGGCGTGAGTTAAAACCGCAGGAATGGCGAAGATGGCAAAGACCGACAGATAGAGCGGGACTTGGAAAAAACTTCTTAGAGTCAGAAAATAGATAATTAAACTCAGATAGCCCACTAAATTAGCTGCCTGGACTCTACCTGATAGCTTCCATAACAAGCCCTGAAAAAAATGGGTCAATAGTGGAAAACCAGCATAACGATATTCCACTATATTCTCTGAAGAAAAAGATTCTGCTGGTACAATGCCCCAAATCCTGGCAGCAAAAGGCAGATGGTACCAACCCACATCGTAACTATTGTCAACATCGATGATTGCCTTGAGAAAGATTGAAGTGGCGATAATTAAGGCGATCGCCCCAAGAATTTTTTCTAATACTTGTAATTGCTGCTGATTTTTCTGCACTTACTTATTTAACTAGCTTACTGAAATAAAGAGGAATAATTTTGCGATCGCCACAGGATTCTGGGTTTAAAGCTGCTTGAATTGAGTAATCATAGTTAAGTTCAGGATGGAAGTAAGAACTATAGACAAACGCATATTTTAAGGCGACAATCGGCGCGGTTTTGATATCTTCCCCAATATGTCTACTGATCAAGCAAACTTGATCATCGGGTTGGATTTTACTTAAATATTGCTGCTTAACCCCAAAATTGACGTATTGAGACTCGCTGAGAAATGATGGTTTGACATACAAAGCTTGAGTCTTGACCAGAACAATGGTGAGAAAAACACCATAGACTAAGCCCATATAGGGAGACTGTAACCATTTTCCTAATAGCTGACGGTTCTTTGGCAGCGCTACCAGATAAAGATTAAGGGATACTAGAGAGATCATCCAGTACATAAAGTAGCGCAATTCATGGGATTGAGGAAAATTCAGGGGAGGTAGGGACATGGCGATCGCCGTTAACAAGGCAAATTTAGCTGCTTGAGAGCGATCTCCTGGGGGCAAAGATTTATTCTGGATCAATTCTCGTAGCAAAAATCCCAGCAGCAGCAGGAAATTAAATACGACGTATGCCCCAAAAAAACCACCGCGACGATTACGTTGTATCACGTCACTCCACTGATCGGGAGTCCAGGTTCGAGGAGTCTCAATGTCTAATACTGATGTCAGCCAATTTACTTGACGATTCCCCCCATCATAGGCTTCGGGGCTTAGTTTATGGTTGAGGACGATTCCCCCCACCTGAACCTTAATGGGATAGAAGGGATTGTGGTAGACCACGGTGTTTTTAACGGGACTAGCAAAAATAATTAAGCTGGCAATTACAGCAATGGGCAAGATTTTAACTAGTTTTTTAATTCCTGAACTCTTTTGCCAGGCGAGCCAAACGAGTCTTAAACTAGTGACAATTAAGATCAGGAAAATTAAGGGTTGTAGCTGAGTCTTGGTATTAACGGCGATCGCCGCCCCCACCATCGCCATCAACAGTTCCGCTTTGGTTGGTGGTTGCTGATTTTGATAAAAACGATAGGTCATCATCACCAGGATCGACGTACCAATATTCCCTAGTAAATCCACAAAGCTAGTACTGGCATGGGTAAGGACAAGGGGGATGGAAAATATGGCGATCGCCGACAGATAAAGTGGAACTTGAAAGAATTTTTTGAGAAAGCATAAATAACCAATTACCGAGAAAAAACCCACGAGGTTGGTGGACTGCATCCTCCCTGTAATCCGCCAAAAAAAACCCTGGAGAAAATGCGCCAAGAGCGGAAAACCAGCAAAACGCGGTTCAAACCATTTCTCGTCACCGACAAACATCGATCTGGGCAAAATCCCCCAAATTCTGCCCGCAAAAGGTAAATGATACCACCCTGGATCATAGTTATTATCAATGTCTAAAACTGCTTTGAGAAATATGCCAGTGACTAAGACCAGGGCAAGAACAGATAAGATCGTCTCTATGCCTAGTTGGCGATGTTTTACTGAGGGTCGTTCTTTGCTAGCAAGATTTAACATTGAAAATAAACAATAACTATTGATTTAAAATAAACAAGCAAACAAATAAATAAATAATTTAATTAATTCTGTTTAGAAGAAAATAAAGCAAACCGCTCGACAAATGAGATTACGGCAAACACGGCCAGGATAATGACCACCGCCACCACATAGAGAAATCGCTGCATCAGCGAAAATTGCACTGCTACTTCCCCTGGTACGTCGAACAGTTCCAGCAAGCCAATCCAACTAAACTCCATAAATCCTAGGTTGGCGGGGGTAAAGCTGATTAACATCGCCAATTGAACAATGGGGGTAACAAAGAAAACTGCCCATAATTTAATTTTGAAACCACCAGCGATCGCAATAAACAGCCCCCTCACAATCCAAACGATGTAGCGAACAACAGAAATCCAATAGAGATAAAGGGTAAAATCTTTACCTAAAATCGAGTCCTGACCACTGCCGATCTCTAGGGGAGCAGATGCATTTTTACCTGATTTTAACTGCTTGAACCAGGTTAAAGTTTTAATCAACCAAGAGATCAAACGACGATGCCATTTATTGATAATAAAGTGGGTGGCAATAATACTTGCAATGGACAGAAAAACCGCTACCGACAAAGAAATATACTTTAATACATAAAGTATTGCCGCAGGAAAGAGCAGCAGGGGCACTAACATATTGAAAAACTGATCATAGATAATCGACAAAAAGCCCCGGGAAAAAGAACTGATTTTATGCGCCCGTAAAGCAAAGTTCTGGATCATGACCATGCCTACATATTGAGGCATAAACTGCATGGTGAGAGAACCCAGAGTCGTATAGAACAAATAAAACTTCAAAGGTTGTTGATTGTCGGGAGTGAGCTTTTGGGTCACCAATCCCCACTTGTAGGCGGTGAAGAAGGTATGGATAATTAAGGTGCTAATTGCTAATCCTGCAAATAAAGGATTTAAGCTATAAAAAGTTGTAACAACTTCGTTTAAATCAACTTCAGTAAAACGGAGAATTAGCCAGACTAAGAAAAACCCTAAAGCCAGAGATAAAACACTAGAGATAATATTCTTTTTATTTAGCATTTCCTCTTTGACATTTTTGACATTAAATATTGATTGAAATATTGATTATTACCCATTACCCATTACCCAGACAAATGATCATATCCCCACTTATCCAACAAATCTAGTTTCAGTAACTCAGAGATTTTAGCGACTTCTGGCTGATACTGATCCATTAGCTGGAGTTTAATCTCTTCAGGCATTTTGGCTTTGGGAGCTTGATGCCAGAGTAATTTTTCGACGATATTATCCCTCACAAAATCATTAAACTCTTGAGAAAGTAAGTTCTTGGAAATACTTTTGGCAACAGGATTATTAATTAAATTATTAACAGCTTTAAATTTAACTTCCTTATTGACATTGACTGCCGCATATTCTGGGGTGAAATTGGTTTCCACACCTAAAAATTCTAGAACCTCACAGAAAATACGCTCATTATCTGATTGAAATTCTTCAAAAATAATCACTTTAATTTGCTCTGGCTTAAAGCGATCGCAGTAACGTTTGACCTGCTGAGAATATTGTACTCGTTGAGAATAATACAAATAGCTGGGGCTAATAACCCTGGGACTGAGAGCTTCCTCTAGTTTGCGCTGTGGCTCTAATGCCAATGCTGTCAGAAAGTCCGGCTCATTTTCTTCGGTAAACTTAACGTAGTGGCTATGAAGAGAATAAACAAACTTAGCAGGCTCCCGCAGCACAATAATAATCTTGGCATCAGGGTTAAAGTTATAAATTTTTTCCGCTGCTACCTGAGAGTAAAGATAATTGGTGGAAGATTCTCCCGCAATTTTGACCTTCTTGCCTTTGTTTTTTGCCTTGTTAAACAGTTGCAGATAAGCCGACTCACTTCTAAAATCAAAAAAACGCTGCTTGCCATAGGCGCGATCGCTTTCTAAATGAAAATCGGAACAAAAGAAATGTGGTTCTTTGATGCTCGACATATAGATCTCAGGATGCTGTCCCAAGAATTGATGTAAAGCTGTTGTTCCTGACTTTGGTTGCCCGACAATAAATAAATTAGGCTTCATAAAGATTACGCTTAATACCTTGGCATAAGCGATCAGCTTATGACTAAATGATTAATAACTAAAATAACTACTAGATTGTTAAATTTGTCTTGAGTAATGAGTTTTTAACCTACTACCTACTACCTACTACCTACTACCTACTACCTACTACCTACTACCTATATGCGAAGCGGTATCCTTTAGGACTACCTAATCTCAATCAATCAATTCAAACTTGACGATCTACTACTACCCTTGGGTTTGAAGCTTGGCTTTGAGACGGGCGACAATCCGCTCTTGAATTCGAGAATCCTGCCAATATCTCCACCAACCAGTTGGACTTAGTAGGATAAAAGAGATCGCCAGTTTCCATAAATTAGGAGATTCTCCATGAACCATCGCTGCCAAACTGGTATTGACCTCAGTGGAAAAGAAAGCAACCTTGCTAACTTCTCTGGTGGACTTAAGAGAAAGGTGTTTATCCACCACCGAGCGCATCTGTTGGCGAAATTCGGCAACACTGGAACTACGGCGAATGGTCTGGGAGTCACCATGAACCCTAAAAGCGGCTAGAGCCTTGGGAATATAACAGCTATCCCCTAAAGCAGCTAACTTAAGCCAGAAATCCCAGTCGGCGGTGTACCATAGTTCATCATTCAAGCCACCTATTTCCAGAGCCGCAGTTCTTTTAAAGACTGGGGCGGGTATTGCCACAAAGTTCTGGACGAGGAGCTTGTCAATCATTTCATCCCCAGAGATAATTCTTCTTTTGCTCGCCAAAGGACAACTCCATAGTCCCAGAGGCTTACCCTGTTCATCAATAAATACTGAGTCATGGAGATATAAACTAGCTTGAGGATAAGCGGCGATCGCTCTTTTGATCTGCTCTAATCTTCCTTCGAGCCACAAATCATCCTGATGAAGGAAACAGGCATATTCTCCCGTAGCTTCTGTCAGAGCATAATTAGTATTGACCACCCAGTTACCAGCTCGTGCTTTAGTGATTAACTTGATGTTCAGTCGGGTTTGAAAAGTTTCGACTATGGCTAGGGTGTCATCTGTCGAACCATCATCAATTACTACGCATTCAAGGTGATGGTCTTGCTGTACCAGCACTGAATTTAAAGCTGCGGCTAAATACTTACTACCATTATAGGTAGGTATAATCACCGAAAGCCAAGGTTGCTTACTCATCGTTTGAGACCCAGAATACTTAAGAAGAAGCTGGAGAAAATCGCTTGGATACCCAAAGCTAAACAGGTGACACCAGGAATTACAATCGGCATAGTTTCTGTGGGATTGAGGGAGCCAAAATCATGTTGTCCCCAAATATCAAAGGCATACACCGACGCTGCCAGACCCACTACCAATAATACTGTTCCTGCAATCAAACCTGTTTCTAAGTTGAGATAGTTAAACAATTTGTTTAAGCGTCTATCTTCTGGCAAAAGACCTTCGCTGATGCCAAACACTTTAGTAAATAAAGCAAACATGACAATCTGAAAGCCAATGGTCATGGCGGTAGAAGAATAGAGCAAACTGTGTACTTTAGGGCTAGGCAAAAGGGATAGAGTCGCCAAAAAACCACCCAATATCAAGAAGATTCCAGGGTAGAAAAATAGCCAGCGAGGACTATACATCAATAAGAAACGGAGGTGTCTCCAACCATCACGCCAAGTATTGAGGTGAGGAGGACGACTGCGACCATCACAAGACAGGGTAGTTGGTACTTCAGTAATCTGCATTTTGTGCAAGGTGGCTTTAACTACCATCTCACTAGCAAATTCCATCCCTGTAGTTTGCAATTCCAAATTGGCGATCGCATCTTTGCGAAAACCTCTCAGTCCACAATGAAAATCATTACAGGGACTATTAAATAGCAGCTTACCAATCCCTGTCAAAACAGGATTGCCTAAATAGCGATGGAGAAAAGGCATTGCTCCCGACTCAATTCCCCCACGGAAACGATTTCCCATCACCAAATCATAGCCATTGCGTAGTTTAACAATGAAAGGATTTAGGTTACTAAAATCATAACTATCGTCCGCATCCCCCATGATAATATAGCGCCCTCTAGCGGCGGCAATCCCACCTTTAAGAGCACTGCCATAACCCTTGGCAGGAATGTCAACCACTCTAGCGTTGAGCCTTCTCGCTATTGCTTGCGAACCGTCATTACTACCATTGTCGGCAATAATTACTTCCCCCACTAAATCGTTTTCCGCTAGAAACCACTGAGCTTTGCGAATACAGGTTTCCAAGGTTTCCGCTTCATTCAAACAAGGCATAATGATTGATACCTCAATTGCACTTGTCTGCTCAGACTGCTCAAAAATGCCGTTCACTGGTGTTTCTCTAGCTCTGATATTGCCCAACATAGTTCATCCTCTCTTGATGATTACTCAAAGGTCTAAGACCTGGTTTTCTGGTTCAAGGCGCTTGAATTAACAGCTAAACTGAAAAAAATAAAATATGAGATAACTAGCAACTTAGTTGTCAGGACAAACTCTAATATCTATTGACCAAACTGCTTATTCAATAAGCTTTACGGCAATAAAATTGCAGTTTCTTACAATCTTTTTTACAATTTCGTAGCTATTTGTCACTAAATAAAAATACCTAATGTAATCGATTTCTTTACTATTTGACCAACCTGCAAGGATAGTTTTAGACAAAGGAGAATTTCCCTTAGACAGCATTTATTTCAATAAAAACAAGTTAGAAATAGACAAGAAGGAAAACACTTTAATAGTGATTAAGCTTATCCTAAGAAAGTAGCTAATTTGTGTAAAAGTCTGGTGAACGAGAACGAGATGACGTTGCTGATTTAATTTCTGAGGTACCAAGTATTTCTCTTCGTAGCTTTCAGCTTTTTTCGTTTGCTTTTAATTCGCTAGTGCAAAACTGGGAAAAAGCTATGATATTAGGGAGTAGCAGTACTATCCTTGCTTATAGATCCCTGATAGATCGCTCTCGTTCATTTCCAGGCAGCTCATGCAAAAAGCCATAACTTTTCTACTCATCATCACGATCGCTACTTTGACCTGTATCTCCTCAGTAGTACATGTTCTCACGGAATCTTGGTGGTTTGAGACGGTGGGGTTGACGGCGGTTTTTTGGCAGCGGATCATTTGGCAGGGAGCTATTTGGCTCGCCACCTTAGCAGTTTATGGCGCTTTTTTGGGTTTTAATTATTGGCTGGCATTGCGGTTGACAGGCGATCGCCGTTTTCGCTTTTTAGAATCAAGCGAATTTGAACCATATACCAATAAAATAGCCAACTATCTCATAACGGTGGTGATTTTTATTACCGCTTTGAGTGTGGCGAATCTGAGTGCTGCGGCTTGGGAATTGTTTCCTCTCTGGACAAATGCCACTGAGTTTAAGCGAGTTGATCCCATCTACCAGCAAGATCTGGGGTTTTATTTTTTTCGCTTACCTTTGTTAGATAGCCTGGAAAATTGGTGGTTAACCCTGCTGATTGCGGGACTGGTTATCTCGGTTCTAGTCTATGTTTTCAAGGGCATTTTGCGTTTTGATTGGCAGTGGAAAAACCTTGTCATTGAACAGGATTGGCAAAAATTAATTACCAAACCAATTAAAGTTCATCTTAGTTTGCTGTTGGCAGCGATCACCCTTGATATTGCCGTCAGCTTTTGGCTCCAGCGTTATGAACTGCTCTATTCTCCTCAGGGAGTAGTTTGGGGGGCAGGCTATACCGATACCCATGGTCGTCTGTTTGGCTTTTGGGTGATGATTCTGGCTTCCATCTTGCTGGGAATTTGGTTGATTGGGGCTACCTGGTCAAATAAATCAAATAGTCTATTGCGTCCTGTACAGGGCATAGTTGTCTATGCTCTAATTCTCGTGGTAGTCAAGGGGATTTATCCCGAACTACAACAGCGTTTTATCGTTGAGCCTAATGAACTAACCAAGGAAACTCCTTATATCAAGCACAACATTGAGTTCACCCGTCAGGCTTATGATGTAGCCAAAATCAATAATCAAGATTATCAACTCGCTGCCTCAGCTAATGCCAATGCCAATGTTTTAGCGAAGAACAAAGGAACCATCGATAATATCCGTCTTTGGGATGAAGAACCACTGCTGAGTACTTATCGACAGCTACAGGAAATCCGCTTTTACTACAAATTCAATGATATTGATGTTGATCGCTACTTCTTAAACGGTGATTATCGTCAGGTGATGCTCTCCCCCAGAGAATTTGACTATACTCAAGTTCCCTCCTCAGCAAAAACTTGGGTCAATCAACGGTTGAAATATACCCATGGCTATGGCTTAGTGATGAATCCTGTCAACGAAGTCACCGCCGATGGCCTACCTGTCTTGTTCGTCAAAAATATTCCCCCCGCCTCTCAAACCGATTTAAAAATTACCGAACCAGGAATTTATTACGGTGAACTAACCAAAGATTATGTCTACACAGGGATGGATACTTTTGAGTTCGACTACCCTCGGGGAGATGAAAACGCTTTTATCAAATACGATGGTTTAGGCGGCGTACCTATTGGTAGCTGGTGGCGTAGATTAGCTTATGCCTATAAACAGGGAAGCTTGAAAGTTTTGATTTCCAATTATTTCACCCCCAATTCTCGCCTTCATTACTATCGACAAATTACTGAGCGGGTGAGTCACGCAGCCCCTTTTCTCAAATATGACAATAATCCCTATTTGGTAGTGGTGGATGGCAGACTCAAGTGGATTATTGATGCCTATACTACTAGCGATCGCTATCCCTATGCCGAGGCAGTGGCATATGAGCAGTCAACAGAGTTAATTACCGACCCCAAGACCAATTATGTGCGGAACCCGGTAAAAGTTGTGGTGGATGCCAAGGATGGCACTATGCAATTCTATGTGGTAGATGAAACCGAGCCGATCTTAGCAACCTATCGTAAAATCTTCCCCCAACTATTCCAAAGCAGCGACCGTATTCCCCCGGCAATTCAGGCTCACTTCCGCTATCCCCAAGATTTATTTGAAATCGAAGCCAAGATGTACTTGAGTTATCACGTTGAAGATCCTCAAGTATTCTATAACCGCGAAGATGATTGGCGATTTGCCACCGAACTTGATGGTGATCAGCAACAGCAGGTTAAACCTGATTATCTGATTATGAAATTACCAGAAGAGAACACCGAAGAATTCGTCTTGATTTTGCCCTTTACCCCCGTCAACCGAGATAACATGATTGCTTGGATGGCAGCCCGTTCCGACGGTGCTAATTATGGAAAACTGAGCATCTACGAATTTCCCAAACAAGAGCTGGTTTATGGCCCTTTTCAAATCGAAGCCAGAATCGATCAAGCTCCAGAGATAGCTGAACAAATAGCTCTTTGGAGTCAACGAGGTTCTAAAGTTATCCGTGGGGATATCCTTGTCATTCCCTTAGACGGTTCTCTCCTCTATGTTCAACCCCTCTATCTCAGCGCCGAACAGGGAGAATTGCCCGAACTCACCCGCGTCATCGTTGCCTATGACAAGGAAATAGTCATGACTCCCACCCTCGAACAATCCCTCGCTGCGGTTTTCGATCAAATTCCTCCTGGATTAATTGACTCGACTATTCCTGCGGTTAATTCTGCTTCTGGAGAATCGGCATTGAAGATCCAGCAGCAAGCTCAAGAGGCTTTACAAAAAGGAGATTGGGTTAATTATGGTCGTTATCAACAGCAATTGCAGGATATTTTGCGCGAGTTAAATTAGAAGGGCGATTAGGCTCCGCGTCAGAACTAGCTCCGTGTCGTGCCTATCTTCGCGATCGCATTTTTAAGGGAGAAGTTCACAGTTGAAGCGATTTGAGGTTAAAGTAGTACGACTCAAGCAAAAGTACAATATACAAAAAATTTCTGGATAACATCCTATATAAGGGGATTAGATAGAAATTTTTCATTATTCAATGATTAACAAGACTGAATTTATTAATCTCTTTGCTGGTAGTTTTTGGAAGAAAATTAATGATGAAACGTTAGTTCCATATCCGTCAGGTAATAAGCCCAAGAAGAATGAGACGCTTGAAAGGCTACATGATGACATTATTCATAGGCACTATTATCCTGGTCTTCCGCGTGAGTATGTAGTTTTTGACAAGTACAATTGCGTATCAAGAATAGTGCCAGTTTTTGATTCTCGCGAAAATTGTGCATACTATTTTTGTATCAAACAATTAGAACAAGACATTGCGGTTAATCGAGTTGATGGAACATTTGGCGGGTGGAGTTTAGGCAATCCAATACGAAAAAGGGAAGAGAAAGAGCTAGAAGACTTGATACCTCCATCACCGATTCCCCAAAACAGTTATAACCCATTTAAATGGTCACAAAACTGGAAAGAGTTTCAGAAACGTGCCTACCTTTATAGCCAAAACCCAGATCACTGTTTTTTCCTAAAATTTGATATTGCAAATTTTTATGACACGATTAATCTTAGTCTTTTAGAGGACAAAATTAGACTTGTTACTACCTCAAAAGATGCCTTTATAATTGACTTACTGTTTCATTTCCTTAGAAATTGGAATCGAAGATTTGAGAGATACTCACAAAAATCTGTAGGAATACCGCAAGATGAGGTTGGTGATTGTTCTCGGATTTTAGCTAATTTTTATTTGCAAGATTATGATGCTTTCATGAAAGCTGAATGTGATAAATATGGGGCGTGTTATCTGAGATATGCTGACGATCAAGTCATTATGACTCGCAGTGAGGAAATCGCTTATGAAATTCTCTTTGAAGCTTCAAAAGAACTATTCAAAATTAATCTAAATATCAACTCTAGCAAAGTTGAGCCTTTTTATTCCCGTGATGAATTTTATAAACATTGGGCTTTTGAGATTTTTGAATTGCTTGATGATCCAAAAGATGTTGACAAGGTAAATCAAGGGATAGAGCTTTATTTCAGATGGCTTGAAGAAAAGGTTCGCTTCCGAAGTGATTCTGTATTGCGCCGAATAATTGGCGTTGGTCTTCCCATAGCAAAACCCCATTTAAAATGCAAATTAATGTCGGTGCTTTATGATCCTAAATTCTTAATTGCTCAAGATTATTGGTTGTTAAACAAAGTTGCTCAATGTTTGCCAGATCCAATTGACCTTTTCAATACTTTGGATGAGCAAATCCCAAAAGTTAGGTTCAGTTCATTCCACTACACATTATTGAAATTTTATAAAAGATATCGAAAGATAGGATGTCCAGAAACAGAAATTATTAAGCGCATTGACGAATTGACTTTAAGACTAAGGTAGTGAAATAATTGTGCTTTGCCAGCCGTATAACACGACGATGAAGCGGATGAGAAAGAGTCGCTTGGTGGTGGTGCAACCTCACCCTTAGCTTGCTAGGTAATTACTGAAGAAACATTACGCCGAGTCATTCAAGAAGAACTTCGCGCAGCAGAATAGAGCGATCGCCCACGTTTTTATCCTTCATCAACTGCTGCGTTAGAATTGGCTATAACCATCAGATACCCACTTTATAGATATGGTTGAGCATTCTAGCTTACCTCCAGCCTCTCTTGAATTACTGCTTCACGAAATTGAAGCAACACCTAAAGAGTATTGGGCAGATTTACTCGATACCTTGCGCCAGTTTCGACAAAAAATTCCATCCACCACTCCACCTGTTATTGATGCCGAACAAGCCCAGAAAAATCAAGCGGCGATCGATCTTTTAGATTCTTGGCTAGGAGAAAATGAAGATGCATCTGAACATCAGCAAGCCTGGGACTTTTTGAGAACTGCTCTCGATGAAGATCGGTTGTCAGATCGCCCCTTATTTCCATGAGTCGGTTAATTCTACTAGATTCAGGCCCATTAGGAATGGTAACGAATCCAAAAGCCAAAGGTATTCCCCTTGATTGCCAGCTATGGCTAAAATCTTTATTGCAACGGGGAGAAAGGATTGGCATTCCCGAAATTTCAGATTATGAAGTTCGCCGTGAACTTCTCCGAGCAGGACTGTTGCAGAGTTTACATCGGCTCGACAATTTAAAGCAAACCCTGAACTACATTCCGATTCAAACAGATACTATGCTTTTGGCGGCTGAATTGTGGGCAGAAGCAAGGAGAACTGGACAGCCTACCGCAGATGCCAAAGCGTTAGATGGAGACGTAATTTTGTCTGCTCAAGCACGTCTTCTCTCTGACGAAATAACCGAGGTAATTGTGGCGACAACGAATGTGGCTCATCTAGATCGGTTTGTTACAGCATCAGATTGGCAATCCATTGTCTAAAACTTTGAGGGGCGATCGCCGCTTCAAAAAAGATACCGTTCGCGTAGTGTAGCGCAGCAAAAAGACCACCCACCCAGCACGATCAATATGACAGTTTTAGATTTTTGGCTTGGCAAAAATCTAATTGGTTGCGGGAGAACGTGGTGTGAGTGGGTTAGTCTAGGGTTTGAATATTCGATCAAATGGCTGGTTGCGATAACGTCGATAGATATAAAAATCGCTGTCTAGGGTAGCGATCGCGCTAATGTTTAATCGTTCGGAGATAGCCACTAAGCTCAAGTCTGCAAAGTCTCCAGGCAGGTCGGCATATTGGGCGTTCAGTTCGGCGATGCGGATGAAGTCTTGAGGAAGAAGAGGAATACACTCATAGAGTTCTTTGGAAACATCCAGTAAAAATTCATTTTGGGTCTGCCAGCTAGAACTCAGTAACCACATGACTTCTGTCACACAACTATGGGTCGTCACCAGCCGACTCGTGCAAGACTCCAGAAATTGCGAGACTTGCTGATGATATTGATCGTTGGCACTGTAGTAGGCCAGTAAAACCCCACTGTCGATGATGCTCAGTGGTGGATAGTTCATGAATTTCTTTGTTTGAGATGATCGGCGATCGCTTGTTTGCGGTTAACTCGCTCTGACAAATCAGGTGGGGCATCAGGCAAAAGGTGTTGAGGGTGCCCACCACGTCTTTCTATAAAAGGAATATTGAGGTTGAGGCTTAGCCATCGCTGTCGGATGAGGCGTTTCACTAAATCACTACGATTTATATCTTTTTCATAGGCAAGGATTTCGGCTAACTGTTGCTCTGTTTCAGGATCTAGTCTGACGGTTAACATCGCTCGTATTACTTGTATGACATGTACGATAATTATAATCTAGTTTTCCCAAAGCCTCAGCAAAAGAAATAAAAAATTCCCATCCACGAAGGCTTGCTAGGTAATTACGGAAGAAACATTACGCCAAGGCATTTTAAATTTTGCCAAAAGGTTGACCATATCTGTGCCAGTTTTCCTTATTAAACGGTGATTGCCAACGCAAGATTAATTCTCGTTCCAGCTTCAACCGCGCTGTTCTGTTTTCTGGCGTATCGTACCAAAAAGCACTGCATACTTTTACTTCCAAGTCGTATTGGCGATGCAGGTTAATGTAGTTAGCAATATAGTCACGGCAATCATGTACTCCGTTCCATCTCTGTTTTGCTGTTTGCATTGTTTCCCCTACATAAAGCAGAAGTGGCACGGCGTGGTCGATGATGAAATAGATACAAATTCTTTCTCCCTGTTGGGGCGATCGATAAAACGTTGAGGAATGAAGCTTTAATTGAAAGGGATTAATCGACTCATGGTCACAATGGCTTTTGGGGGGAGCAAAAAGACTAGTTTGCTCCATTGGTTTAGTCGCTAAAACCCGTTGTTGATCCAGAAATATCTGCCGTTTCCATTTAATCAAGGCCTCTTGGCTCATATTCTGCTTGGGCTGCTCAACTCGATATGCCGATCGCGCCTCAAAAAGTTTTAACTGTTTAGCCATGTCAAGCGCTCAATCTGAAATCATCAATGGCACATCATATCATTGGGAGTGGGTTATATGAAATCTACAAATGTTTGCTACAAATAGGAAGATTTGGGGACTTGGGGACTTGGGGACTTGGGGACTTGGGGACTTGGGGACTTAGGGACTAGTTATCTGTATTATTCTTAATTTGTATTTCATATTAATTATTCCTGAGCTAAAACGATTTTAGGCTTGAGTTTTAGTACTTCATTCCGTTCATATAAAATACTCATACCTAAGAAGGTTCGATCCATGCCATAGGTGACAAGATAATGTTCTGGGATGAAAGTAGCTATTTGCTTACTACTGTCTACCGCCTGACTGAGATCTACTAGTTGTCCTTGACACCAGCATAGGGAGTCTTCTGGGGTGAGGCTTACTGTGTCTAAATGTCCTAAAAGCAGCTTCGGGTCAATCAGCTCAAAAGTTTTCTCTTGTAACTGTTGTTCGATTTCTTCAAAGGTAACGCTATCTTCGAGGTTCAGTCCGCAGCTTTCAGTACGAATTAAGTGAGCAAGAGTCCCTCCCACTCCTAACTGTTCTCCTAAATCCCGGGCGATCGCTCTAATATAGGTACCAGGGCTACAGCTAATTGCTACTTCTAGTTCCCAAAATTCTTGATGGGTAATGTTTAGTAGTTCTAAAGCGCTGATCGTTACTTGTCTCGCCTCTACTGTTACCTCCTTTCCTTGGCGCGCCAAATCATAGAGTTTTCTGCCATCTCGCTTAATGGCGCTGTAGATTGGCGGCACTTGTTCAATAGTCCCCATAAAACTGTTAAGGCGATCGAGGACTTGTTCTTGGTCTAGTTCAAAGGGATCAGCCTGCTTAATCACTTCCCCTTCTAGGTCATCGGTGGTAGTGGTCACTCCCAAGCGAATACGAGCACGATAGGCCTTCTGTGTAGGTAAAAACTGGAGTAAACGAGTAGCTTTGCCCACCGCGATCGGCAGGACTCCCGTAGCGGCAGGATCAAGGGTACCCCCGTGACCAATTTTTCTGATGTGCAAAAGTTTGCGTAACTTAGCAATGCAGTCATGAGAGGTAAACCCGAAAGGTTTGTTTAAATTGATAAAACCAGACATCATAATACTTAATAATTGCCCCACATAATTTCCCACCAATGACCAACAGCAATTTTAGCGGAATCCGAAGTGTCTCTATGACTGAAATCCAGCTCTACATTAAAAACTAAGATTTATTTGTAAATTGCAATATCGCCTAATTTAAGCTAAATAACGAGGGTTGACACTAACAGTAATAGGACATATTTTGTGGTCATCTCCTAACAGTTACTAGGGCAATTATCTGTAAATCTATATACTAAATATGTATACTATTAATAATAATAGTTATAATTCATTTAGTTGGTATTAAGCTAATGTGACTATTTAGCTAGAGTCTAGTTCGATACCAATGAAATAGATTTCAGTCCCACCGCAAAATTGAGTAGCTTACTAGCTAAAAAATTATTTAACACTTGGCAGACTTTATAGTCATCAGCGTTCAATGAAATCGAACCCAGAAGTTAAACAATATCATTTACAGGTTAAAACTGAACTGGAAGCCTTAAGAGAGGTATTGCAGTGGTTTGAGGGATTGATTTTCCCTCTAGTTCCCCAAAAAATGGGCTGGCAATGTGAAGTTGCATTAGTAGAAGCATTTACCAATGCCGTGCGTCATGCCCACCAAGATCTTCCCGAAACTACTCCCATTGACTTGGAAGTTAAGTTGTTACCTAACTTTTTAGAAATGCGTATTTGGGATCGTGGTCAACCTTTTGATATTAAGGCAAAGCTCCGAAAAGGTGAAAGAGAAGCGGGAATGATGGAAAAAGAAGGGGGAAGAGGACTACATTTTATTAATAAACTCACGGATGAGCTTCAATACCTTAATCTCCCCAATCATCGCAACTGTCTAGTAATGCGTAAACACTACGCTTAATTTGCTTTATTTACTATCTATACCGAATTTCTACAAGTTTACTTCTACAGGGTTTGCTTAGATCTCATCGAAGGCTCGTTCAATTAGCCTCCTAGCAAGGGTTTGAGTTCCTGTATGTTCGTAGTAATTGGTAGAGACATCAATAAAGGCAGCTACATAATCTAGCTTGTTGTCGGAGAACTCAAGAAATCCCTGGAGGTTTTTCATTACCTTCTCGGGGGATAAATTTTTGCTACTAACAAAATCTGCCATCCAACCTTTTACTGAACCAAAACTTTCGCCAATAAAATCCAGTTTGCCTTTGGAGTTGCCCCCAGGAATTGATTCTGAGACTCCCTGGAAAGTAGAGTTGGATTCTAAATCTTTGGGGCCAATACCACCCAGGGTGGACTGGGCTTTGAGGAGGAAATCTGGGCCCAGGGGAATCAAACCGTCAACGCAAACCAAAGCCGCCATCCGCATTAAGGATTCTCCGCTATAGTCTCCCAACGCTCCCACAAAATCGCCAATGCTATCTCCAGGGATACCATTAATTTGACAAAAGGCTACCAACTCCACCACAAGCTTAATTGAGAGGTCAAGAGCTTGGGCTTTTTCTGGGTTGGGAGTAACTTTACTTAATAAGCCACCAACTAGGGGAATTCTATTCCCCACCTTATTGGCTAGGGCAGCCGAACCTAAAGCCTTGTCTGAACGATCCACGGTTTGATAGAGCCACATTGCCCGACGATAGCCTTGAGACTTGTCGTTGTAAAGCCAAACTGCGCGATCGCCGATCTGTTGAATTAGCTCTTCGTCAGTTTCTCCTGTCACCTTGGCAATAGTATTCACAAAACCAACGGTGTTTTCCCATTCTCCAGGAACGATGGAATCAAGGGATTTTAACATCATCGTCGTGAGATTGTTTTGGGGTAGATTATCTACCAATTCAAAAATAGAATCACTCATTAGTTGCTCCTTAAAATATATTATTTTTGTCTTAAGTTTGCTTGAGAATTAGTCGGCTGATTTTCGCTTTATTTCCGTTTTATTTCAGCTTTGTTTTATTTCAGCTTTGATAAACCTCTAAGGTCAAATTGACCAATCCATTTTTCGCGATCGCCAGAGCTAAAAGAACTATCTTTCGAGCGGATTTTAACTTGATAGCGATCGCCCACTAAAACTGCTGTGGCGGAACTACCTTGAGTCACCGCCGGATAACCTCCAATTTTGCTACCGCTTTCTTGGAACTTGGCTATAGCACTGGAATTATTTAAAGTATCGGAGATGGATAAAATCGCCACTTCAGCACCATCTTTTTTTAATTTTGCCTCGGCAAAGCCCTTTTTCTCCTGGGAATAAACTCGTTGATATTCACCATTACCATCGGGGAAATAACGGTTAAAATTACCGCCAGATTGAGAACTATCTACCACCGCCGTGGCACCCTTGCTGGTACTCTGCTGCTGGGCATTATCAAAGCGAGAGGATGCTTGTTGACTACAGGCAGTGAATAGAAGGCAGGTGCTTAGAATCAGCGCCACCAGATATTTGCGTAGACTAATCATCTTAAGTTTATTTATTGATTGGTTATTGAATTAATTTTGGACTTTGTATCGAACACCCAGACTAATATTGTTTAAATCTTTAACAAAAAGTTATTAAAATACCATATACAGTATATACAGTGCATACTAACAAAATTACCCTCAGAAAATCTTGCTCTTATGCGCGATCGCATTATTAGCTGGCTACAAGAAAATGTCTCCAGTCATCGTCTACAGCATATCTTAGGAGTGGAAGCCACCTGTATTACCCTTGCCCGTTGTCATCAACTAGATGAACAGCAGGCAGCTCAAGCTGGTTTAATGCATGATTTAGCCAAGTTTTTTTCGCCGCAAAAGTTGTTAAAAATAGCCGCAGAAGCCCATCTGCCCGTCGATCAAATATGTGCCAATCATCCTCATCTACTTCACGCCGAGGTCGGTGCGGTAATTGCTCAACGAGAATTTGCCGTTCAAGATCCTGAAGTTCTCACGGCGATCGCCAATCATACGTTAGGTGCCCCGCAAATGAGTAAACTTAGCTGTGTAGTTTTTGTCGCTGATGTTCTCGAACCAAATCGAGGTGATAGTGATCGCTTAACCGCAATGCGCCTCGTTGCCCAGGAAAATCTTTACAAATGTGTACAGCAGACTAGTGATTATTCATTAGAATATTTATTAAGTAAACAAAAAATAATTCATCCCCGCACTGTCTTGACCAGAAACTGGGCTTTGGCTCAAGCACTTTAGTGCAATTTTGATAACAATACCCCAAAAATAATCTTTGCATGAGTAAATCATCAGAACCAGCGATCGCGATCCACAACCAAGATTCCCGAAAATCCACCATCCCTCCTCATGAATTAGCTTTACAAATTGCTGATGCTGCTGAAGATAAAAAAGCAGTGGATATTGTTTTGCTCAATATTAGTGATGTATCTTACCTGGCAGACTATTTCGTCATTATCACTGGCTTCTCTCGTGCTCAATTAAATGCCATCTCCGAGTCTATTGAAGAACGGTTAGAAGAGAAGTACAACCTAATACCTGCCAGAATTTCAGGTAAAAGAGAAGGGGGGTGGATTGTGCAGGATTATACTGATGTGATTGTTCATATCTTTCTGCCAGAAGAGAGAGAATACTATAATTTAGAAGCGTTTTGGGGACATGCCGAGCGCCATAAATTTTCCCAGCCTAGTTAAATCTCCGAACCGAGTATGCATAAATCCACCGTTAATTTTTGCCCTGTTCCCCTAGAACAACAACCGATCTACGAATACGAGCAACTTAAATCAGCTTGGTTGTTTGACTGGGGAATTTTGGCAATGGGACAATACAGCCGTAAGCTAGCTTGGGTCGCTTTTTGGAGTCTAATTTTGGTTGCCCCCCTCTCGATGTCGATCTTTAATCCCACTAAAGAGCCTTTAGAATTTATTTTATGCAGTTTAATTGGTATTTCTCTTCTGACTGCCCTTTTTTTGTCTCGCATTTATCTGGGCTGGCAATATGTCAAAAATCGTCTGAAAAGCGATCGCATTTTCTACGAAGAGTCTGGTTGGTACGATGGACAAACTTGGCTTAAACCCAGCACGATGTTAGACCGAGATCTCCTGGTAGTTAATTATGAAATCGAGCCAATTCTCCGAAGATTACACCAAACCTATGGCTTAATTGCCGGCATGATCGTCATTGTTAGTTTGATTTGGTTCATTCTGGATTCGATTTGAATTCATTTTGCAAATAATCTAAACGATGCTCAAATCAATATCAAGCGTACTCAGCGTATTAGAATACTAGATACCCATTATTTAAGATTGCATGACTAGGGGAAAAAGAACCCAGGCTCCTTTGCTCGAAGTACATTTGCTGCGAGAAGGAATTTTAGAATCTTCTCATCAAGTGGAAGCGACCGTTTGCGACAGTAAGGGACGAGTATTGTTAGTGGCAGGTAACTCTGAATCATCTGCTTTTATTCGCTCAGCACTAAAACCTTTCCAAGCCTTGGCGGTGACTACCACAGGAACAATCCAAAAGTATGGTTTGAGCGATCGCGATTTGGCGATCATCTGTAGTTCCCACCAAGGCAACATTGAACAGGCTCGACAAGCATTTAATATTTTATGGCGTGCAGATGTTGACCCTCTAGCCCTCAAATGTCCAATTCCGGCTGGTAGAAACAATCCCTTGGAACATAATTGCTCTGGTAAACACGCGGGAGTTTTAGCCGTCTGCCAAAACTTGGATCTTCCCTTACACAACTACACGAAGCATGAACACCCCATACAACAGCTTATTTTAGGCAAAATTTCGGAATTATTAGGGATGCCAGGGGCAGAATTACTAGGGGCGCAGGATGACTGCGGCATGCCTACTTATCAAATGCAACTACAGCAGATGGCTCATCTTTATGCTCAATTGGCAGCAGGAACCAGTCTCGACCTCGAAAGGATTACCCGTTCCATGACCTATTATCCCCGAATGATTGCTGGGGACGGTGCCTTTGATACGGAACTAATGCGTCTGAGTGAAGGAGAGTTAGTTAGTAAATCTGGAGCAGAAGGAATTCAGTGTATTGGTCGCGTTGGTGAAGACATGGGGCTGGCAATCAAAGTTAAGGATGGCGCGAGGCGAGCTAAGTACGCTACTGCCATTCATGTTTTGAAGCAGATGGGCTGGATTAGTCCCGCGATCGCCGAAATGTTGGCAGATAAATTTGTGCAGTTAAGCCGGTTTACACGCCTAGAAACAGTCGGGGAAATTTCGATTCTCTAATCAAGCTATAAGCTATAAGCCAAGGAAAAGAATTAACTCGCTAATCTTTTTTCGGCAATGGCGATCGCTTTTTTTTCTCCAGAACCCTCGACTGCTTTGCGAACAGGAGTTGTATTCTGTTCCAAAATTTCAATCTGCAAGTTAACTCGAATTAAATAGGAACCAGGTTGACTATCCATAACCTGAGCTACTTCTTCCTGGAAATCTGGTCTTGCCCCTGTAATTGGGTTTCTGATGACACAACGATCCCATTCATGAGTTGCTTGAGGATCTAAATTGAGAATATAGTACTTGTTCATGATTAAACCGGCAATTCAACTAGTACTAGTTTATCATTTAGTTGAATAAAAAATCAATAAAAACTTTCCCTGGCATAACTAGAGCAGGTGAAACATACTTAATAAAATAAAAATAATACTGCCATTGCTCTTGATTTCAGGGGACAAAAACATGAAAGAAGCTACCGCATTGAGATGGTTTCGACAGATGGTGATCGCTCTGATCGGTGCCGGGATGGCGATCGCTTTGACCCCTAATCAAGCATCTAGTTCGGAAAAAATCATTTTTACCTATGGCGCATTAACCCAATCCATTCCCCTGAAAGAGTTGCAGGATTTTGCCGATAAGGGGGAAGTTTCTTCCTCCTTGGATACGTTATTGAGCCATGGGAAACAGAATCCATTTTTCATCCGCTGGATTTTGAGACAAGAGTTTCCAGCGGACAACAAATTGATCGCCAACTTGCTCAATACAGCTCCAGGAGAATATGTCTTGTCTCAGACAGGTACGGTAGTCAGTTCCAAAGCTGAACGAGCTAATGTCAAAGCTTTACGGGGTGCGTTAGTCGCATCGGCGAAGGACAATAACTTAGTTTCCCTAATAGAATTACTAGAAAACTATCCCACCAAAGATGTGTACGTTAACGGTAAAATTCTTGCCAGATTGCGAGGAAATCTAGATCAGTTTATTGAAGAGACCAGTCAGTACATCAAGATTCCCTGGAATTTACTGCCTCGTAATTGATTCCAGGGAATCTAAAATTGCACGAATCATGTCGAATTCTCGCAACAAACATTTCTTTTAAGCAGTTAAAAGCAATGATCATCAATAATTGTAGTATGGCGATCTAGATAAAGATACGATGAAGAAGATCGTAAAAAAAAAAGAATATGCAAAAATATTCTAAATAAAATTATTTAAATTGAAAATCACATCTAACAATTAAGAGTAACGAAAATTAAATGGTATTTCAATACTCATTATTTTTACTTGTTGAAATATATAATATTTTGACATTCAGCATATCTTAGTCCTGAAAACCTATTTTAAACAAATACTTTTGCTGTTAATTCTGATAATTAATATTATTTGAAGTTAAAAAACTAGCTAAAAGAATAATTTATTGAAAATACATGAACAGAAAATTTTCATTTAATTGCTTGCTCATTGGAACAGGAAGCTTGCTAATTGAGTGTGCAGAAATACTGATTAGGAATAACCATCGAATTATTGGCATTGTATCTGCCGATCAAGCGATCGCTTCCTGGGCGGAGAAAAATAATCTTGTTCATTGTAAAAATCTTCAACAATTTAAGCAATTATTTGCTCAAGCTGCCTTTGACTATCTATTCAGTATTGTCAATCCAACTATTTTAGAGCCAGAGATATTAAATCTGGCAGATCTGGCAATCAATTATCATGATGCTCTGTTACCAGCTTATGCTGGACTCAATGCTACCTCTTGGGCAATTATCAATGGAGAAAAATACCATGGTATTACTTGGCATAAAATTAACCAGGGGATTGATACAGGCAAAATTTTAAAACAAGTAAAAATTGAATTAGACGCTTCAGAAACTGCTTTAACGCTCAACACCAAATGTTATCAAGCAGCAATTACTTCCTTTCAAGAACTAATCACCGAATTAGAGAGCAAAAAAATCACCGTTAAATCTCAGGATTTGCAACAACGTAGTTATTTTCCTCGGCATCAAAAACCTTCAAGGTTCGGCATCATTGATTTTAATTGTGATGCCACAGTAATCGATAACTTAGTTAGAGGTTTGAATTTTGGCAATTACCCCAATCCTTTAGGGACAGCAAAGCTGGTCTTAAACTCAACCTTAGATTTAGGTTGTGCTTTAGATGCATTAGATTATGTAATTGTGACTCAGGTTAAAATACTGGCAACTAAGTCCACTCAATTACCAGGAACCATTGTAGCCATTGAGCCAGGGCAGTTGATTGTGGCTACAGCTAGTCAGGATATTGCTTTGGCAACTATTGTCAACCAACAAAATCAACCTCAGGCGATCGCCCAATTAACGGCTGACTATCAATTGGCAGTGGGACAAAAACTACCAGAAATTGACCCTAAAAAGATTTGGGAAGTGGTTCACAAGGGACGACAAATTGCCCCAGGGGAAACCTATTGGCTGCAACAATTAAGCCGAGGGAGGTCATTAAGTCTACCCTTTGAGCAAAATTGTGAAAGTAACAAAAGTAACAATGATAATAACGGTCAACATCACCAGCAGCCAGTTAAATTAGTTAAGTTATCCTTAAGTTCAAGAGTTACCGACCTATTGGGGGAATCCCTGGAAGTTCCCATCGCCGCCTGGGCAATTTATCTCGCACGGTTGAGTGGTAATAATCAGCTTACCCTGGGATTTGATCGACTCACCGCTGATCCTTGGTTTGCCCGGTATGTTCCCTGTAATCTCACAATTAGCCTAAAACAAGACTTTACTCAGGTGCTTAAAACCGTTAAAAAGCGACTAGCGCTCAATCAGAAATATCCAACCTATGGCACAGATCTGGTGGCGCGGTATCCTCAGTTAGCCGCAAACCAAACAAATTTCTCCGTCGTCGTCACTCCACTCAATTCAGAGACTCAAACTGCTCTAGTGCCGGATAATTTCAGCTCCAGTCATCTTGCCTTAATGATCAATCAACAAGAGGCAAAATATTGGTGGTCTTATAACCCTGAGGTATTTTCGGCAGAAGCGATCGCCATCATGGTGGAACAATGGACTACCTTGCTAGAAGGCATTGCCAGTAATAGAAACGCTCCTGTGTCTCAACTGCCTTTAATTTCCCCTGCTGAGGGCCAAAAAATCTTAGGAGAGTGGAACGATACTGCCAGTAATTATCCCCAAGATCGCTGTCTCCACCAGCTATTTGAAGTACAAGCAGCGGCAAATCCCCAAGCAGTGGCGCTAGTCTGCCAAGGAGAATCCTTAACCTATGGAGAATTGGAACAACAGGCACATCAATTAGCCTGTTATTTGCAAAGTTTAGGAGTTCAAAAGGAAACTTTAGTTGGGGTCTGTCTGGAGCGTTCTCTAGCAATGATTATCAGTCTCTTTGCCATTCTCAAAGCCGGTGGTGCATATTTACCCCTTGACCCCAGCTACCCCCCTGCTAGATTGACCTATCTGCTGGAAGATGCGGCAGCAGGAATTGTGATCACTCAAAGCAAATTACGCGATCGCCTCCCCGCAACCTCAGCTCAGGTAGTCTGTTTAGATCAGGAATGGCAAAGAGTGCTGGGGAGCCACAATGATCTGCTCCCTCAGGAGAACAGTCATAATTTAGCCTATGTGATTTATACTTCAGGCTCTACAGGTCATCCCAAGGGGGTGGAAATTGAACATCATAGTGTGGTCAATACTTTATGTGATCTGGAACAACGGTTTAAGGTCACGTCTCAAGACCGCATTCTAGCAGTATCTTCCTTGAGTTTTGATCTATCGGTATACGATATTTTTGGAATTTTAGGTTCCGGAGGGACGGTGATTATGCCTCCACCCGAGCATTGCCCCAATCCAGAACATTGGCTGGAACTGATGACCCAAGAACAAGTGACAATTTGGAATTCAGCTCCGGCTCTGATGGAACTGTTGATCGATTATCTGGTGACGAACCATCAACCATTACCCCCATCCCTACGGCTGGTTTTGCTGAGTGGCGATCGCATTAGTCCCAATGTAGTCATGCAGCTCCAAAATCTCAATTCCCAACTGCAAATTATTAGCTTAGGGGGAGCAACAGAAGCATCAATTTGGTCAATTTATTATCCCATCGATCATCCAATTACTTCTGCCGAAACCATTCCTTACGGCCGCCCCCTCAATAACCAATCCTTTTATGTTCTGGATGCAGAATTGCAGTTAATGCCCGTGGGAGTTACGGGAGAACTCTATATTGGTGGAGTTGGTGTCGCTAGAGGTTATCTCCATCGGCAAGAATTAACCGCCACTAAATTTATCTCTAATCCTTTCCTCAAAAAACCCCCTCTTGAGCAAAGAGTTAGGGGAAATCGTCTCTACAAAACTGGAGATTTAGGACGTTATATGGCAGATGGCAACATTGAATTTTTAGGACGTATCGACAATCAGGTTAAAATTCGTGGGGTAAGAATTGAGTTGGGAGAAATTGAAACCACTTTATTGCAATATCCCGGTATTAAAGAAAGCCTAGTGGCAGTTTCCCAGACAGAGGCAAGGGCAGCCAGCAGTTCCCCACAGACCAGTTTAGTAGCTTACTGTG
Organism: Cyanobacteriota bacterium; assembly: GCA_046050865.1. Classification (GTDB taxonomy): domain Bacteria; phylum Cyanobacteriota; class Cyanobacteriia; order Cyanobacteriales; family Xenococcaceae; genus Waterburya. Next base: position 25,856 of record JBJOPG010000009.1, read on the forward strand.
TTTTAAAAACAAACTTCAATATCACTAGTCGGCAATTACGGGACTTTCTCCGTAGTAAAATACCTGCATACGCCATTCCTGCTACTTTTGTCTTTTTAGATGCCTTTCCCCTAACTCCAAATGGGAAAATCGACCGTCAAGCATTAGTCGCATCTCCAGTAAAGCAGTTGGAGACAGCAAAAGATTTTTTACCGCCCCAAGACCGATTGGAATGGCAGTTAAGTCAGATTTGGTCGCGAGTATTAAGGGTGAAACCGATTGGTAGAGACGATAACTTTTTCGAGTTGGGGGGTAACTCCTTACTAGCCTTACGCTTATTCGAGCAAATTCAAAGTACCTTCGGGAAAAATTTACCTTTAGCAACCCTATTTCAAGCCCCAACCATTGGCCAATTAGCTAGCTTGATGCTGGAGCAAGGATGGTCGGCTTCTTGGTCTTCACTGGTGAGTATGCAACCCTATGGCGATCGCACTCCCTTATTTTGTGTCCATTCTATTGGCGGTAATGTTCTTGCCTATCGTCTGGTAGCGACAGCATTGGGTACAGAGAGACCTGTTTACGGACTCCAGGCAAGGGGATTAGATGGAAAACAAACACCATTGATTTCCGTCGAAAAGATGGCTGCTAATTATCTAGAAGAAATTAAACTAATTCAACCCCAAGGACCTTATTTTTTGGCAGGACATTCCTTTGGTGGTCTTGTTGCCTGGGAAATGGCACAACAACTGACTCGAAAAGGGGAAACTGTTGCTGTTTTGGCATTATTCGACACTTTCGGACCTAATTATCAGACCCAATATACAAAACATACCTTGTCCCAATGGCTATCAATTCATTTCAAGAATATCAACAGATTACCTCGAGGAGAAAAATTAGCTTATTTCCTAGCAAGACTTGAATACAACCTAAAGTCCAAAATACCCCAGTCTTGGCAGCAGAAATACTCTCAAATCGTCGATTTAAGACTTTCCCCAGAACAAAAGCTGATGTCCCGCATTGGCAAGCTTAACTTAGTAGCCCAAGAGCAATATACTCCCTCTGTTTATCCAGGAAAACTAACCCTGTTTCGCGCTGAAATTCGACGACCTTATGGTTGTTTCGATCCTAATGGAGGTTGGAGTGAGATGGCATTGGGAGGAATTACTGTTGAAGAAATTCCTGGTGATCACATAGGTATCTTGGTGAAGCGAGAAAATTCTGAGATTTTGGCAGCAAAACTAAAGGAGGTACTCTTAGATTCTGCTGATCAAGCCCAGTACAGTGATTGCCCTCAAATTAAATCAACTTTAAATCTGACACCGATGTAGATTTATGTAAATTCTTGCCTGGAAATCTTCTTCTGTTGGTATCGAACCTGATAGTGCTAGAGAAAAAAGAGTCATAAGATGAGGAGAGGCATATCTTGAAAAATCTAAAATAAAATTTCACCGACAAGTAAAATCACTTGATCCTAATGCTGACATATTCCGAAGAACCTCTCAAAGCCAAACCAATCTCTAATGAAGAATTAAAAAAGCAAGAGCGGATGCGTGACGTTACCTTGCTGTTGCAGCAGATTGTAGAACGAGAAGAAGTTGCATTAAAACTCATCATTGACAGTCTAATTGATGTAGGTTCGATCAACTATGCCAACAATAAGATCCACAAACCGACCCTAAATAAGATCATGAAAATCTTGGTGGGCTATGTCAAACCTGTTGCTCGCATGGCTGCTTTATTTTGGCTCAAGCGTAATTTACCCAATTTATTAACTGCTTGGCTAGAAGCGAAAGTATCCTTTGCAGACAACACTCCTTCTGTAAGTGGAACACCAGCGGAGGAGCTGGAAGTAATACCATCAAGTGAAGTTCAACTTGCCGATGAAGTAGTCAACTCAGCAACGCCGTAAAATTAATTACTGTGACATTACCACATTTTTAATTTTGGTTGCTATCCTAGAAAAGTTATTACGAGATTTTCCCTACTTGGCAATCCCGAACCGAATAAACTAGTCCTCAAAGATTATTAGTCGCTAATGCTGTTGCGACCATGATGATAATTGTTACTATCTTGGTTGCTCTCGGTTACCCACACCATAATTCCCCCTGATGTTTCAGGAAACAGACTCCAGAACTGAATCAGTGGACAAAGTTCAGGAATGACAACATAATTAACCGAAGTTCATCATAATAAACATCAATAAACATCCATGACTTCCTGTGTAACTAGTCTCAAGTAATCAATGAAACCAAATTGCTTCTTCTCACGTCTTGATCAATCAAACTTCAAGAATGGGTACTATAGAATTCTAATGGGATTGACTGAGGATACTTTAAGGTTGGTATCATCCTGTCTGAGACAGTTTGAAAAAATCACAAATGACCCTGGTAGTTCCTTTAACGGTCAACTTGGCTGGTATGAAACCCCCTGGTACCGTCAAGGGACATCAAAACTTTCTTCTAGGGGTAATTGTCAAAAAACCTGGCTAACCTTATCTGAAAATCAGTTACCTAATCTGTGTGAGGAGCAATAATTGTGAGATTTCACTGGCTACTATCTGGTTTTATAGGTGTTTTTTTGTTGTGTCCTTCCGCTCAGGCAGGAAAGATTGTCTCCTGGGAGTTTGAACCACAGGATAATAACTTGGTTTTTGAAACCGATGAAGGGGTTCAGCCGCAAGCTGAATTACTGAGCAACCCAACTCGACTGGTGATTGATTTACCAGGCACAGTTTTAGGTCAAGAAACAGTAAAAGAAAGCTACCAGGGTCCAGTTAATGGATTTCGCATTGGGCAACCAGAACCTGACAGCTCTAGGATTGTGGTAGAACTAGCTCCTGGCTATACTCTAGATGCCGACCAGATTGAGTTTGACGATGTTTCCCCAACTCATTGGGAAGTGGAAATACCAGAGCCTGAAGTGTCTCGTGTTGCTGCTAATAATCGAGATCCAGAAGTCTTGAAATTACCCGAAGTCGATCTTCCTGAAAAATTACCAGGATTGGAAGATTCTACCGTTGATTCTACTAGTGTTGCCAGCACGGTTAGTTCTCCTTATGTCAAAGCTACCAGTAATGGCTTTTTTATCGATATTGATGGCAATCGCAAAGTTCAAGTTGATTCAAAACGGGATGGCGATCGCATTGATTTTTCCCTAGACGGCGTTACTCTGCCAGAAGATTTAGCGGATCAATCAGTAGCGGTGAATCAATATGGTGTTTCCACCATTGATTTTGAACAGACGGGAGATGAAGAGGCGGTTATGAGTATGCGGGTGACGGAAGAAAGCCCCGACTGGTTAGCCACTTTTAGCCGCATTAAAGGCTTGCTACTAGTTCCTAGAGGTGAACTACCAAATTCTAGCGCTGAGGTTGCTGACGCACCCTTAACCACCAAAGAACCTAAGGTATTAGACGGCAGCCTAAACAGTGACACAGAGAGTTACGCAGACAGCAACGAGCAGCTTAACTTGATTGAAGAGATTGAATTAGGGGATGATGATAGCCAACTGATAGTTCATGGTGACCAGGAATTATCGGCGGTGGCATCTCGGAAAAGCAATGGTATTTATCAAATTATCATTGACAAAGCTGAATTAGCCGAAGAGTTTAAAGGACCAGAACTAGAGGCAGGAAGTCCGATCTCGGAATTGAAAGTACGCCAAGAAGATACCCAGGTAGTTTTGGAAATTACTACCCGCCTAAGATATCGTTTGGGCAAACTCAGTACCAACGAAGAGCAGATGATTTTGCCCATTGAGATCGGATTGGCTCCTCTCCCTGAGAGTGACGCGCCTTTATTACCTCCTGGATTTGCCAAAATTCCCAAAGAAAGCCCCCTCGATCAAAGTCTGCCCCCCCTTGGGTCAGATCGACCTAGAGTAGTTATTGATCCTGGTCATGGTGGGGATGATCCTGGAGCCGTTGGTATTGATGGTCTCAGGGAGAAAGATATTATCCTGTCTATTGCCCAAGATGTAGAAGAAATTTTAAGCAAGCAGGACATTGATGTGGTAATGACTAGGGACTCCGATGTTTTTATCAGCCTTGAAGGTCGAACCGACCTCGCCAACGATGTTAACGCTGATCTGTTTGTGAGTATTCACGCTAACTCAATTAATTTGAGTCGTCCTGATGTCAGTGGCTTAGAGACTTACTACTATCAAAGTGGTCGCCGCTTGGCAGAAGTCATTCACTGGAGTATTTTAAATGGAGTTGACATTGACGATCGCAGCATTAGACGAGCTAGATTTTTTGTCCTGAGACATTCCACTATGCCTGCGGTGTTGGTAGAGGTAGGCTTTGTTACAGGAGAAGTTGATGCCGCTAATCTTCGAGATCCTAATCATCGTCGTCGCATGGCGGAAGCGATCGCCAAGGGAATTGTAGAGTATATTAAACAGAATAATATTTAAGTTAAGCATTTATACTCCAAATAGTTAATCTTACCTAAGACAAAACTAACCATTTAATATGAAAAATTCACATCAGCGGATCGGCTTATTTGATAGCGGGGTTGGAGGGTTGACGGTATTAAGGGAAATGTATCGTCAAATGCCGACGGAATCTCTCCTCTATGTAGCTGATTCAGCTCGGTTACCCTATGGCAAGCGATCTCCAGCCGAAATTTTGCTCTTTGCGCGAGAAATTCTTGATTGGATGTGTGCCCAGGATCTTAAAATGATCATTATGGCTTGTAACACCAGTTCTGCCCTGGCATTAGAAACTGTAAGAAAAGAATATGATATCCCGATCCTCGGCGTAATTCTCTCGGGAGCAAAAGCAGCGGTCTGCCAAGGAGAACGCATTGGGGTTATGGCTACTGCTGCCACCGCTAAAAGTCATGCTTATCGTCAGGCAATTCATGAGATCAAGCCTCAAGCTCAGGTATGGGAAGTTGCTTGTCCCCAATTTGTTAGTTTAATTGAACGAAATCAACTGTATACTGAACAAACTCACCTGATAGCTCAAGAATATTTAGCCCCTTTGCTAGAACTAAACATTGATACTTTGGTTTATGGCTGCACTCATTATCGACACCTAGAACCAATTATCCGCAACCTCTTACCTCCCTCCGTCAGGGTGATTGACCCCGCGGAACATATTGTCGTCGCAGCAGACAAAGAACTATCTTTATTAGGACTACGGAATCCTCATTTTGCTCTGCCCACTCGTTTTTGTGTTACGGGTTCTCCTCAGCAATTCGCCGATCTATCTCAGCAATGGTTAGGGTATTATCCCTCTGTACAAAAGATCGAGGTTAAACAGCTAGTCTCTGTAAACCCGATAGAGTAGAGGGACAAGTTATCAGATCAAAGTTATGAAACTCAATCATCCATCATTGATTTCAGCATTCAAGATGCTTAAGGCGTTTTTATCCGCTGCTTAGAATTCGCAGACCGACGAGAAACTGTGGCGGTATTATTAGATACATTATGCCCTTGAGTTTCTGCTGTTTTAAGTAACCCGTAAACAATTGAGAGATAGACAATAGCAAAAAACAAGATGAAGAAAGGTAAGTTGCTCAAGTTCATCGATAGTATGGGCTTATTTTTTAGCTCAGCGGTTGTTGATTAAAGAATTGAAAAAAATTAAGACGGAAAATTACTTTACACCTTAAACTAGACTGTTTACTTCCACTCGCCTAAGCAGCTTAGACAGCAGACAGCCATATCTTGAAGATAAAAATTAATCGAGAGCTGTGATGACCGCTATTTCGAGATGCTTTGGTCTTGCTAGAACATCCACAAAAGCTGCCTGCATCTAGACTGGAGCGACTCTAATTGTTGATCGATATTTAGTTTCAGCAATAGTAATGCTGATTTCCCTCGCAAGGGGTTAGTCCTGGGTTGGTTATGTCCACTAAATCAGCTAGTACAATATTTAATACAATATTATTACTAACGCGATCGCATTTTCAGGAGATAACCTTTAGTTTCGGTAACACTCTCATTATTGAGAATAACATAAATCTTTTAGATTAAACACTTACATAGTCTTGATTTAAAACTTAAATTTCTCTTATGTCTAAGTTAATAGTTGGTTATTGGGTGAGCTTCCCTTAAAATAAGTACAATATATGTAAAGTTTCTTAAATAAATCTTTGCCATACCTGGCTTAACAATGACATCTTCTACTACTTCTTTATTGACACCCGTTGAAAATGATCTGAATATTCTGACCGATAATCTCAAGCAACTGATTGGTGCTCGTCACCCTATTTTAGGTGCGGCGGCGGAACACTTGTTTGATGCCGGAGGGAAAAAGATTAGACCAGCGATTGTTTTGCTGGCTTCACGGGCTACTATGGCAGACCATGGGTTAACCCCACGTCATCGTCGTTTAGCAGAAATCACAGAGATGATTCATACGGCGAGTTTAGTTCATGATGATGTGGTAGATGAAGCAGATTTGCGACGCAATGTGGAGACGGTAAATAGTTTATTTGGGGAGAGAATCGCTGTCTTGGCAGGAGATTTTCTGTTCGCTCAATCATCTTGGTATCTGGCTAATTTAGACAACTTGGAGGTGGTCAAACTTTTGTCTGAGGTGATTCGAGATTTTGCTGAAGGGGAAATTATGCAAAGCATCAATCGCTTTGATATAGATGCTTCCATTGACTCTTACCTAGATAAAACCTACTATAAAACCGCTTCATTGATGGCCAACAGCGCTAAAGCTGCCGCCGTGTTGAGTGATGCGGGTACGGAGGTAGCAGAAAATCTTTATCATTATGGTCGTAATTTAGGCTTAGCTTTTCAAATTGTCGATGATATCCTTGATTTTACTGGCTCCACCGAAGTTCTGGGCAAACCAGCAGGATTAGATCTGGCTAGTGGTAAATTAACTTCTCCTGTATTTTATGCTCTTCAACAGGAACCGTTTTTGGAAATTTTAATCGAGAGAAAATTTTCTGAACCCGAAGACCTCAATAAAGCCTTGGAATTAATCAAAAAAAGTAATGGTATTGAAGCAGCTCGTCAACTGGCGAAAGACTTGGCTTCTAAAGCTGCTCAGCGTCTCAGCTGTCTTACTCCCTCTAGTTCTAAAGATGCTCTGTATGAGTTGGCTGATTATGCCGTAAGTCGTCTATATTAAGGCGAGCTTCCCCACAACTTAGATTCTCAGTGTCAGAGGGAAATACAGTAGATAGCCACACAAATAGCCATAGATAGTCGACAGTAATAACGCAATAATAAAACATGTTGGTTTGCAGACAAAATATCTTTAAAACTCATTTAAAAAGCAACTGTTCAAAAAGCAATTATTGGTCAATTTTAGTCATTGTTTTATTGAGCTTCTTGGCAGTGGGTTGTGAGGAAAACAAGTCTACGCAGTGCAAGCAGATTTTTCGCATCGCTCAAGATGTCAAGACAAGCAATCAACATCTAGGCAATGTCTATCAGCAGTCCCCTGAAATCATGAAGAAGTGGCTTCAGGCTGCCAATGAGTTTAACCAAGCAGCGGATCACCTGGCAGTGTTGGAAATTAATCGCAGTGAATTAATTAAATATCAAAACCAGCTCATCACCCTCTATCGTATTTACTCTCAAGCTACCCACGATGCAGTAAGAGCAAGAGAAAACCAGGACTTGCCCGCCCTTCAATCTGCTCGCCAGGATGCTATCAAAGCAGGAACAATCCAGCAGAAGTTGATTCGTGAAATTAACGCTTACTGTTTAAGTAATCAGTAAACTTTTGCCAAAAATAATACTTGGCAAGTTACTTTTCGCCTATTTTAACCGCTTTTTTTCTCCGTTATTTAAAACCAAAGAAAAAATGTTACCAAAAAAATACTTTGAAAATGTAAAGTTTTTGATAGTTCTTCAGTATAATTACTGATAATTTATTCAATAGTAAATTAATCTCTAAGATCTCAGAAATATTTGTTACGCATTTTATAAAAATTAAATTCGATTAAAGTTTAAGATGATTCGTATTTTATTGGTAGACGATCAAAACCTAGTGCAGCAAGGGATTAAATCTTTACTTGCTCAAGATCCTAACTTAGAAATTGTGGGCACCCTCAAAGATGGTCGTAGCGCAGTGAGCAAAGTTGCTGAGTTATCTCCTGATATTGTCTTATTGGATATTGAAATGCCCGGAATGGATGGTATTACTGCTACTAAATATATTACCCGTCTTGCACCCCAGACCAAAGTAATTATTTTGAGTAGTCATGAAGATAAAAAATATTTAACTCAGGCTTTAATGGCAGGAGCTAGAGCCTATTTACTGAAGGATAGTTTGGTAAAAGACTTAAGACAATCGATCATTGCCGTCAATAATGGCTACTCACAAATGGAATCCAGGTTATTGGCTAAAATCTTCCATCCTGGTAATCTCAAGGGCAATAATCGTCAGAAAATTAACCATCAGGAACAGCGACCAGGGCGATCGCCAAATTCAACAGTTAAAACAACAGTTAAAACAACAGCTCAAGAATCAATGCAAGCAAAAGTTGTCCAGCAAACTACCTCTTCGAGGAAGCAATCTGTGATGTTTGCTGATTCAGTAAAAGATAGTGCATCCGACACAGTAATTTTAAACCAGCCACCAAGCGATGAGCATGATGTTATAGAAACTGATGGCTTGAAGCCTATTTCCGCAATGCCGAAAATCAATTTACCCCCCTCAGAATTGGAGCATTTTGATACTGCACCCATGGAAAGTAGTCGGGAGCTTGTGGAAGTGATTGACATAAGCGCCAATCAGACATTGCCAACTACTCAACATTCAGCATTACAACCATTAACCACCAAGCAATCCGTGGGGAGTACTACCAAGAGTAAAAAATATAAATATAGTCAACTAATAGCTTCGTATCAAGTCATGTTTGCCCAAGTATGGGCATCACAGAAGTTACGGCATCAACCATTAATTAATCAATGTCAAGCTCAAATGGCTCAATATAAGTATCAGCTCTCACCTCTGTTAAAACTGTTAAAACAATGGCAGAAAAAGAGTTGGTTAACTAATGTGGGATTGGCGTTGCTGGGTTTAATTACAGTGATCATTATTAGTCAGATGTTTTCCTGAGTTGCCATAAACTGACATTTTATCTATATCTCTGAATTTCTGACTTTAATTTATTGAACATTGAACCAATATCAGCAATGTTGAGTCTAAAGAACAAGAACGAATCTATTATTCTAGATAAAATGGGCAAAATGTTAGCTTATGAACAGGCTAGTGGGATAGACGTAGAAACCGAAACTGAAACAAATGCAAAAACAGAAGCGCAATCAATAACAGAATTGGCGACGGAACAGGAACTAATCTTCCTTTGTCAGCAAGGCGATCGCGATAGTTTTCGCTTGCTATATCAACATTACCAACAACGAGTACGTTCAACTCTTTATCAGCTGTGTGGTTCAGAGTTATTAGACGATTTGGTGCAGGAAGTCTTTCTCAAGGCATGGAAGGGATTGCCAAAATTAAAAACTCCTAAATATTTTTCTACCTGGCTTTATCGTATTAGCTGGAATGTTGCCACAGATCAACGGCGTAAATTGGCTAGAGCTCAAGAAAAAACTAGTCTCAATGGAAAAACTTGGGAGAAAGAAGGATTAAATACCGTCAAACTGACTGATACTGAGTCTGCACCAGACTTAATGCAGCTACACTATCAAGATTTAGTCCAGCGAGGTTTAAATAATCTTAGTTTCGAGCATCGAGCAGTATTGGTTTTACATGACTTAGAAGATTTACCCCAAAAACAAGTTGCCGAAGTTTTAAATGTGCCTGTAGGAACAGTTAAATCACGACTATTTCATGCCCGCAACTCTCTAAAACAATTTCTGGAACAGCAAGGAATATCTCTTTGATCTTTATTAACTAGTTTAATTAACAGCATCATGGCTAACTTACCCAACAATCACCAAAATAATCTTGTCAGTTTTTTGAGACATCACCGACCCGTCGCCCCTGTGACTCAGGTCAACCTCGAACAACGTCTGATGGATGCTCTAGAATCCCCCTCGACCCAGAAAAAGCCAGGTTTTTATTTAAAGGTTGCCTGGACTATCCCCCGTGCCCTCGCTACAGGATTTCTCTTCACTTCCGTTAGTTTTGGGTTCAAAACTCCCCGCATTGCTTTAGAACCAAATGATTTGGACAAATTTTTAGTCAAAAATTGGCAGGATACCCTCGATAGTAAGGGCTATAGCTACACCACCGCCAAACAAACCGAAGCTTACTGGCTATTGCCAACTATCTCTGAACCCCAGCCAGCCCTATCTGTTTCAGCAAAGTAGCTACTTAAAATTCTCAAGCAAAACTTTCAAGCAAAATTAAAATTGATGTTATTTTTTTCAGTCAATCAATGATTTTTCAAGTTCTAGTTCGACGACAGCGTTACTTATTAACTCTAGTGGCGATCGCTTTGTCAATTTTTTGTAGCCTGCCAGTTTTTTCCACTGCATCTTGGTCATTTCTGTCAGGTGCTTCTTCCTCTGCGTCCACTGAAATAATCCTTGCTGATCGTACTCTCTCTACAAGACCCCAAGAGGGATTGGACAGTCTGTTTCAGCAATTAGATTTAACCCCAGAACAAGCCCAGGAAATTAAACAAATTCATCTTCAGTATCGACAAAAGATTCTCACGAAAAAAGAGCATATCCTCAGATTACAGCACCAGCTATCAGACATGATTATGGGCACCGAAACCCTAGCTTTACTGAGGGCAAAAAACCAGCAATTGAGCGCTTTACGCCAAGAAATGGAATCATTACACTTTGAGAGTATGCTGGCAACCAGAGAAATCTTAACTCCTCAGCAGCGCCAGAAGTTTCGCAAATTAGTCAAAGATGCTGATTTAGCTAAATAAGGTTGAGGGACTGTTAATTCACGAGCAACTTAAATAACTGGCAAAACAATACAATCCCGTTAAATATGTGATAAGTTATATATTGCCAAGAGGAGCATTATGGGTGCTAAACCAAAATTTAGCTGCTGAACGGCTCAATCCGCGGATGTGGTGGAATTGGTAGACACGCACGCTTGAGGGGCGTGTGGCTTACGCCTTGCGAGTTCGAGTCTCGCCATCCGCACTTTTTAGGATTATTTTAGCTAGAGTAAAGTTTTAATCCTTTTTAAATCCTTTGCCCTGTGTCATCAAATCATCTAGCCGGTCATTTAAACTCCCTCAAAGCACAAGCCTTGTCTTTGATTCACCAGGCTATGGGACAGATATCCTCCGTAGATAATTATCTAATCGAAAGTGTTAGTAATTCCGTCGGTTCTCCCATAACGATTTGGTTAACTCAACATCCTCTCCTCGCTTGGTTAGTTAATCATCCTTTAATGGCGCTCTTGATTGGGTTAGTTTCCATCATTTTACTGATTAGATTACTGCTCACTATTTATCGAGCGATCGCCTCCACCATAGATCGCATTTGGTTGGGAATCTTGCGATCGCCTTTATTCTTACTAAAATTTCTGTTTGGCTGGGAGACAAAACCCAAGACAGTTAATTCCAACACCACTTCTAACACCACCGTAACCAATTACGAAGTAACCAACGACTCTCAACAGATACAGGAAATCATTAATCGTTTAGATCAAATTCAGCAACAACAACAGGAAATCATTCAAGAGCTAGCCCTTTTAAAACAGCAACCCTTAACTATTGAACCCCAGCAACTACGGTTAGTAGAAAAGAAAATTAGTAATTAA
>JBJOPG010000010.1:0-35686 GCA_046050865.1 Cyanobacteriota bacterium
CTGACAGGGAATATTACCGCTCCTGATCTAGATCCAAATCTAGATATCAATCTAGACCCCAATCGAGATCCTAACGCCGAAGGCACAGGCATCATTGATAGTGTGACCCAAGCAGGAGGAGCGGCGATCGCTGGTGGTGCAGCAGCTCTAGGGGGCGCAGCGGCAGCAGCCACAGGATTCTTTAACCGTGAAGAGAATACTAGGGAAGACACAGGTATTGATGCCAGAATTGAGGTTCCTGATTCTGAACAAAACATCGATGTAAATACTGATTCAAATACTGATGCCAACTTGGTGGAACAAGTCGGTGAGGGCATTAATAATGTCTCTACCAACATCACGGAAAATGTTTCCAATCTGACAGGGAATATTACCACTCCAGACCTAGATCCAAATCTAGATATCAATCTAGACCCCAATGGAGATCCTAACGCCGAAGGAACAGGCATCATTGATAGTGTGACCCAAGCAGGGGGAGCGGCGATCGCTGGCGGTGCAGCAGCTCTAGGGGGCGCAGCGGCAGCAGCCACAGGATTCTTTAACCGAGATAGTCAGGAAACTGCCGATATTCAAGAGTTTGAAACTTTTGAAACTTCGTTAGATGCCACGGGAGATAGCACATCACCTACTAGTTTTGCTGATAACGTCATTGCTGATGCGGAAACTATTTCTCCAAGTCTAGATAACGAAGACGAAACGATTAACGCCAGTCTCGAAGAGATTACTTTTGATGATGCCACTCCGACTGGTGAAATTTCTTTAGATGATTTCACCTTTGAAGATACAGACAGCACAATTAATGCCAGCCTGGAAGAAATCACCTTAGAGGATGCGACAACAACGGCAGCAGAGCAGGATATCAACTTGGATGACTTAGGCTTTGAAGAAATTTCCAATTTGTCTGATGAGCAGTCTGGCGATCTAAATAATATCTCTGAATGGTTAGATAGCTTAGAAACTCCTAATCAAGACCGTGATAATATCGCAGATTGGCTAGATACTCTAGACAAAGATAGTATTCGGTCTAATCCTGATGCCGTGGGCGAAAACATCAATCAAGAAACTGATGATTTAGCAGAAAACGATGATATTTCCTTCCAATTCCTAGAGGATTTATTAGATAGAGATGCTCAGAATAATCCTAAGAATCAGTAGTTTCTGGTCTTAATAGTTTAATTTGTCTGATTTGTTTAATTGATTTTCCATAACCCTGTCCCCAGCTAGTTGAGGTCAGGGTTTTTTCTTGTTGTTAGGTAGCTCCTTGAGGGTGCTGCCAATTCCTTGAATAATACCTTTCCCCACCAATCCTAGTCCTTTACCAATGACCTGAGTTAAAACGAAGACCACTCCACTACCAACTAAAGCAATCAATTTACGCACCAGCGGTGCGATCGCATCCCGAATTTCAATGACCATCGTCGATAACCAGGGTATTCCGGTAAGCTCATCTAGTTCACTGCGGCGAGGAGCATAAACATACATGGTTCTGATGGCACCACCGTTAATCACGAATAGACGATGACGACTTTCAAAAATATTTTGCGGATGGGTAAAATAATATTCCTGACGATATCGCCAAGACAGTTGATTACGAAACCGAGCTAGCTCGCGATCGCTTCGATATGCTCCTTGATAGAGTTGATATTTAAACACTTCCAGATCAGAAAAATTATTCAAGATTACCTGCATTACGCCATTTGCTAGATGAATAATCAGGTTGTGGAGGAGAAATTCAATTCTGGCGATCGCTTCTGGATCATCTGAGGGGTAAACAATGTTGTCAATGACTAAACCAGGTTTACCCAAGAGATAGCTAAATAGTTCAGAAATTCCATAGAGATCGTTAAAAATATTCTGCTGAATTGCGACAAATTCTTGGGCACAAATTGCTGCTAATTGCTGCTGTTCCTCGTCATCTAGCTGTCCGTAGTGTTCGGCAAAAAAATAACTTGTAGACCATTGCCATAGCTCTTGAAGATAACTGTCATAATCTTGGTCTAAAGTATTGGCGATGGGAATTTGAGCAAGGGTTTCACTAAGACGTTTTAGGATCAAATGACAGAGATTTTTTCCCTTTGCGACCTGAAGTAGATCAATTTCCAGGGGAATCTTGGTGCGATTATTTAAACCGATCTGAATATCTGTAACTACCCGTTCAAAAATAGTTTTGTTAGCCGAGTCAGCAAATTCTGGCAGGGGTGCCAGCTCAGTAGAGGGCATGGGCATAATTGACCGAGACATTGACCGAAGCACAGCCTCTCGGTTAGCCAAATCCTCTTGTAAGTCTTGCAAGACAATTTCTTCTGCCACCAAGCGTCCAGATAACCAGCGTACCGACTGCAATTCTCGTTTCCGTCCCACTAAGAATACTCGCTCCCAGTCAGATAGATTCGGGCTAGTTAATTGCTGTTCTATTTCTTCTAGGGTCTGTTCTAATTCGATTCTCCCTGATTTACTAAGTTGCGCCAGAGCCTTTTGCCAAAGTTTTGGTGGCACATCATTGGTTGACCAATAACTATTACCGTAGGCGATGGCGTGTAAACCCTCAATTACGGTATTAATACTGGCACTGCGATCGCAATTACCTTTAACCCCCCAGGACTTCAGCTTGGCTACCTGTTTCGTTGTAAAGTTGGGGGTCAATAAAAATAGCGGTAGCTGGGGATATAATTGCCTTAATTGCTGAGTCAATTCCAAACTAGAAATCCCTGGAGAAGAATCAGATCCACCATAACTAATGCCTAGCAGCAAAATATTTAAAATCATACCTTGAGTCAGCTCTCGCAGAGTATCTTCACTCAGGTTGCCCTCCCCCACCACATCAAAATCGGCATATTGGGCGATCGCCGTGCGTAACCCCAAACGAAAAATGGAGTCATGATCGACAATAAATAGTTTGATCTTAGCTTGGGTCATTTCTAGCCGATGGCGAATTTAAGCATCTAACTTAGCGATAGTAATCAAAATATTGAGCATGAAAAACAATGAACTACAAACAGTTTAGTATTATGTCTAATTAGTGTCACATCCCAAGGCGGTATAATATTTTTTTGAGCTACTGAGATTATTGTGTCCGAATCATTAAGCGATCGCTATTTTGCCCTGATTGATCACATCGTCGAGCTGACTCTCCAAGGAAAAATAAGTTCTGTCGAGCGAGTATACGGCATCCTCGTAGAACAAGTGGAGACTGGCACGGGGGAAATTTTGGAACGCTGTTTGAGCCAACGGATCACTGAGGCTGAGGCACAGTTGGCAACAAAACTCAAGGCAACCAGGGTACTCAGAGCCTTGCAAACCATCGAAAAGCAGTGGTTACGCTGGCAAGAAGAGAACTTAGTGGCAGCAGAAATCTCAGAAACAGCCCAGATGATTATTGAGGGTGATCCAGAAGACTATTTTCTCCGCACTGTGGATGTTCTCGATCCTAATCAAGAAAATCCTTTAAGTATTGATGAATTAAGTCAACTGGCACAGAATCTCCAAGCCGCCGCCAAAGCTCAAGGGGATGCCGAGTTAGCCCAAGATTGGCAACAGTTAGCTACAGGCATTACCGCCGGGTTAGAGTCTTTTACCGCCCTAGAAGGAGACTTGGTAAGTTGGATGTATAATTCGGGCAGCAATTTCTCGGGTTTTGGTACGGAAAAGCCCAATCCTTGGCAAGTCTGGGGACAAAAAGTAACCAGCCCGCTCCCAAAACAGTTATTTCAAACCCTCGCCCAACAACAGTCGGCGATCGCTTTTGCCAGGGTTGCTAATAATCTGGAACTTAGAGCCTGGGTGGAATTAGCAATTCTGCTGCAATATCTCCAACGGGGTTTAGTCACTTGGTACGATCAACAGCCTTATAACTCTAAATTTGGGAAGGAACTTTCCTACAGCACCCTGCTGACTTTTGCCTCAATTTGGTGCGAACTCTGGCAGGTATTTGTCGAGAGTAGACCAGCCCTAGCGGATGGGTGTTTTCTGGTCATGCTGCAAATCTTAAGAACCTTTGCTCAACGTCCAGATTTTCCCCTTTATAGCGGCGTGTTTGCTTCTTTTTCGGGAGATTATCTCCAGGATACCCTGGACTACTTTGACGAACCTCTAAAAGAGGTGGAAGGGACAGAAGATAAAGCCCGTATCCTAACTTTACTGGGCTATTCTCAGCGTACCGCAGGGGATTATGAAAAGGCGATCGCTTTCCATGAAGAAGCCCTAGAAATTGCGATCGCAGCTGACGATTATGCCTGTGAAGTGGCTAGTCTTAATCACCTTAGTCGTACCAATGTAAATTTACAAAACTACAGCGAAGCCATTAACTACAGTCAGAGAGCTTTAATTGCCGCCCGCCAGGTGGGAGATAAACTAGGGGAAGCCAATGCTTCAGTTAACTTGGGTTACGCTAAAGTATTCGCCGCCCGCCAAATGGATACGATGGCAGCAGAAGACTACAGCGAAGCGGTGCGCTATCTGCAAGCAGGGGTAGAATTAGCTCAAAAACAAGGAGATTCCCAGAGTCAAGCCTTTGGCAACATTAGTTTGGGCATTGCCTATGTTATTTTAGAACAACCCACGGCGGCGATCGCCTCCTTAACTAGAGGAGCCGAATTAGCCCAATATTCCCGTGATGTCTATCTGCAAGGATTAAGCTTTTCCTATCTCGCCGAAGCCTACTATAGCATTGAAGACCGTAATGCCGCTATTTCCTATGGTGCCTTAGGCATGTATCTCCTCCATCAAATCAATTCTATAGAATGGCGACAGGTGGCGGGTCTGCTCTCCATCCTCCAAGGACAGATTGGACAGGAGGAATTTAATCATATTTTGGGACAACAGCGATCGCAAATTATTGGCTTAATTGGCGTAGACGGTTATGATTTCTTGCCTCAACTTTTAGAAGAATATAAACAAAACTAACTTAAAATCCCCATATTCTAGTTGACTTTCCTGACCGTTGGTTAGTTCTCGAATCCTATTAGAAATGTCAGATACTGCATCCCAGTCACAGGAAAATACTTATAAATATAATGCTTTAGCTCAACCATTCCTTAAATGGGCTGGAGGAAAGAGACAACTCCTACCAGCGATTAAAAAATATCTACCTGCAAAGTATAATGAATACTACGAACCCTTCATCGGTGCAGGAGCGCTACTGTTTTCCCTCCAGCCAAAAAGCTGCACCCTCAACGATACCAATAGCGAACTAGTCAATTGCTATCAGGTAATTAGAGATCAACCAGAAGAGTTGCTGGAACTTTGCCAACAGCACAGAGAAAATAATTCCCAGGAATATTACTACCAACTACGATCACAAGACCGCCAACCTGAATTTGACCAGCGGACTCCCGTAGAAAGAGCCGCGAGGATTATTTACTTAAACAAAACCTGTTTCAACGGTTTGTTTCGGGTTAATAGTAATGGTCAATTTAATGTTCCCTATGGTAAATACAAAAACCCAGTAATCGCCGATCCTGTGGTAATCAAAGCTATTAGCGCTTATCTTAATCGATCTAAGTGTCGAATTTTGAATGGGGACTTTGAGCAAGCAGTAGCCACAGCGAAAAAGGGTGCATTCGTTTACTTTGACCCGCCATACCATCCCCTTTCCGATACTTCATCTTTTACTGGCTACAGCATTAATGGTTTTGGGGAACAAGAGCAAATTAGGCTAAAAAAACTTTGCGATCGCCTAACCGATCAAGGTTGTCAGGTGTTAGCGAGTAATTCTGCTGCACCTTTGATTAAATCTCTTTATTACGACCCTAGATATGAAATAGTTGAAGTCAAAGCCACAAGGGCTATTAATGTCGTCGCCACCAAAAGGGGTAGGATAAACGAACTACTAATTCACAACAAGTATATGCTCAAAAATGACCAAAAATGACCAAGCCTGGGAATTTTTATTCGAAGAAGATCAGTGCATTTAGAGCAAAAACTGAGTTCAGAAACAATCAAAGTATTGTGGCGATTGTACCGCCAAAGTAAAAACTACCAAGTAAGAGCAAGAGCGCACTGTATATTACTCATCAACTCAAAAAAGGTAGTATTTATTCTCCACTCAACCAGGCGATCGCACTTCTAATCCATTCTTCCACATTGGGATTTTTGAGGAGTAAATTATCTTGACTCAGTGCCGCTATAACCTGTTCTATTTCCTCATTGGTGTAGCCTAAAGCTAACAGGGTCATTTCGAGATCTTCTTTGATTTCAGGCTTGGGAGCAAAGACAGCTTCTGGTTGCTCAATTTCCATGCCTGATATTTTTCGCCACTGGGCTAGCTTGGTTTTTAATTCCAAGGCAATTCTTTCGGCGGTCTTTTTGCCCACACCAGGGGTTTTGGTTAAGGCGGGTATATTACTTGTTACAATTGCCCCGACTAGTTCAGAGATGCCCAAAGTATCAATCAAGGCAATCCCTAGTTGCATCCCAATCCCACTCACGGCGGTTAACTGGCGAAATAAATCTCTTTCCGCAGCCGAAGGGAAACCATAAAGAATTTGCTTGTCTTCTTGAATCTGGAGATGGGTGAAAACTTGAATTGGCTCGTCTGCCGCGACCTCTAGTTTTTGGGCAAAGCGGGTAGAGATCTGTAACTCATAACCAATGTTGTGGACATCTAAAATGAGAAATAGGCGATTTTGAGTTGTTTTGGTAATTTCTACTTTCGTACCCTTGAGGTAACTAATCATTGAGGTGACTTGGTGTAGCTAAAATTAACTTGAAAATTAACTTTTGGATTCAAATTTTGCTCCCACGTTGAACATCTAGCCATTGTTGTAAGATGATTTCTGCGGCACGGCAGTCAATAGCTCCTTTATTGCGGGTAGAAAAGCGCTTTTGGGCTTTTAGTTGTGTTTCTGCCTCCACTGAAGTCAACCGCTCATCTACATACTCAAAAGGCAGCTGTAAAGTTTGGGAGATTTTGTCAGCAAATTTTTGTACTTGTTTGGCTTGGGAACCTAATGTGCCGTCGAGACAATAGGGTAAGCCGATCACCAGAATCTCTACTTCGCGCTCCGCCACGATTTCTGACAACTGCTGAACATCTGCCCTCCAAGAAGTTCGATAAATTGTGGTTAAACCAGCGGCAATTAGACCAGTGCCGTCACAGCCTGCTACTCCCATGCGTTTCTTGCCTACGTCTAGTCCTAAAGCAGCAACTCTTTTCATAAACTCCCCTTAGGGGTCAAACTAAACCACCATGGGGAGGATCAAAGGATTCTCCAGAGTTGTTGTTTTTCTTTCTTGCCGTAAATTGACTAGATTTAGCACGAAAGATATTTTTTTGCCTGACGATATTCTGGTAGGAGCCAGAAAGAGATTTGACCCAAGAAATCCGAGAGGGAATTGGTACCCCCGCTGGTTTTAATCCTTGCAGCACTCCTGATAGTTGTAATCCTTCTAAGGGTTTGGTTTCTCTGATTTTGTGCCAGACCGAACGGGACATTAGGAGAGTTTGCTCCACAGAGTTAGCCCCCATTTTAGCGAAGTACTCTTCTCTTTCAGGTTGATAATCGGCGGAGACAATTTCTAGGGGTTGGGAATAAAGTTGATTATCTGCTGCTAAACCGCGTTTGCGATCGACAGACTCTTGAATAATCTGCGCCATTTTCACCATGAGCTGCGGATAGAGCCAGGTATAAGCAGGATTAACCGTTAGTTGAGCGCGATGAGGACGGGAACCATCTTTTGAGGATTCCAGTCTAAAATAGCCGATCGCTGCTTTGCGCTGTGGTTCAAAAACATAACCACTAACTACATCCGTACCATTCATCCAGAGTCTGATCTGACCGACAGCATTCTGTACCATCCCAGATTTAAAATCATCTGCATGACGGTCAAAAACCTGTCTCAGTAGAGGGGGCATTGACACACAGTCTAATTGGTAGAGGAGAGGAGCATCAGCGTTCCCCACCGGTAAAAAGTTGGGCAAATCAGGTTCTTGCTGGGCAAGTTGAGCAATTAAACTTGCCGATATTTGCCAGTAGGTCATCTGCGCCAAAGGCTGGAAGCCATTTTCACGATAGAGGGCTAAATGATTTTTTTCATTAATATTTACCTCTAACATCCAGGTGCGAGCTTCCCAAATGTTTTGTAGACAATGACGCAATAACTGTGAGCCGATTTCTTTCTGGGTTTTGAGCAATTCTAAATCGGGAGAATTACTATTGAGCAAGACCCGTTCCACTCTCCAAGTACTACGAGTGCTATTGAGAGAAGAGACTTGAATCAAACCAATCACTTCTGATAAATGCTGTGCCACATAGACCCGCCAGCCGTGATAGTAAGAACGGGGTAAAAGAGCCAAAAATCTTTTTAATCCGTACCAAGAACCAACTTGTTCTAGTTCCCTATCGATAGTTATCAGACGTTTAGAGGTTTCCTTAGCGACACACTCACTCACTAAGGCATTAATTGCATCCACATCGCGATATTGAAGAGGACGAACTATCAGTTGCTCATTGCTAGGTACGGATAAAGTCATGGTTTTGATTAATCTACCCTTTCTAGTTGCCATAAAATTTGATTACCTTCTCGTCTGACTCGGGAAACAACCCAGTTACGCCAAGACCAGTGATCTCCTCTACTAGTTACAGCACTAGCATTGATATCCATTAAATCCGCCAGTTCAGAACTGCTAATGAGATAACCTTTGCCAGCTATCTCTTCAGCGATTCTTAGGGTATCAATTAAATCTCTTAACTGAGTTACCCTTTCTTCGCTTGATATTCTGGTTTCTTCCATTGTGCTGTTTGGTGATTCAGTCATAAATAGCTAAAATTCAAATAATTGATAACTAGTTCTGAAGATGATATACCATCTTAAGGATAATAAAGTTTACACGATATCTCGATTACCGTCATCTTAGCTAATTTGGACGAGAATTATCTGCTACCAGATTAATATATCTTGAACGTCCTGGCTGAAAATCCGGTTTAATTTCTAAAGCTTTTTCATAGCTTGCGATCGCTTCCGACCATTTAGCAATTTGTTCGAGGGCACAACCTCGGTTGTACCAGAATAGATGATTTCCTGGCATGATCTTGATGGCTTGACTCCAACTTTCAATTGCCCCAGTCCAGTTTTCCAACTGATATAGAGCATGGGCACGGTCATTCCAGGCTTGATAATTATTAGGGTCGATCGCCAAGGCACTTTGAAAAGATTTGATCGCTGCTTCATAGTTGCCTAAACGTCCTAAAGCACTACCTCGATTGTGCCATGCTTCTGGTAAATTAGCATTGATCTTTAAGGCTCTATCCCAAGAAGCGATCGCCTCGGTATATTCTCCTGCACTAACCTGTTTTAAGCCGAGATTGAACCAGCTTTCGATTAACTCTAAACTCGATGTATCAAGTACTGGGGAGACTGGAGGACTAGGTAAAACAGCTCGCTGCTGTTCTAAGACCAGAGCGTTGGATACTGGATCTGGGGATTCTGACAGCTTTAACTTCTCATCTTTTGGATTGAGATCCTGGTGGGGGATTGCTCCGACTGGCGACGGAGAATCTTGAACTTCTCGGTCTTCTAGCTCATCTAGCTCAAATTCCAATTCTTCACCATCATTGCTAACTTGATCTGGTTCTTGTGGTTCTAGATCTAAGTCTAAACTAAGATCCAAATCAAGATCAGTCTTCTCTGGAGTTGAACTGCCGCTGTCCCCTTCAGATTCCTGGGAGATTGTCTCTGGTTTATCTTCCTCGACATCAGTTTCTGGCTCTGTATCTAGAAGAGCTACTAGGCTGTCTACTACATTATCTATATCATTATCATTTACACTATTCTCTAGGGCTGGGGTGTCGCTAGTTTCAGACTTGGACTCAATCTCCTGCTCTAATTCAGTTTTTTCTCCTAACTGATCAGCCAGATCGCTAAAATCATCAGGCAATCTTGCTGACAATTCTTGTGGAGATTCCATCTGGTTCTGGCGGGGAGGTAAATCTGCCCCAGCATATTCCCAAATCTCCGCAGGACTGTTGCCGAATAACAGCTCTCTGCCGATGCGATGAGAGGCAGCGCCAATTTGACTGACTTCAGGAGCACCTTGGGTAAGTTCCCCTAAGCGAATCATCATTGTTCCCAAAGGTCGTTTAGACTCCATGGGTAGCTTGAGTAACTTCTCCCGTAGACGTTCTAGCCAAATAACCCAGTCGGCTTGTTGTCCACGATCGCCCAATCGAGCAAAAAATTTAATAATACGGCGATCGTGCCAGCCATGAGTAATTCCTTCTAAAAGCTGATTAAATAGAAATTCATAGTCAGCATCTGATAACCCCAAATTAGGCTCTGATGAAATTACTTTAGGCATTGATATATCTTGAACAGACTGATTTAAGTTTGACTGTTGTGTATCTTGCTTGGCTTGTCCAATGGTGTGACTCATGACCTTAGATCAAATATACTGATTTATTAGAGAAGCTAAACTAATTGTCCTCAAAGTTATCGGCTCATAAAGAACACCATCACTCCGAGGGTGGTCTAATAGACTTGGACGACCCAAGCATTATCCACAGCTAAATAATTGATTGGCTCAATTGTACAGGGATAATTTTCTACTAACTAGTAGCAAATAAAAAATCCACATTAACTATGGCTTACGAACCTCTACATCACAAGTATCGACCACAAACTTTTGGCGATCTGGTTGGTCAGGAAACGATCACTTTAACTCTGAGTAATGCTCTCGAACAGGGGAAGATCGCCCCAGCCTATTTGTTTACGGGGCCTCGCGGTACAGGTAAAACTTCTAGTGCTAGGATCTTAGCGAAATCTTTAAATTGTTTAAATAGCGATCTCCCTACCCCCCATCCCTGCGGCAAATGTGAAGTTTGTTTGGCGATCGCCAGAGGTTCCGCCTTGGATGTGATGGAAATTGATGCTGCCAGTAATACAGGGGTGGATAATATTCGGGAAATTATTGAGCGATCGCGCTTTGCTCCTGTGCAGTGTCGTTATAAGATTTACGTGATTGATGAATGTCATATGCTCAGTACCGCAGCATTTAATGCCCTGCTAAAGACGTTAGAAGAACCACCCCCACAGGTTGTCTTTGTTTTAGCTACCACCGATCCTCAAAGAGTTCTCTCGACAATTATTTCTCGTTGTCAGCGGTTTGATTATCGACGGATTCCTTTGACGGAAATGACCAGTCACCTGAGATATATTGCCGATGCTGAAAAAATTGCGATCGCTGATGATGCCCTAACATTAGTGGCGCAAATTGCGAACGGTGGCTTGCGGGATGCTGAGAGTCTTCTTGATCAGCTTAGTCTTTTGCCTGAGACGATTACGGTGGAAAAGGTCTGGGACTTGGTGGGGGCTGTTCCCGAGCAAGATTTATTAAAGTTACTTCAGGCAATTAATGGTAATGATTCCCTCGCTGTCTTACAACAATGTCGTAATCTTTTGGATCGAGGTCGAGAACCGTTAGTGGTCTTGCAAAATCTAGCGGGCTTCTATCTCAACTTATTAATTGCTAAAACTGCACCAACCCATGCAGAATTAACCGCCGTGACCGAAACCTGTTGGCAGCAATTGTGCACCGAAGCGGCTAACTGGCAGACTACTTTAATTCTGCGAGGACAACAGCATCTTCAGGATGCTGAAACTCAACTCAAACGCACGACTCAGCCCCGATTGTGGTTGGAGGTTACTTTGCTAGGGCTATTACCAGAAGCTCAGGGAGCAGTGGTTCAAGGAACAGCGATCGCAATTCCTGCCCCCAACCCAATAGTCACTCCCATTCCCCCAGCAGTACCTCAAGAAATTACTCCGACTTCAGCGATCGCCATTGAGAATCAGATTGAAAGAGATCATAAAAATAATCAAGATAATATTGCTAAACCGATAAGTCCCCAGCCAGACTCAGCACCACCAACCCACAATACAATTCCACCAGTAGTTCAGTCAGCTCAACATCTTGACGCTCATCAATCGAATAATCAATCGACTGCGGCAGAAAATACTGCGCCTCAAACTGCTCCTAAATTAGAAAGTCCCCCAATTTCCCCTGGCAATGATCAAGACCCCGTTGCCAATCAAGAAATCTGGAGCAAAGTCGTAAGTTGCTTACATCCGCCTACAACCCAGGCATTATTAAAACAACAGTGTCATTTAATCAGCTTCGATGGTCTGAGTGCGATCGTCGCTGTTAATTCGGCAAAACTGCAAAAAATGGCTCAACAAAAAATCCCCAACATCGAGGCTGCCTTTGCTCAAGTTTGTCAACGTAAAGTGGTAGTGCAGCTAGAAGTTACTACCTCTCAAGGAAATGCGGTGAGAAATTCTATTGCACCCATTAATTCACCGATTGTAGAAACACCAACTTCTGCACCAGAACAACCTCCAAACCCACCTCCCCCCAGTCCACCAAGAGTGCCTTCAGAGGAAAGTGTAGAGATTAAGCCGCTTAACTTTCCGCTGCCCAACCAAACAAACCTAGCACCAGTAGTTCAGGCTCCTCCAGCCAGATCTTTTAACCATAATTTTAATGGGAGTGATCATGCTCCGACCTTGCACTCAAATGAGTTTTCGCCAAAGAATCATCCTACTGCCATCAAACCTCAAAATTCCACTGTTCTGACTGACTCTCCGATTACCACTGATTTTTCCTTAGCAAACAATTTAAATCAACTAGATAATTTAGCGGCAGCGACTGTTCCGCCCCTAATCTCTAATGAGACAGATGTAGCTGAAGAATATGCAGATAGTGAATTACAAAAGGCGATCGCGAGTCTAACTCAAAGTTTTGAGGGGGAAGTAGTGCAGTTAAATAATTTAGACAGCTTGGACAGCGTAGATAGTTCAGAAACTATAGATAATTTAGCTCTCAACGATGCTCCATTTGCAGAGGAAGAAGAAGAGATAGAAGAAAAGGAAGAAGAAACGTTAACTCCGCCAGAGATTCCTAACTATTCAGATCGACCAGGTATAGAAGATTACAATGATGAATGGTAGCAAGGAAATTTGCCAAGCCAAGGGAATCAATAGACTTCTGCCCGAAAAACCAGCGGACGTATCGCCATAATTTCTCTAGTCACTGGTAACTCATTTAACTCATTTACCTCTGGTGACTAAACCAAGCTTGTAATTGTTGACGACAGGATTTCTCTTGAATTCCTGCCAATACTTTTAAAGAATGGTTAGAACCAGAACTATCTAGCAGATTGCTAACCGTCCTGACGGCTCCAGTTTTCGGGTCATCCGCCCCATAAACTAGCAACCCTAAGCGAGAATGAATAATTGCTCCTGCACACATCGGACAGGGTTCGAGGGTGACATAAAGAGTACAGTCTGATAAATAAGAACTCTGCATCGTATTGGTAGCAGTGCGAATTGCTAAAATCTCGGCGTGGGCGGTGGGGTCTTGTTCCCTTGTCTTGCGGTTAGCTGCCTCAGCAATGAGATTTCCCTCTCGATCAATAATTACTGCCCCGACGGGGACTTCTCCTAAACTTCCAGCAATTTGGGCTAGATTAAGAGCATATGCCATCCAGCGGCAGTGAATAAGATAGGTATCGTAGTCTAATTGGGCTAGAACATCTTTTGTGGCTTGATGTCGCGATCTTTCAATCATTCAACCTTATACTGGTTTTCCAGCCTTCTAGATGATGAGTTGGAGTAAGTTGGGTTAATTGTTCCAGCATCCATTTCTGTCCGACCATGACAGGACTAAAACCTTTGTTCCCTTTGGCTTTTACGTATTCATAAACTATTTCAGTTACAGGAAACAACTTAATCAGTTCTTTGACTATACGTAACTCCAACTGGCGATTAGCGCGAATTGAAGGAGGTAATTTATTTCCCCTGCGGTTATCAAACCTTTTTTGTCGATGCGCTCTTTGAGCAAAAGGAATATTACGGTTGATTCTTCTGCCACGTCTAGCGCGACGAAGTATCTTTTGAGCTTGTTTTCTAGCAATCACACGTTTGAAAGGTAAAGCTAAATGAGCAGTAAATAGCACGGCTTTTTTACTAACTGCTGCTACTCCGCTAAACAGCTTACCTGGGTCAATCCCGATCACAATGTCTTGGGTTTTTGTGCCACTTGGCTCTACAAGTAGCTGAACACAAAAGATGTTTAGATCGTTCCAAACTGGTTTAGCTTTACCGCTTGTTATCCACTTCCTAGCTCTGGCACTATTTGTAGGCATAAGCGGTCTTCCATCTGGAGATAAAACTGGTACTCTAATTTTCTCGGTCATTGGGTATAACCCCTAATGTAATAGTTGTATGTCTCTTCCAGCACCTAAACCAGAATGTCCTTTCTACAAGCGACTACACCCAGTAGTCTTGCAATGTGTCCGAACGAGAGAAGTATTCGGAAGTGCGTATCAGGTTTAGGCTTTTTGCGTCGGCTTTCGGGTGTGAATCTTCACATTGTCCCCTTGTGGGATACCCGAAACGCGACGCGCTGTAGTGCAACCCTTAGTTGAGAACTGGGATTCTCAAGCCCGCTCTGCTTGCATCGCATAGTTTGATGTACCGCCTAAGCGGTCAGAGTCGGGTGATTGACTGTACGTCTAGCTAAATACTTTGCTGAATAATACTATAGTTTTAGTGTTTAGTTTCGGAATCACAGACAAAAGCAGCACCATGAGTGATTTATTACAGGGCTTAAATATCTATCTCATTGGCATGATGGGTTCGGGAAAAACCACTGTGGGTAAATATTTAGCGGAAAATCTTCGTTATCGTTTTATTGATACTGATCAAACGATTGAGGCGATCGCCAAACAATCAATTCCCGCTATTTTTGAACAGTCGGGGGAAGCCAGTTTTCGTGAGTTGGAAACCCAAGTTTTGGGGGAGTTATCAGTTTATACTCGCACGGTAATTGCCACGGGCGGGGGCATTGTGCAAGAGCAAATGAACTGGAGTTATCTACGACACGGTTTGGTAGTGTGGCTGGATGTAGATTTAGAGATCTTAAAAAAAAGAGTCGCGGAGGATCAGAATCGACCATTGGCTGACAAACTAGAATCATTATTAGCAACTCGTCGTCCTTTATATGCTCAAGCAGACCTGCAAGTTTCTCCTCAATTAGACCAGTCTCCTCAAGTAGTGGCGGCTCAAATTGAAGAACTGATCCCTTCTGTCCTCAAATCCCAATCACAGCTAGATAACTAGCTAAAAGCTAAAAGCTAAAAGCTTATAAATAAATTTAAAGACTTTAGACAATTTCTTTGACAACTCCATGCTCAACGACAGCGAATATTTCCAAGAATCAGCAGCTACCCGCGTTCGTATTCTGAGTGAAGCTCTACCCTATATTCAGAAGTTTGCAAACCGAACTATCGTCATCAAGTACGGTGGAGCGGCAATGAAAGAGGATAGCCTCAAGGCAAAGGTAATTAACGATATTGTATTTTTGGTGAGTGTTGGGGTACGCCCTGTGGTAGTTCATGGTGGTGGCCCCGAAATTAACACCTGGCTCCAGAAGCTAAACATCGAGCCTCTGTTTAAAAACGGATTGCGAGTTACGGATGCACTAACAATGGATGTAGTAGAAATGGTGCTAGCCGGGAGAGTGAACAAAGAATTAGTATCTCTGATTAATCGCTCAGGAGCCAAGGCTGTCGGGTTATGTGGCAAGGACGGGAATTTGGTGCAAGCACGTCCTGTAGATCAAGAAGGGGTGGGTTTTGTCGGGGAAGTGGCAAGCGTTGATACGGGATTGGTGGAGTCTCTAGTAAATAGTGGCTATGTCCCGATCATTTCTAGCGTTGCTGCCGATGAGCATGGTCAAGCTTATAACATCAATGCTGACATCGTAGCTGGGGAAATTGCCGCCTGCTTACAGGCAGAGAAGCTGATTCTCTTGACTGATACCCCAGGAGTTTTATACGATTATCACGACCCTTCAACTCTACTTAATAAGCTAGATATACAAAAGGCAAGGGAATTAATTGATCAAGGGATTGTTTCAGGGGGGATGATTCCCAAAGTTTCCTGTTGTGTGCGATCGCTCGCCCAAGGAGTTAAAGCAGCTCACATTCTTGATGGTCGTTTGCCCCATGCACTGTTGCTAGAAATTCTAACGGATGAGGGGATCGGCTCGATGATCGTTGCCTCGGAAGGTATGAGTTAGCCACTGAATGTTAGGCAACTTAAGTAAAAACTGTAGTTTAGGGGTTTAGGGATTTAGGGAAAGTTAGTTGATGTGTTATCCCCATCTCCCCATCTCCCCATCTCCCCATCTCCCCAGCTGAAAAGTGTACGTAACACCAGTTAATAAGTGCTCACTAGCTACTAGCCTCTAGCTTCTAGAAGCTAACTTGATTACGAATGATCCGAATATAGCGGCGTTGGTGGTTGTCGCGGTTGTAATTGTCGCGATCATAATTATCGTAGTTTTCGTAAGTAGAGCTAGTAGCAGGATTAATAATGATTACTGTGTCTTTTTTATGGCGATCAGCTTTGCTGGTACGCGGAGCGTAATCGCGATGTTTTCCACGATGATAACCATCATCATATCCATGGTCATATCCGTCATCATATCCATGTTCATACTCAGAATGGTAATCATCATCGCGACTACGGCTATCTGTCGGCAGAGGAATGTGGAATCGAGGTCTTAAGTTTAAAGGGATGGGTGCATTGCTAGGGCTGCTGATCCCCACCTGAGCTATTTGTAAACTTTCATTGAAGTTTTCTCTGGTGGACTCTAAGGTTATTGCTGGCTTTATTGCTGACGCTGCCTGAGCCGGGGATTGCAGAATGCCCACGGTTCCTGCAAACATTCCTGGGAACAAGGCGATTGACCCCAAAACTAACCGCCAATTAGACTTGTTCCCCTGTTTTTTACCGATTAGCTTTTCATCCATCATTTCACCCTCGCATCTTGAACGGGAGAGGAAAATTATTTAATAATAAACTTAAGTAATTTCCTCTATATGTTTATACTTGTAGTTTAACGTGACGCTAGATAATTTAGAAAAGTTTCAGCAAAAATATCAAGCAGGGCAAGAAGCCCTGGAAATGGGTCAATATCGTCTGAGTATTGAAAATCTCGAAGCAGCTAAAGATTTGGTCTCTGGTAATTCCCGTCGGGGTGGCGAGGCTCAAATTTGGTTGGTTACCGCCTACCAAGCAGGAAACATGATCAACGAGGCGATCGCCTTAGCCCAGGAGTTAATCACTCATCCTGATACTCAAACCCGCGAACAGGCACAGCGTATTCTTTACATTATGAAAGCTCCCAAGCTAGAGCGTCCAAAGGAGTGGATGAGTGAAATTCCCGATTTAACCCAAGCAGATCAGGGAGCATCTCGTTATGTGGGAGCCAAAAAGAAATCCACCCCAGAATCCACTTCCATCGAACTAAAAGATCTCGAACCAGCTCCTACTGACCCTCAAGATAATCAATTTATCTGGTTTGCCCTGGGTTTAATAGTTTTGATTCTCGGTGGTCTAGCCTGGTTCAGCAGAGTTTAGTTAGTTGCGTTTAATCGCTTGCTCATTGTTCCACAACTCCTGTACCGAAAAACTTAGGTGGTTCTTGGAGAGTGTAAACGGTGTTTTCGGTGGCGATCGCCTGACGAATATAGAGGGGAGTTTGCATAATGCCCAGAAGGCTGATGCCATCGATAAAACGATAACCCCCAGTGGTTTTGGCTTGGAGCAATTGATCTACTGATTCAGGTTGAGGTTGAAGAGCGATCGCGGATTCGGAACACATGGCAAATCCCCAAGCACGTCCATAGGAAGGGGTAGGAGCAGATAAAGAAGTGACGTTACTAAATACTGCTTTTAAGGTATTGACCAACCGAGCATGGTCTTTGACTTCTGGGGGAGAGATTGGCCCTGCCTGTACCATAACATAGCCTCCAGAATTGAGGACTCGTTGGAGTTTGGTAAAATATTCCTTGGTGAATAAAGCAAAAGAAGGGCCAGATTCAATCGGGTCACTCAAGTCGGAGATAATAATATCCCAAGTTTCGGTGGTGGTGTCTAAAACTTCCAGAGCATCGGCAATCATTAGCTTGACGCGAGGATCATCGAAGGCATTTTGATGCATTTCAGGCAGATGCTGCTTACAAGCTTCTACTACCTCCCCATCAATATCGATCATAGTCACCTCCTCAACACAATTCCAGCGCAAGATTTCGCGGATCGTGGCTCCTTCCCCACCCCCTAGTACGAGAACTTTTTTAGGATTTTGGTGAGCAATTAACGGTGGATGGACTAAAGCTTCATGGTAAATAAACTCATCGACGGTGCAGGATTGCCATTTTCCATCCAGCACCAAACCTTTGCCAAAAGCTCCAGTTTCTACAATATACATTTCCTGATATTGGGTCTGACAATGTGCCAAAATCTTAGTTACTCCGTGGGTGTAGATATCCCAAGGAGTAATGTATTCGTTGATCCAAAGATCTGCTTTAAGTTCGCTTCCAGACATATTGACAGAATTTAAGAATAAAGTACGCAAAAATCAATACCTACTATTAATTCTTACCTGCCTTTGTCCCCCAAGGGAAGTTACTTATTATCTATTGCTTATTTTTATTTATTTTCATGCTTCTTAACTAAAGTCTTCATCTCGTAAGCTTTGATAGCGATA
Organism: Cyanobacteriota bacterium; assembly: GCA_046050865.1. Taxonomy (GTDB): domain Bacteria; phylum Cyanobacteriota; class Cyanobacteriia; order Cyanobacteriales; family Xenococcaceae; genus Waterburya. Next base: position 18,551 of record JBJOPG010000010.1, read on the forward strand.
GAAGTTTAAGATGTCCAACAAAATCCCTGCGATGCTGACGGTAATGCCCAAAGTGATTACTCCTTGAAGGGGTTTCCCATCACCAAACACCCCCAAAAAATTCAACATATAAAGAAGACCTTCGTTACTTACTGTCCAAAAACCTGGGATATAGCTAGTCAGAGTTAAGAATCCGAGCACTGAACCAAAGAGCATTACGGGTAAGGAAAAACTCATGGCAGCGGTGAGAAATAAAGAAAGAAAAAAATGTGACACGGTTAATAATCTAGTTCTGAGAATCTAGAAGGATTTCTAGTGCAAATGTTTCTAAATATTTCTTAAAACAGGGTTGAATTTAATGAATTAATTCAATTCATAGTCCTATTCCTCTAAACGATAGAGGTAAAAACTAGCTATGGATGATAATTTTAAAAATCTTAAACTAAAAGTCTTAAACGAGCATGATAGTTATGAAGCAGGAAAATTATTACGGAACCTCAAACTAAAAGCAGCTCAACGGTGGTATTTTTTAGACCATCCAGAAATACCACCAGATAATAATCTCGCCGAAAGAGCTTTAAGATTAGCAGTCACCAAAAGGAAAGTTAGTGGTGGTTCACGTTCTATAAAGCGGTTTGAGGACACAGCTGATCATCTCAGTGTGATATAGACCTGCCGTTTTCAAGGTTGTTCTGTGGTAAATTTTTTTTCCTCTGCTTTGAAAGCTTCTGTTGCAATTGAAGAACAACCTTCTTTAGTTCCTAATTCTTGCACCTGAATCCTTACAATATTTTTATGATTTATTTGAAATGAAGAAAAATATTTTTATATTTATATTGCTTTCATCTCTATTTAATTATTTTTTATTTTACGTTATCTTTAGCACTATATTTCCCTCCAGTCCCAACAAGACTGAAGCAACAAAATTAACTTACACTGGATCTGGTGATTATTTGCCAGAATCATTTGAACTAGTTTATTCCAAACAATATATGGAAGCATTGTCGAGTGATATGTGTTTTGTTTATCGTTATCCAGAGGGACATTATCCTGCACCTAAGAGCAAATTTAATTACTTAAATCAAAACCCAAATCTTGGTAATAAAGATTTTTCTGATTTCTCATTCGACTTTGGAAGGGAGGTGGAACCAAAAGAAGGATGTGCCAAATTTATTTCCAAGCTTGACAGTGAAGATACAAAGTTATTTGTAGATCATGGTTTTTATTATGAGTATAGAAGAGGTTCTAAAATTTTTATTAATGATAAAGATAACTTGATTATGTTTGAAGGTTATATATATGATTAATTGATTTTAGATAAATAACAAAGGCTTGTCTTTTAATGGTGCAAAAGCCTCTGAATCAAATTTATATAAACTTGCTGGACGACCAGCTCCACGGCATACTTTCGTACCTGTATCTGCTAAAAAACCTGGTTTTAATAACCGAGAACGAAAATTAGAATAGTCGGAAAAATGTTCTCCTAAAATCGTGCAATAAAGTTGATAAACTTCATTTAAAGTAAATTCTTCGGGGAGAACTTCAAAAGCAATGGGGCTATATTGTAGTTTGTTTTTTAGTCGATTCCAGCCGTAATTTAAAATCTCATCATGGTCAAAAGCTAACTTGGGAATTTCATTGACTTGATACCAAGAGAGATCATAATCATTTTGATTGATAATTTTTGCTGCTTCATATCTGACTAAGGCAAAGTAGCTCACAGATAAGTATCTCACCCCAAAACTATCAGGGTCTTCTCTGGGATCTCGACCAGGATCTCCAAAAGAATATAGCTGTTCTAGATATAGATTATCCACCTGAATTTTTTCCGCCAAAGTGCGGTATGCTGCATCGGTTAAGGATTCTCCTTGACGGACTAAAGTTCCTGGTAAACTCCAATAACTGGGGAAGGGGTCTTCACCTCTTCTTTTTCTTAATAAAACCAGTACGCGGTTATAAGCAGTGTCGACGGAAAAAATAACGTTATCCACCCCAACTTTAAAGTCAGCTAGATTTTCCGCTTTACTATTATTTTTAGCTATTACCCCAGAATTAATTTTCATCTTGTCTTTTTCCCTTATGCGAAGCGGTACCCTTTAGGGTTTCCCTTTTCCCTTTTCCCTTTTTCCTATGGTTGAACACGACTACCCTGATTGAGATGAAAACCATTATATAAATTCCACCGCTTAATATAATCTTTCACTCCAGGGGCAACAATACTTTCATCTTTCTGCAAGCGATAAGCACTGGAGGATATTTTGGGGGCATTTAAAGTGGCGATCGCATATTTTCCACCAAGATCTTTTAAAGCCGTTAAATTTACTTCTTTAATGGCATAGCCTGGACGGGGGATGATTAGCACTTTCACCTGTTCTAGTAACTCTTGAATGCGATACCAATTATGGATCTGAGGCAAGATATCCGCACCAATGACCAAACTGAATTCAATCCCACATTCACGATGGTTGCTCCATTGTGCTCTAGCTTTCTCAACGGTAATTAAAGTATAGCGATCGCTCAATTCTGGATATACTTTGGCATTCTTTAGACCCAAATCCCTAATAGCTAGCTGTAGCATCTCACTACGGTATTCTAAGGGGGTTTGATCCTGTTTAAAAGGATTGTCCGATGCCCAAACAACTACGTGATCGTAATGCTGTGATAGCCACTGCAAAATTGTCTGATGTCCGATGGTGGGAGGATCAGCACTGGTGCCAAACAAAGCAATTTTTTTCATCAATGGCTAGCTAGGAAGTAAGGCGTGATATGAATCTAAGATATTTTTGGTAATTATTACTATAAATTCAAACACAAATAACTATCTTTTGTCAAAAACATTAATGCACCTCAAATTCCAGAGCTGATTTGGGCTTTCAATCTAGGAGCGGCAGAAAAGATTCTTATAATGACGATCAAATGTATCACAAAAATTTAAAATTTGATTTTAAAACCAAGTTTTTAAAACTTGATATTCCTGGACAAGTAATGATATAAAAACAGCGTATTCATTATCTTTAGCGATCATATGCAAAAATGTAAATTGTATAAAATAACTATTATGAGATCAAGTGTTTAAATCAATTTTAAAATATTTTTTTTGGTTGCTGATTGCTTTTGGTTTAACCATATTATTATTTTCTCTCAAAACTGAATATTCCGACTCATCTTCTGCTTCGCCTCAGGTGTGGGTAAAAAATAGTATGGAGCGAGTTATGCTCCAAGATCCTGCTGAAAATGTCCATGATATTCATTTGTATGCTGCTCGCGGCGAGTATGAATCTTTCCAGATTGCGATCAAGGCAACACAAAATGCGTTAGTTACTGATGTGCAAATTTCGGATTTAAAAGGAATGGGCGATAGTGCAATTTTCCAAAGCAATATTACTCGTTACCGAGAGCATTATGTCAATGTGACCCAACCAAGCCGTTCCTCCATGATGAATAAGGTTCAATCATTAGGTAAAGGTTGGTATCCTGATGGCTTAATTCCCTTTGTCGATCCCCAAACAGGTGCTGATTTAGCTAACGCCGAGTTAGATGCAATTCCCCTTCAGCTCCAACCAGGAAATAATCAAACTATTTGGGTAGATATTTTTGTACCTCGAGATACTCCTGCTCATAATTATCAGGGAACTTATAGTGTGGTTAGCGATCGCGGCACCATCACCGGCAATATCCTTTTGACGGTGTGGAATTTTGAATTGCCGTTAAAACCATCCTTACAATCAGCATTTCTTGCCTGGGAACAATACGATAAAAATACTTTAATTGAGCTACTTAAGCATCGAGTTATGCCCGCCGCAACGATTAATCCAGCGGATGAAAGGGAGTTAATTGATCAATGGGGATTAACTTCTGCTCGTCTTCCTTTTTGGAGCGGCGCAAACTACCACACCTGCTCGATGGAACCCGCTCCGTTCGTGCCTACAATTCGCAATGAGGGTCTTAAACATCAGTTAGACCTAGCTCTTTACGTCTATGCTACAGATGAGATTGAGAAATGTGAAGGGCTGGATCAGCCTCTACGAGACTGGTCTGAAAATCTTAAACAAGCAGGTGTTAAGCATCTAGCGGTGATGCCTCCTGTGCCAGAATTATACAATTTTGTAAATATCTGGGTTGTAAATCCTGAGCGATATGATGCCGCAGGTTCAAAAATATCTGATGTATTGAGATTAGGGAAGGAAGTTTGGTTTTATACTTGTTTTGCTCCCCAGGACAATTCACCGACTTGGCAGATCGATTTTGCACCGATTAATCATCGCATAGCTCAAGGCTTTATTAATCAGAGTTTAGGCTTGACAGGATTGCTTTATTGGCGAGTTGATACCTGGACGGATGATCCTTGGAATAATGTCGATTTCATCCATACTTTTGCCGAGCCGCCAGAGCATTATCCAGGGGAAGGAATGCTCATTTATCCAGGCAAACAGGTTGGTCTTAGTAGTGCGGTTCCTTCCATGAGACTCAAGTGGATTAGAGAAGGAGTCGAAGACTACGAATACATTGAAATTTTAAAAAGAGTAGGTTACCACGACTGGGCAATGGAAGCTGTGGGCGAAGTTGCCAAAGATATGCATAATTGGAACCAAGACCCAGCGATTTTAGATGCTGTTCGGTTAAAGTTAGGGACAAAGATTCATCAAGTATCTCAGTCAGAGATTACTCCGCCGTCCTAAAGGACGACACGAAGTTATACGGCGCATTTTTTGTAAGAGTATTCTTACAAAAAAGCCGCCTAGTCCTAAAGGACAAAGGCTTTAGCCGCATGTAGCTACGCAAATGAGACCGAAGGGATTAGCATACACCTTCGGATATAAGACGACGGAGCCTGCTCTGACCGTTGGTCAACCTAATTAGGATCATAAAACCACATTTTTATTTTTAGTTAATTTTTTAGGGTAGTTGAGGACATGAAATTAGATTCAAATCAAACTAAAGTTGATAATCAGCAGCAGATCAAAGTGGTATTTGTGATTACTGGTTTAAATACTGGTGGAGCGGAAATGATGCTCTATAAATTTTTGACTCGGATTAATCGCGATCGCTATGCCCCGGAAGTAATTGCCTTGATTGGTGGTGGAGTATTTTTTGAACGGTTTCGTGATTTAGATATTCCCGTTCAAACTTTAGGCATGAAACCAGGTGGTTATAATCCCATTGTCTTGCTTAAGCTTCGTCAAATACTGCAAGAAATCAAGCCAGACATAATTCAAGGTTGGATGTATCACGCCAATCTGGCAGCTCAGTTGGCAAATTGCCTGGCTAATGGCAAAGCGCCTGTGTTTTGGAGTATTCATCATTCGGTAGATTCTCTCAAGGCAGAAAAATTGGCTCTGAGGGCGACGATCAAGTTAACGGCGCTGATTTCTCCCAGGGTAGAAAAAGTAGTTTTTTCTGCCGACAAAGGTCAAAAACAACATATCCAGCTAGGTTATGACCAAAGCAACTCGATGGCGATTGGCGATAATTTTGATCTGGCTAAATATAAGCCAGCGTCTAATCCTCAATTTGACTTACGTTCATCCCTGAATTTACCAGCCGATAGCATTATAATTGGCTCTGTGGCTCGCTATCATCCGATGAAAGACCATGCCAACTTGGTTAGTGGAGCTGCAATCCTGATTGCCAACAACCCCAAGGTTCACTTTGTGTTGATCGGCCCCAACGTAGATGAACAAAATCCAGCTTTATCGTCACAAATTCAGCAGCTAGGTATTGCGGATCAGGTTCACTTACTAGGAGAACGACAAGATATTCCTGATTTAATGACCTCCTTTGATATTTTCACCACTAGCTCTGCTTACGGAGAATCTTTCCCCAACGTGCTGGGAGAAGCCATGTGCTGTCAAATTCCCTGTGTTGCAACTGACATCGGTGATTCACAGACGATTGTGGGTGATACTGGCGTTGTGGTTTCCCCAAAAGATCCCCAAGCATTAGCTGATGCCTGGAGTAAATTAATTACTCTCGGTCAGGAGGGACGACAAGAGTTAGGCAAACAAGCCAGACAACGTATTGAGAACAATTTTAATTTGGATGGTAGCAACTCTTTTGTTAGGCAATATGAAGCTATCTATGAGGAATCTTTAGCGAAATAAGTTCCAAATTAATTTGCAATTAATTTGCGATCGCCCAAGTTATATCCAAGTTATTCTTGAGTATTCTGATTTGCAGTCTTATTAATCGCAAATTCTGGTACTAAACTAGGAGTAATTCCCGACTCGATCAAGCCCCCTGAATTGTGGATAGGGGCTTCCTGGGGTGCAAAATCATTACTAGTCTGTTCAGTTTGGGGGTCTCCTGAAGGTAGCCAGCCTAAAAAGGGTAGCGGCAACAAGGTAGAAAGATTGGTAATCATCACCAATAACCATAGCCGATCAAAATTGCTTTCTGTAACTCCCAACCAGGCAGTTAGCAATGCCCCCAATTCATGAGACAGTAACCCAGATAAATTCCAAATCGACATCAACAGCGCAAACAGCGTCGCTTCAATTCCTTTGGGACAAAGACGCGCCGACAGCACCAACACGGGCATCCAAGTAATCTGCCCCACCACCGTTAAGATCAGACTATCCCCTAAACTAAACCAGCGATCGCCAATCCCTAAAGCTCGATTAGTGTGGGTAACCAAAAGTAAGGTGGTCATTCCTAATACCGCTGCCATGACCGTACTCCAGCCCAAAATCTGGCGGAAGGGCACGGTTTTGAGATAGCGCTGAAATAAGAAAATTCCTGCTAAAGAAGCAAAGCTGGTCACTAGACGGACTCGACCGAGAAACTCAGGTTCAAATCCTAACTCGTTGGTACTAAAGAAAAAGAAAGCTGAATCGGCAGTGGGAGTAGCTTGCCAAGTAAACAAAAAAGCGATGGGCAACCATACTTGTTTTTGTTTAACGGCTTGCCACAACTGCTGAATTTGACCTTTGACGGGGGATATTTGGCTGGCTGGATCGTCGTGATTAATCTTCTCTTCTGTAATTAACCAGGCTACTGCCGAAACAATCAGCGGAAAAGAAGCGGTAATTTCAAATACCTGGTTGTTGTCGAGATGTTGTAAAAGTAATCCACTAAAATAGGCAGTTAAAAGTCCCCCCAAAGCTGAAGCGCCCCAAGACAAAGACTGTAGAGAACCAGACTGAGCCAAAGATTCGCTTCTCGCTCTTTCCACAATTAAGGAATCCACAATCACATCACTCACCGCTACCGCCAGAGAGGTGAAGAGAATCACCACCGTGGCAGTAAAAGCATCATGAACGAGGGTGGCTAAAGCCCACCAAGATGCGGAACCAAGCAATCCTGATAAGATTAAATATGGTCGGCGACGATAACCAAAAATCGGTAAACCGTCAGAGATGAAGCCAAACAGTGGTTTAATAATCCAGGGTAGAGCGGTAATTCCTGTAAGGGCAGCTACTTCCGCCGGACTCAACCCCAAATCATCTTTTAAAAAAAAGCTAACCGCTAACCGCGCTAATCCAAGGATTCCCTGAACAAAATAAACGGTAAGAATGCCGAATAATTCTGCGCTGGGCTCATTCCCAAAGAGAATTTTATCCTGGATTAATTTGTTTAATTTCTCAATACCTTTGAATTCAAAGGGGTTAGCAATCATGTATATTATTAAAGTTTTATAACTATTACTTCATCATAAGCAATCTTGTCTCGAAAAACCGTCAGTTCCAAGAATGAATTTTAATCCCAGATGAAAATCGATCTTCATATTAATCTGCAAACTAGTCTCCAGCACTCTATACGCCTATCTTTTGCCATATTTGCGATCGCTTTGCTGGTCGTCAACCTGATCTATACTCCTGTTGCTCAGGCTCAGGTTCTAGTTCAAGCCCAAGCTAATTATCCAGCCTATTACCGCGAAAAAAAGATTCATAATCCTGATGGTATCGGCAAATACTATATGAGTCGAGAAATTGCGCAGGTAATGGGGCATCAAGCTATGATGTGGCTCGAAAGAGAAACTCGAATTCAGGAAGAAAAGCCCGACTTGACGGTGCAGAATTTAAACCTCAAAGCCGATGATGTAGTAGCCGATATAGGTGCAGGGTCAGGTTATTTTAGTTTTCGCTTGGCACAACAAGTACCACAGGGAAAAGTTTATGCCGTCGATATTCAGCCTGAAATGTTGGCTGCCATTACAGCACTGAAGGAAGAGCAAAATATTACTAATATTGAGACGGTTTTAGGGACAGAAAACAGCCCTAAGTTATCCCCAGGCAGTATTGACTTGGCTTTGATGGTAGATGCCTATCATGAATTCGCCTATCCCAGAGAAATGATGGAGGGAATAGTTCAGGCTCTCAAGCCAGGAGGCAGAGTGGTTTTGTTAGAATACCGTCTGGAAAACCCCATGATTATGATTAAGCCGCTACACAAGATGACGCAAAAACAGGTCAAAAAAGAACTGCAAGCAGTGGGCTTGAAATGGCAGGAAACAAAAGAATTTTTACCAGAACAGCATTTTCTAGTTTTTAGTAAACCAGCTTAATAGCTAATCTAACCTAAAATAATTACTAAAAAAAATGACGATTAAAAGAGCAATTTTAGCTGTACTAACTATTTTGGCGATCGTTCAAATTGGATCTTCTTTAAAAAATAGTCTTTCTCAACCGCAGATCCAAAGCCGTTTAGAGCTATATCAAACTGATTTAGTTCTCCAGGTAGCAGAGTTTAAATTAAGCCCGACAGATGATTTTGATCTTAACGGTGCGGTTAGCTCTTTAGTGGGGCAAGATCCTTATGCCGCAGCCAGCAGCAAATATCAACAAGTCCGTCAAGAGTCCCTCACTAATCGCGATAATTTTCAATCTCAACTACAGCAGCTTACTCAAGCTGAATCTGGTACTGTCGAAGTAGTTAATCCCTCTTCAGGTAATAACTCAAATAACCCAACTAATAATCTGGCACTAAAAAATCAGCTCCAGCAGGAAATTAGGGAGTTGGATCAGTTTGTGGCTGAAATCAGTCTTAAACAGGGAATTTTATTGGGCGTACAGGATAAATCAGCAGAGGCGATCGCCCTTTGGTCAGAGGTCATAGCTCATCAGGATAACCCGAAAAATCGTTACGCCCAGACAGCAAAGGTACTCCAACGGCTATGGCAAGGGCAAGGTGAAGGGGAAGATATAGAGGAAGAGAATTTAGCAATAATCAAGAGTAACTTAGATGGTTGGTTTCGCTATCAAGCTTTAGCTAAATACGATCAAGTTCATCAACTCTCAGAAGATTTAGCCTTGTTACAGGCAGAGGAATCTAAAGTCGCGACAAACTCGATCTTGAAACTCGCCTTAATTAGTGGTATTCCTGTATTTGGTGGTATTGGAGGGGTAATTCTGCTTACTTCTCTAATTATTCAACGTTTTGTCAAGCCTGAAACGGCGATTATTGCCACGAACAGTCAGACTAAATGGTCAACACCTTGGGATTGGGAAATTACCTGGCAGGTATTGATTGTGGGCTTTTTCTTTGTGGGTCAGTTTGTCTTACCAATTATCATTAGTCTGGCGGGTATCAATCCAGGCAACTCATTGAGATTTAAGGCTTTATATGTCCTGGGAACTTATATTGCGATGGCTGTTGGGGGAATTTTAGTTTTATATTTATCGATTAAATCCCACTTTCCTTTGCCTGAAGATTGGTTTAAATTTAAATTCAAGTCCAACTGGTTTGTTTGGGGATTTGGGGGTTATTTAGTAGCCATTCCCTTGGTATTACTAGTGTCAGCAATTAATCAACAGCTCTGGCATGGGCAAGGAGGTAGCAACCCATTATTGTCTTTAGCACTACAAGCTCAGGATCAAGTGGCACTGGCAATATTCTTTAGTACGGCTTCCATCGCCGCACCGATCTTTGAAGAAATCATGTTTCGGGGGTTTTTATTACCTTCCTTAACCAGATATACCTCCGTCAATGGTGCCATTATCATCAGTGGTTTGATCTTTGCGATCGCTCACCTGAGTTTATCGGAAGTTCTACCCTTAGCTACTTTGGGAATAGTTTTAGGCTTTGTCTATACGCGATCGCGTAATCTCCTCGCGCCAATGCTACTCCACTGTTTGTGGAATAGTGGTACTTTAGTTAGCCTATTTGTCCTGGGTGGAGGAGTTTAATGGCGAAAACTCTAAAATTAGCAACAATCATCAATACTGTGAATATACGGTAAAGATTTTGTAGGACAACGATATAACCAATAAAAGTTTTGCGCATTTCCCTAACAATCAATAAAATGTAACTCAGATAACTTTAATCATAAGGGTCTAGAACATTATCAGCTTTATTCGCCAATTCATTAAAAAAGCCAATGATCTAAAAAAATGAGAAGTATCTTGACCATAGTTATTGCTTGTTCTCTTTTGCCCTGGTTTCCTCTGGTGGCAAAATCAACAAAGCCTTCTCCACAAGGAGTCAATCTCGTTTCCGAGGCTGAAAAATCCCAACCACCTGTCAAAAAAACTGTCAACCAACCTGTTAAACTGCCCATAGAAAAACCAAGAAAATCAGAAACCCTCGACTTTTCGGCAACAGGTCGCCCAGGACAACAGACAGCAGGAGAAAGTCGTGGTAGCTGTGATAATGCTATGGAACCAATTAGGGCAATGATCCCAGAATCTAACTCAGGCAAAACTGTGATGGCTCATCCTCGTTTTTGGGTCTATTTTCCTCAATTGGGCAAAGAAACTAAAGAAGCGAAGGATATCGAATTTGTGATTCAAGATGAAGCTAGAAAAGATGTGTGGCGATCGCGATCGCCTTCAACTTCAACTTTAACTTCAAGTGCCAATTATCAAAGTTTTGTGTTACCTGCCACAGAAGCTCCCTTACAAATTGGTCAGTGGTATCGATGGTACGTCAAGGTTTACTGCCATGATCAAGTTGCATCGGTACAATATGTTCAAGGTTGGATCAAGCGCATTCCTCTAACCGCCGAACTGCACCTCGAACTCCAAAAAAACTCACCTAAAACAGGTTATTTGGCTTATGGCAATCATCAGATTTGGTATGATGCGATCGATCAATTATTGAGTTCCTACCAAAACAACCCCAAAAGCTTGACTTTAGAACAAGATTGGCAGAACTTAATCAGGGCTAAAGGAGTGAAACTGGAACAGTTACCCCCCTTGGAAGTAACTCGTATCAGCAAGCATTAATTATTTATTGCCTTAGAGCAAGAAAAGAAAAAAGACGCTCTCAGTTGAACGCCTGAAATTACCGAAATTGTGAGAACTCCGAACTCCGAACTCCGAATTCCGAACTCTAAAAAATTACTCAAGTTTCTTCAGATTTCTAACCCCGCCTAAAAACTCGTCAGTCATAAGATTCCAGACAGTACGATGTTCGTCAATTCTGACGTTAGCTTGAACTTGCATTCCTGGTCGAATAAACTTCTTTTTACCTTCGACTATCAAGAAATCTTGATCTAGCTTGATTTTGACGGCGTAGCGGAAGAAATCATAAGGTGGTTCGGGCGGCAAGGAGCTGGCGCTGATAAATTGAACTTTACCATCGATGCCACCATACTTCCCAAAGTCAAAAGAAGTAATCCGCACATCAACGGGCATATCTTTTTCCACAAACCCAATTTTATCAGTCTTGACAAATACTTCCGCCACTAAATCTTCTGTGGGGACAATCTGCAATACAGGCTTAGCTGCTTGACCAGAAGGAGGAACATAACCAGGATAGGCAGTCAAATCAAACACATCTCCCGTAACAGGGGCAATAATTGTTTGATATTTCAAATTTTGCTCCGCCCCAGCCAGTTGACTGTCAATTTCCGCAATTCGCTTATCGTTTTCTACTAAAGTTTTATTAAGCTGACTATCAATTTCCGCCAGTCGGATACGATTAGATGCTCTTTGGTCGTAGAGGTCTTTTTGCGATACAGAAGTAGTATTTTCGAGTTGCTGTCTGGCTTGAGCGATGTCTAAAGTTAATCTTTGTTCTTCCTGGAGTAAACGATTAATTTCCGCCTGGAGAGTGGTGACATCTTGTTGCTGGCGATCGCGTTCTAGATTCCCCTGTTTCATGGCATCTAACATCGAAGCATTGCGATCGTTGATTCTTTGTCTTTGTTGATCCACCTGAAGTTTGGCAATGCCACCTTCCTTATAGACGGGTAGAATTGCCCCCAAGGTTTCTCGTTCAATTTTCAGACTATCTTCTGCCTGCTTTCTCGATTCTTGGTTGCGCTTGGTGATTTCCTGCAAATTTTGCTTCCCTGTTGCCAACTGCGCGCGAGTATCTTGCAACTGAATGTTATTTTGCTCCAACTGTTTTTCTAGCTGTTCCACTTCCAGTCTAGCCGAGGCAATTCGCTGACTTAAATCGGATTTAGAAGCATCTAATCGCCTGAGCTGATCAGGACTGAAATTTCCGCCAGAACCATTTAAAAGATTATTAAACAACTCATTTTCGTCATTTAATTCGGCTCGATTACGGGACAAAGAAGCTACTTCTGGGGGGATTTTTAAAGCAGTAATGGTACTGTCAAGATTGTTAGCATCAACTTTCCCCGCGATTAAAGCTCGGTAAAATTTATTCTCTTGCCGGAGAGATTTACGTACCTGATCCAAAGACTTAACTTGGGCTTTAGAAGTGGTGGTGTCTAAAACCATCAGCACATCTCCTTTCTCCACGCGATCGCCTTCTTCCACTCGCACTTCTGACACGACACCATTGGTGGGTACTTGAATCTCCTGAGTCTTGCCGATCGGTTGAATCATTCCTTCCGTGGGAATTACTTGCTCGATCTTGGCAAATTTTGCCCAAATCAGCGTAAAGGCAGTGACTCCCATGATGCACGCCATGGATAACCTCGACCATCGAGGAGAAGGACGAAGAATTACCGTCTGCTCAAATTCACGAGATTTAGTTGCCCCTGAACTGCGCTTCACCAAGGCAGCATCATTATTACTAACTTTACTCTTAACGAGTTGCCCAGGGGGATAAGATTTTTCCGTAGCCGTATTATTATCTGCTATGCGGGTAGTCAGAGGAGACGTGATGGGTAGCTTGTCTGCCTCCTCTGTCTGAGGTAAAGATAAATTACGATAAATTCCTGGCCCAATTTGAGCATAGCCACGGTGAATTGATCTGATGGCATCAGTTAATTCTCTAGCGGGGGTACCCTTAAGCAAATAGCCCATTGCTCCAGAGTTAAGAGATTTAGCTACATATTCCTGAGTATCAAAAGTACTTAGTACCAGTACTTTAACATCAGGAAACTTTTGACAGATCATTTTGGTGGCATCTACCCCATTCATCCCTGGCATTTCCATGTCCATCAGCACCACTTCTGGACTTAGAGATTCCACCTGCTGGATCGCGTGTTCACCATTTTCAGCCACCCCAACTATCTCAAGATCGCTCTCTGTTTTGATTAGGGCTTTTAACCCTTCCCTGATCATTTTCTGATCGTCAACGATCAAAACGCGAATTTTCGGCGCAGGAGAATCAGCAACAAGAGGCTTAACAGGACTTTTGGTTCCTGTGTGGAAAGCCACATTACTATCCGCTGCTTGATTACTGTTGCCACTGCTGGATGAATTCATAATTTAAATATTTAGTCACTTCTTCAAATATTTGGATTGCGAGCTGGCTTCTCGAAGAAACACTAGAATTACAGTTAATTAGGTCTTACAGAATATTCATAAGCATTTTAAATTAATATTTTCCACTAAACCCTAACCAAGGTTAGCTGAATAGAAGAGTGATTGTGTAGTTACTGGAGCATTAATGACCGATCTATTTTAAGCGAAGATTAGGGCAGGATTAAATATTAGACAAAGATTAGGAAAATACTGGGTATTATAAATTTTTAAACTACCAGTAGTCTTTTTTCTAGACCTGTGAACCTCAGAGCATTCTCATTTAATTAAGTACTATATATTGAATTCTGAATCTTGAATACCGTTAAAGATCTCACTATATTATTCCCACTAATAGGGGATTGTGGCGCAAAAACTTATAATAATATCCATAGAATCAATATTTCCTCATTTCCTCTGAAAGATTATGACGACAGCAAACACAACTACAGGTCAAAATCCAGATAAAACCTTAGAATCCATGAGGAAGTTTGCCGAAAAATATGCACAAAGAACAGATACTTACTTTTGTAGCAATTTATCCGTCACTGCTGCGGTAATTAAAGGGTTAGCAGAACATAAGCAAGAATTAGGTTCGCCCCTCTGCCCCTGTCGCCACTATCAAGATAAGGCAGCAGAAGTGAAAAAAGCCTATTGGAATTGTCCCTGTGTGCCTATGCGAGAAGAAAAAAAATGTCACTGTATGCTTTTTCTAACTCCAGACAATGCTTTTGCCAGTGATACTCAATCTATCACCACCGAACAAATTACTCAACTTTGTAGCGAGATGGAATAAGTAACTCCGAACTTTAAACATGGTTAGTTAATGAGTATTTCTGCTGAATTTGAACAAGGAATTGCTGAATTTAATCAGGGCCAGTTCTATGCCTGTCACGATACTTTAGAAGCAATTTGGGTTGATGCTCCTGAAACAGACAAACGTTTTTATCAGGGAATTTTGCAGGTGGCGGTGGGTTGCTATCATCTTAGTAATGATAATCTGCGGGGGGCGATTATTCTTCTAGGAGAGGCGGTTAGAAGATTATGTGATTATCTACCAGATTACGAAGAAATTGATGTTGAACAGCTATTAGAACAGGCTATTGTTTTACTTCAGGCCCTTCAACAACTCCCACCAGAGCAAACCAGTGATTTTTGGCAACAGCTCTTACAAAAACAGTCGAAAGCTACAAATAAAGAGCATGATGCTAATTCTCTTCTAGATTTAGTTGCTAGTTGCCAACTGCCCTACATCAGTAGAGTATAGAGTATTAAACTAGTTGAATTAATCGCCTTATTTTGAGAGATAGCTATGACAGATACTATTTTTGGCAAGATTATCCGTCGTGAAATTCCTGCCGATATTGTCTACGAAGATGATTTAGCTTTAGCCTTTAGGGATGTTAACCCTCAAGCTCCAACCCATATCTTAGTCATTCCCAAAAAGCCCATTCCTCGCTTGTCAGAATCGACCCCAGAAGATACAGCACTGATGGGGCACCTACTAATGACCCTGAAAAAAATTGCGGAACAGGAAAATCTCAGCAATGGATATCGGGTAGTGATTAACAATGGGGCAGACGGAGGACAAACCGTAGATCATCTTCATCTGCATCTTCTCGGCGATCGCCCTATGGGTTGGCCACCAGGATAAATCCTAGTTTATTGTGACAACTTAAAAATATACTTGATAAAACCAGACCAATTATATTGGGCAACCAAACCCCCAAGGTAATAGGAATTGCTCCTGTAACGCACAGACTAGTAGTGATAAATTGAATTCCTTGGTAGCTCATAATAATGGTGATCGCCAAGGAGATACGATTGATTTTAGAGCTGTAATTACAACCCAAAATCCCCCCCAGCAAGGCAAATACCACACAAGAACCAGGGAAAGCATATCTTTCTTGAATGTTAATTTGTAGCTGACGTATTTTTTGCTGATCGTTACTGCCTTGCAACACATCTAACCATTGATATAGCTCTCTTAAATTCATTTCCCGATTATCTCGATAATTCCGCACATAATCTAAAAGATTCTGCTCTATAGGCAGGGCAAGATACTTAAAATGCTTAATTTGCGGTTGCTGATTCTGGTGGTGAATAATTTGCTGACTACCATCAGCCAAAATCCAGGATTGTGCTGGTGGATGCCAAACAGCAGAATTAGCAGTAGTTATGGTGTGTAAATGTCCCTGTTGATACTCTAGTAACGTCAGTCCTTCAAGTTTTTTGCCATCGAAGCGATCGCCGATGATTAAACGCTTCAGCAATCGAGATTGATGAACAGTAGCAAACTCTTGATAGATAATATTTTTTTGATGGTACTTTTGTAGATTACTCCGTTCTATTTGAAATTCATTTTCAATCATCATAGCTGCTCGATAATTGGCAGGGGGGATGATGGTTGTGTTCAAATAAAACATGAAAATAGTTAAGATTGAACTAAAAATTAATGATGGAGTTATCAAGCGGAGCAAGCTTATCCCACAGCTTTTTAAAGCAGTAAGTTCATTATTTTCTGCTAGTTTACTATAGGTAATAATAGTTGCCATGAGTAGCGAAAATGGCAACCCAAGGGAAAGAAAAGCAGGAAATTTTAGTAAGTGAACTTGCAACGCAGTTAAGGGAGAAAAGTCTCTTTCAGTAATAAATTTAACCTGTTCAAAAGAAATTCCAATTACTTCACCTAAAATAGAACACAAGCTTAAACTAAGCATCCATGGTGGTATTAACTGCTGAATCAGATAGCGGTCAATTAGAGGTATCTGGAACTTGGACATACATAAGTAAGTAGGGAGGTAGGGAGGTAGGGAGGTAGGAAGGTAGGGAGGTAGGGAGATAGGGAGGTAGGGAGATAGGGAGATAGGGAGATAGGGAGATAGGGAGGTAGGGAGATAGGGAAGTAGAGTTGATTCCCCAATTCCCCAATTCCCCAATTCCCCAATTCCCCAATTCCCCAATTCACTACCTACTTAACTATTGCCCAACTAAAATAAAAGCCGCCCACTCATGAGGATTGGGATAGGTTTGCATTGTATCTAACATTGCCTGACGCAGTGCTTGAGGTTGAGTTTGATTATTTTGTAACTGTCGATAAAAGTCGGTCATTAAAGCCGAGGTGGCAAGATCAGGTACATCCCAGAGAGAAACCAGGGTGCTTTGTGCCCCTGCCAGCAAGAAAGAGCGAGATAGTCCTACTACTCCATCCCCGGTAATTTTTCCTCGTCCTGTGTTGCAGGCACTAAGTACCACCAAATCTGCCTCTAAATCTAGATCGAGAATTTCTGCTGCTGTTAAGAAGCCGTCTTGATCATCTTTGGTAGAAAACGCTAGAGAACTAGCCAAACCCTGATGCTCGTCAAATAAACCATGAGTTGCTAAATGGATTAATTTAGCCTGAGGCATTTGCTCGATGATCGTCTTTTCGGTGGCTGCTTCTCCCATAATGGGGGTCGTGCCTAAAATTTGGGCGATCGCCTTGGCTTCTGCTTCTGCTCCCTTCAAGGAGGATAGTGATGGGGGCATAGGTGCAGGATTTCCCACAATTAGGGCA
>JBJOPG010000011.1:0-35501 GCA_046050865.1 Cyanobacteriota bacterium
AATCCTGGAGTGTTAGGAGAACTAACATTAATCACAAAGTAATCTGCCACTTGCTCCAGATATTTAAAGCTACCTACATAATCTGCTGCTGCATCGTTTAAAGTAGCAATTTTTGACTTACAAAGATTAATCCCAATAGGAATCTTACGGGGCCGTCGTTTCCAAGTTTGCCTTAAGGTATCCGCCATCACTGCTGCCCCCAGATTATTCGCACCCATGCGATTCAGTGCTGCTTTGTCTTCTGGTAAACGAAACATTCGAGGTCGAGGATTACCAGGTTGAGAATGAAGGGTAACAGCACCCAATTCTGCCAACCCAAACCCAAAACTACTCCACATTCCTGCTGCCGTCCCATCTTTATCGAAGCCTGCCGCTAATCCCAAAGGATTATTAAAATCTAACCCCCAAAGGGTTTGTTGAAGACGAATATCTTGCACACAAAAAGACTTTTCTAGCTGCTTAATTGCCAATCTCCCCCATACAGAATGACGATTAATTTCTAAGTTATTTAATGTTTTTAACATCTGACGGTGAGCCGTTTCAGGGTCACTTTTAACTGTAGCTAGCAATAAAGGATAAAAAGGTTTGGTAAAGTTGAGCATTATGTTTTTAATTAACAGGTCAATTAGCTCTAAATTCTAGTTTCTAAGCTCTAAGTGTAGAACAACTATAAAAATAATCAAAATAACCAAAGGATTAAAACCTAATCAAAGTATACTGAATTGCGTAAATTCGACTAGATGGATGAGTTAAAGTTTTAACATGACGAGCATAAGCGCCAAATCAAATTTAGGCATAATTTTTAAAAAGATATCTAAAAATATATCTATAGCAGCAGTATTATTTTTCGGACTAGCTCAAACAGCAAAAGCTGAACCAAACAATAAGCATCAGGATCTCTATATTGATTGCAATCCGGCGATCACTCAAGATGCTAAATTGAATTGTAGTTTTAATCCCCCATCTACTGAAGTCATTCAAAGTACAGAGACTCAGATTGCTCAAGGCACTCGTGGCAGAAAACGCAAAAGCAAAGTTGACGGTTATTATGGTGGCTTTTCTGGTGGAATTGGATTTGTCAGTGGCGATGCAGCTACACAATCAGATCGAGACAGTTTTGGTGAAGATTTTTCTGCTGAGTACACCAATAGTTTTGATGCCAGTCTATTTGGGGGAATTAAATTTACTGACAATATTAGTGCTGATCTAGAATTTCTACTTGCTCTTGGAGGTCTAGATACTGAAGATGTAAATAATACATTTAGTGACTTGCTAGCAGAACAAGGAACAGAGGCAGATGGTAGTTTTGATGGAGATTTTTCTGCCTTTGCATTATATGCTAATCCTCGATTTGAGTTCCCCATTACTCAAGAGGGAAAACTAAGCCTGTATATTAGTCCTGGAATTGGCATATCTCAAACTAACGTCAACTTAAGTGTGGAAAGTGTAGAAGGTCTTTCTGCGGCACAACTTAGAGATTTGAACTCACAGGTAGAAACTGACGAAAGTCAAACAGGAATAAGTTTTCAAGTAAAGGGTGGAGCAGAATATCAGGTTAGTGACACCATAGATCTTTTTGCTCAAGCTCGCTACGTGACTTTGCCCACAGGAGGAGAATTAGATTCCATCAAAATCTTTGGTCTTGACACTGGATTGAAATTCAATTTCTAACTTTTTAGACTTTTTGCTCTAAATGACTAGGGGTAGCTTTTGGGTATACCATTTGTCCTAAAGGACAAAGGCTTAAGCCGCATGTAGCTTCGCAAATGCTATACCCAGGTTCAGCAACGCCTTAATTACTTGTCAGAGATTGCGATCGCCCTAAACTCATTGGTGACAAGTTAAGCTTAATTATTTTTAGTCAACTACTACATTTAGTGTCTAGAACTTGTCTTTACCACTAGATGTAGATCAAGTCTAATTTAATGGCGATCGCTTTTTAAAGAGTTACACTTCATGAAAAATGTCTTAAAAGCTAATAGCTGAGAGCTAAAAGCTAAAAGCTTAAAACCGATTGACAAACAACGTAGTCTCTTAACTTGTCACTAATGCCCTAAACTTCAACTTTCACCCCTTTCCAAAAAGCTACATAGCCTTTAATATTATTGGCTTTTTCCTTGGTTTCAGGATAATACCAAGCAGCGTCAGGGTTTTCTTGTCCATCCACCACCACAGTATAGTAGCTTGCCTGACCCTTCCAAGGACAGGTGGTATGGGTTGAACTAGCTTGAAAAAACTCTTGATTAATGGAATCTGGAGGAAAATATTGATTTCCTTCTACTACTTCCGTGCGATCGCTTTCGGCTAAAACTTGACCATTCCAAATTGCTTTTGCCATGTTCTTTTTTTAATGGTTATCAACAAAGATTTATTTTATGCTAAACCATTGAGCAACTAGCAATCATACTCAATCTGAATTCCGAATTCCACTACCAATTAGTCCAGCCTAATTTTGTCTCTGTCCCTGACTGACGTTGGTTTAAAATAGACTGATATTCAGCCGAGCTAGCCCAACGTTCAATTTCTCTAGCTCTAATTACAGGAACAGGATGAGTTAGCTGTGCTGTTTGAGCAGTCTGAAGCATCTCCCCTAAACTATCTGTCCCGATCAAGTCATAAGCTTTAGCCTGTTCGATAAATGCCTCCAGATTTAACTGGGGCGCTAGAGTTGGCGAACCCCCTGCTAGCTTCATGAGCACAGACATCACTACTTTTGGGTCTTGAATGGCTAGTAATGCAGCGCGATCGCAACTAAACTCAGCGCAACGAACCCATTGGAGCATCTGCTCTTGTAATGATTGAGCCAACATTGTTCCCCATGGCGATAGCATATTCGCTGCCAGCACTAATAAATTTGCCATGGTTAAGTAAACTCCGTGTTCGCATTTTAAATGCCCTAATTCGTGAGCAATTACTGCCTGGATTTCTTCGGGAGTTAACATTTCAATCAAGGACGTATGCAACACCACAAAAGGCTGTTTTCCTCTCATGGCGAAGGTGTAGGCATTGGGGGTGGGATTCTGCTGGATGTAAAGTTGAGGTGGCTCTAGATCGAGAATTTCGCAGGCTTCAATTAATAATTTATGCAAGTGAGGTAGCTGTTTTTCACTAACTAAAACACTGGAGGCAATATTATTGAGATAGAAAAATTGTTCTGCTAGCGAACCCAAAACGCTCCGGATCGCAATGTCTACCCCTGGCAGCTGCTTGAGGGTATTAGTAGCTTGTAAATCAAGGGGATGACGAAAGCGATCAGCTTTTAGACCAATCAATGTTTGTTTAGATAAATTCATGAGTAAGATCTAAAAATTAGGACGGTAGATATCTTTCTAATGGGACTAGCTATCGTATTTTGATCTTAGTATTTTCAGACAATTTTTGCTTGACTGAACCACTGACAATCATACTTTAATATGGTTTGGTGTAGCGATCCGTATGGTACGCGAAGCGCGACGCGAAGCTAGTCTTTTAGGGTAATCGCCTTATTGCATGGAAATAACCAGAATAATTGAATTCGACATACCAAACAACGTTCACCAACAAATTACTGAGCTAAGAAACTCTTGTTTTCCCGTCGAAAATACCAAACCGAGATCGTATTATAAACAACTACCTCATTTTAGATATTTGGTTTTTGCAGATAACACCCTCGTCGCGCATATGGGAGTAGACCATCGAGTAATTCGTGTGGGGAATTTTATCTTCACAATTTTTGGCGTGATAGATTTATGTGTGAAATCCACTTATCAACAGCAGGGAATTGCTTCAAAGCTTTTGTCTTTATTAACCGAGTTGGCACAAGAAAAATCTGTTGACTTTTTGTTCACGGTAGTCAAAGATGAGCGACTCTATTTAAAGAATGGTTTTCAAGCTATTGCTCATTACTGTTCTTGGTTAAGAATTCACGAACATCAAAATTACGGTGTTGCTGTAGAAAAAATCGAAAAAGAGTTGATGATTAAACAAACTGGTGATCAACCATGGGTTAATGAGCCGATAGACCTACTAGGATATATGTTTTAGTGAACGCGGTTTAAATAATCGATAATCCTCGCAGGGGTGATTCGCGAATCACGCCTACTTATCTTGATACAGATATTCGCTTGGAAGACTTATCCTAAATTGCAGTAAGTTGGCATCTCCTCTCAAAAGCGATCGCAATAGTTAGCGAGAATGTGTTTAATAATTTATAGTTCACTTCGTAGCTGCTTGAAAAATTCTTTGGTGTAAGCTCTTTTTTCTTCTGCCAAACGTTTGCCCATTGGAGTAATAAACGCTACTCGATCCAAATACTGATATTCAAAAATGTCTGCCGTCTCTTCATAAGTCTGTTTTCTAGCGCCTCCAGTAGTAAAAGCCTTGGCAATACCAAATGCTCCCAATAATTCCACATAGTTTGCATCATGTACAATTGCCTCTTCTACAGTTTGTGGGTTAATAATATGACGTTCTAAACTCTGAAATGCTTTTTTTATTTGAGTTTCATTCCATTCTAGAGCTAGCAAAAAATGTTTGACTCGTTCGCCTAAAAATTCGTCATCACAAATATTTTTTCCTAAACCATGAAAACAAGCAAGGAAATATAGCAAAGATTTGTCTGGTGATGGCGACATCTCTTGTGACAGTAATTCGAGACGATTAATAATTCTTTCTATGTGTCGAAAATCATGAGCAGTATCTCGGTCAATATAATAATTTTGAGCAAATTCTTTGTAAGGCTCGACTTGATGTTTAAGCATAGCAATACTTTTTGAGTTGGCTTTCGTCAAGCTAGCAAGAATGTTTCTATCATTGTAAGAAAAGGCAATAATTTAGTTCGTGTATTCGGTTATTTTGCTACTCAAACGTGATTAGTGTAAATTTGACGGGTATCGGAATCAAGATAAATCCAACCAAGATCCTGTAGTCTAGTTGTTAGATTAGATATAGTAACTCCCAATTCTGCCGCCATTTTATAAAGATGCGGCCATTTTGTTAGATCTTTATCCTGCTTTAATTCTTTTAATATATGTTGAGGCATCAGCAAACATCCTGCAAAGTACTGTGCTTGCCATTCAATTCTTGCCAGATTACTCTGACGACAAAGAAAAGGCTTTACCTGAACATCAATTCCCTTTTGTTTTAATCGAATAGAGCGTTCAACTTGTTCTACATCAATATGCAGCACCCAATGACCGATTTCATGGGCAATAGTTGATTCCCCAAAACCCCCTTGTAGTTCAGGAATATTTTCGTTGATTTCAATCAGTTTTTCTAAAGGCAAAATTCTGGCGGCGATCGCCCCTTGTTCGTCATCAGGAATGGTGTCCCAAACAAGATCTAAATCCAGAAATTCAGCAATGAGACTGGCATCAATGGGTAACTGTAGTGGATGGTGCGATCGCGCAGCGTAGGGGTCCCCTAATCGCGACATTTGCAACCAAACATCTAAAGCACAAGCCTCGATCTCTAGTTTGGAAATGAATCGATACGGACGAAAAACACTCACAAAAGATTAACTCGATCTAGTAATTAACTGTTCATTAGCCGTCAGTCTTGGCAGCTTCACGAAACACTCTTTGAGCAAATTCTGGATTTTCTCGCATCCGCCGAAACAAAGCTGGCATATCTTTATAATGCTGCTTAAGTAGATCTTCTTCTTGCTGAGGAATCCTTCCCGCCAAAAAAATTAACTGTTCTTCATTCAAGTTTAGGTGCTTGGCTAAACCACGAATTACATCTTCTTTGGGGGCATAATCTGCACGATTGTTTTCTAGCTTAGAGAGATAGGTAAAGTCTATTTGCAATAGTTTTGCTAATTCTCTTTGAGAATACTTTTTCTCTTTGCGCGCTTGACGAATTAGTTCACCAAAATCGTTGGACACTTTAATTATTCCTGTTGAATATTTACCTATCATCATAGTTCAGCTTGAATAAACAATCAACAATACCTGAGCAAACTGCTTAATGACTCCAATCTTGGCAAGATAAACCCCATCCCTTTTGATTGAAAACCCACCAATTGAGTGATGACCAACTTTTGCAAATCGTTATTACTTAGTAGCTTTTCAAACTGTTTGCAGATAGCTAAGGCATCATGACTGTGGGGATTAGGCTCACCCTAGCCTACGGATCGCTATTGTGGATTTAGATAAGAGCGATCGTTGAATGAGGTCATTTGTTACACTGTGGAGGACACATTATTTGACAATGAGTTATGAGAACAATTGAGCAACTAACAGCAGAAATATTGTCCTTGCCTAGCGCATCAAGAGCACTCCTGGCAGACAAGTTGGTCGAAAGCTTGGAGTTCGATACTGACTCAGCAATTCAGACAGTTTGGGTGTCAGAAGCAAAAAAACGAAGAGATCAAGTTCGGGATGGTTCTGTACAGCCGATTTCAGGAGAAGAAGCGTTAGTACAAGTTAGACGCATGATTGAGCCATGAGGTATGTATTTCATCCCGAAGCTCTTAATGAATATACTGAGACAGTTAAATACTATAAAGAGCAAAGGGTTGAGGTTGCACAAGCATTTATCAATGCGATTGAGGATACGGTCTATCGGATCAGAGAGTCTCCCACTCGTTATGCGGTAATTGATGATGACGTTCGACGATGTATGGCACGGAGATTTCCTTATGGAATTCTCTACACAATTGAGCCAAACTATATTCTCATTTTGGCAGTTATGCATTGCAGTCAAAAACCTGGATACTGGAAAAGTCGCAAATAATTTCATTTACCAGTCGCTTAACACCCTCCAATAGCGGAAATACCTGCCAAAACGACTTTTTCAGATAAGTCTTTGTCTTTAGTTACACCTGCATAAACAAAGACGATAACCACAAGAGATAAAATTGCTCCCATTCACCATCTCTTTGTGTTTTCGCTGATTTTGCTTTTCTCAAATTCTCTTTGACTTTCTTTCTCTTTCATGTGCTTAAAATATTACGCAGACTTTACGGAAAATGATTATTGTGTAATTAACGAAAAGTGAGCAATATAGATCTAAATAAATCTATTTGTCAGGATGACTCTAGGTTGCGAAGTATGACACCTGATTCTATTGCAATCACAGTTGGTATGCCAGAAAATAAGCAAAAGTGATCGCCATATAACCGCTAAGCTTCATAATATAAGTTCTAAAAAATTGCACAATGCCAAGTCACAATATCGGTTCAATCCAAACCCTCTTCCAAAGTCGATTGACGACTGTTGAGCACCTATTAAATTCAGCTCAAACTCATTTCGGTAACGAGTCGTTTCTTGAGCAGCGGATTGCGGCTGATATGTTTCCCTTTGGAACACAGATCGCTTTCACTTGTAATCAACCACGCAATTTTTCCCTGTGGTGTGACGACAAACCAGCAGATAATCTAGATCCACAAGTCAAATCTCTTGCACAGGCATATGAATATATCGCGAACACCAAGGAACTCCTTTCAGGCATTAACGCTGATGACGCCAAGCTGGCTGAGGTTACGCGCATCGAATTAGGTCAGAACTTATATGCGGAGCTATCTGGTAGTGCTTATGTGGACGAGTTTCTGATGCCCAACTTTTATTTTCATATGGTCACTGCTTATGACATTCTCCGTATGGCAGGTGTTCCAATTGGGAAAAAGGATTACATGATGCACTTTATGCCATTCGTGAGGCACGCTTAAAATTAAACTAAGTACCTAGACAAAATTAATTACACATTAGATTCGGATAGAACTAACAGCGTTAGCCAGCCAATAAATCAGGGGAGATAAGGCGATCGCTGGTAAAAAAGAAGCGACGCGAATCTTGGCTATTTCGAGTAAATTACAGCCAATTGCCATAATCATTAGTCCACCAACCCCCGTAATAATTAGTAAATAGGGATTTTGTGACCCTTGAGGTAAGCTCTTCCCCACTAAACCAATAATTAAAGATAAGCTCCCTTGGTATAGCAAAATAATCAGAGTGGAAAAACCAACCCCCACCCCATAAATATTAGCCAGAGCGATGGAAATAACCCCGTCCATCGTTGCCTTCAAGGTTAGTAGCGTATCATCTCCCCTCAGACCATTATCAAAGCTGCCAATTAGCGCCATCGGGCCAACGCAAAATAATAAACTACTGGCAACAAATCCTTCGGTAAATAGTCCTTGACCTTTAAACTTGTGCTTGAGCCAATCTCCCAAGACAGTTAACCTTTCCTCAATTCTTAATAACTCCCCTAAAACGCCACCCAAAGCGATCGCCAATAAGCCCAATACTGCGCCATTAATTCCCCCCGCTTGTACCTGTCCCATACTGTTCGCCATGGTGATGCCAATCCAAAGGGTTAACAAACCGATCCCTTGGGTAATAATTGTCTGTATTTTGGCGTCAAGACGGTCTTTGAACAACAAGCCCACACTGGTGCCTAACAATACCGTAAACACATTAATCCAGGTGCCACTGGTTTGATCCCAGAAGTTTAGATTGATCATCGATACTGGCTGATGTGTTTCATTGGTTAATTAGTTTGTTGGGAGATGGGGAGATGGGGAGATGGGGAGATGGGGATAACCAGTCAACTTTAGTGTCCCTAAGTCCCTAAATCCCTAAATCCCTAAAAAAAAGTGGTTTTTCATGTTCTCGGCATCATCATCTAATCCTGATCATGGGCTAACGGAGGTAGGAGTGGAGATCGGTTCTTCTATAGAGACGTTATGCTTTTTTAAAGCTGCTTGCACTAAACCTAAAAACAAGGGATGGGGATTATTGGGACGAGAGCGAAACTCGGGGTGAAACTGAGTGGCGATAAAGAAAGGATGACTCGGCATTTCAATGATTTCTACTAGCCGTCCATCAGGAGATGTACCACTGATCTCATATCCGGTCTCTAACAATTGACTGCGATAAGCGTTATTGAATTCATACCGATGGCGATGGCGTTCATAAATCACCTCGTCCTGATACAAAGAATAAGCGAGAGTATCTGGTTTTAAACGACAGGGATAAGTTCCCAAGCGCATTGTTCCCCCCAGGTCAATGACATCTTCTTGTTCGGGTAAAATATTGATCACCGGATTAGCCGTTTCCGCATCAAACTCGGCACTGTTAGCATCGTCTAATTTCGCCACGTTCCTTGCCCACTCGATCGCACAGCACTGCATCCCCAGACATAAACCCAAAAAGGGCAAATTATTAGAGCGGGCATAGGCGATCGCTGCCACCTTCCCATCTACCCCACGAATGCCAAAACCACCAGGAACAATTACCCCTCCTACATCATGAAGATACTTAGCTGCCCCTTGAGCTTCAATATCCTCAGCGCTTACCCAGCGCAAATTAACTTCGCAGTCTGCCGCGATCGCTCCATGTCCCAAGGCTTCCACCACCGATAAATAGGCATCGCTCAGTTGGATGTATTTACCCACAATTGCCACTGTAACCTCGGCACGGGGGGAGTTCATCTTAATGACTAAATTGCGCCAGTCTCGTAAGTCTGGTTCTCGCTGTTCTAGCTGGAGTAATTCAATCGTTCTTTGGGCTAATCCCTCTTGTTCTAGGATCAAAGGCACTTCATAAATCGTGCTGGCATCAAGGGAAGTGACGACGGAATTAACTTCCACATCGCAAAATTCGGCAATTTTTTCTTTAATTCCTGGAAACAAAGGGCGATCGCTACGACAGACTAGAACATCAGGCTGAATCCCAATGGAACGCAATTCTTTGACGGAATGCTGAGTAGGCTTGGTTTTCATTTCTCCCGCCGCCGGTATCCAGGGAATCAGGGTAACGTGCATATAAACGACATTGTTGCGCCCTACATCTTTGCGAAACTGACGAATCGCCTCCATAAAGGGTAGAGATTCAATATCCCCCACCGTACCGCCAATTTCCGTCAACACCACATCGGAGTCTGTATTCTTGGCAACTCGATGAATTCGTTCTTTAATTTCGTTGGTAATGTGGGGAATTACCTGCACTGTGCCCCCTTCATAGTCTCCCCGTCTTTCTTTGTTAATTACCGCCTGGTAAATCGACCCTGTAGTGACACTGTTGAGACGAGACATGGAAGTATCAGTAAAACGTTCATAATGTCCCAAATCCAGGTCAGTTTCCGCTCCGTCATCCGTCACAAATACTTCCCCGTGTTGGTAAGGACTCATGGTGCCTGGATCGACATTGATATAGGGATCGAGCTTCAGAATCGATACTGAATAGTTGCGGGACTTCAATAACCGACCCAAACTAGCTGCGACAATGCCTTTCCCAATACTTGAGACTACCCCGCCAGTAATAAACACAAATTTAGTCATAACATTTCACTATATTCACTATACTTACTGCTTGATAATCCATTGCTAATTTTTTTCTGCCAAACACAGTAGAGTAGGCGGATTGGAGTTTTTGTTAAATGATGCTAATTGAATGACTTTGCTGTAGATCAATCCTTAGAAAGGCAGCGCTGACATACATTGAACTTAAGATCTACAAGTTAATAACATTACTGGAAACAGCCAGCAAATACAAGTCAATTCACCATTGTCATCTCATTATTGTCATCCCTTTCTACTGCCCACTAATTGGCTTGCCACCTAGCAGCTAAATAGTCGCGAATCTCAAAAAAATCTTGCCAGGGAATATAGGGTTTATTTTCCTCCGCTAAATATTGCTGGAGGCGATCGCGGGCAAATACTAAGTCCGCAGCCAGAGACATGTTAATATCTGTTACAGAATCGCCGATGGCGACTTTCTCCTCGGCTGGATACTGCTTCATGGCGATCGCTTTAGCAACAAACTCCGTATTACTAGAAATTAGGGAATAAGGCTGCAAAAAATCTCCTGAAGTGTTTACTTCTCCAGCGTAGATAGCTGTGACGCTAGATAGTAATTGTTGACGCTCTAATACTGCTCTAACCATTCCCGTTAAGCCCCCCGAAATGACCACCAGGGGAATGGCAGCATTATTAAGAAATTCTATAAATTCTTCGAGTCCTGGGCGGATTGGCTGGTCGGCAACGAACTCGATGAGAGCTGGATAATCTTGGGCAGGAATTGAGCCTAAAGTCTTGTCTATTGATGCTTTGAGGGTTATCTCTCGGCGAAAAATTGCCGGTAGAAATTGAGCTGCCGCTTCAGGTGCAAATTTTTCTAGCACGCTGACGAAAGTATCTTTGGTAGTAATGGTGCCATCGAAATCACAGAAAACAACTCGGGAAAAATTCATTATTATTAATAGACTGGCGAGCTTAAATTGGGAGCTAGAGAATCTGTGACCAGAAAACGCTATGATCGACTCAGAACTTACTTATTGACGGTTAATAACCAATATATATTATGGGAGAATCAAAACGCCGTAAATCAGCATTGGGGACAGGATATGGTCAAGAGTCCGAGAGAATATATCCCTGGCTGCCTATTACTAAAGTCCAAGCAGAGACGTTTATCAAGATAACTAGTAAGGGTGCTTGGATTGGGATTGGGATCATGATTGCTGCTTGGTTTACCGTCAGGTTTATTGGGCCAGCCTTCGGTTTCTGGGAAGTTTATTAAAAAATCGTCTAGTACGGTATAAAAAATTTAAATAGGTATTATAGAGCAGGTTAAGAGATGAGCGAACGAAATCCCTACGAACAACTTGGGGTCACAGAAAATTCTTCTTTTGAGGAAATACAGACTGCCAAAAAGAGACTTTATGAACAACACGGTAATGATCAAGCCGTGCTAGAAGAGGTGGAAATCGCTTACGATTCGATCATTATGGATCGCTTGCGGTTGCGTCAGGAAGGTAAAATCAAGGTTCCCGAAAAAATCCGTTTTCCCGAACGAAACGTCGAAAAAACTCTGAAAGTGCCTCAAATCGTGAATGAAAAATCTAATGTCTGGTTACAAGAGTTAGTAGACACTCCTTCTCAAGCAGATATTCTCTGGCCATCTGGTATTTTCTTAACCCTTTGCGCGATCGCAGTATTCTCCCAAAATACTGGAGCTTCAGTTCTGCCCCTAATCATGGCGCTGGGCTTCATCGCCAATATTTATTTCCTCAATCGCAAAGAAGGACGTTCCGGTCGAGCATTTCTCATTAGTTTTGTCACTCTTTTTGCAGGAATTGCTTTGGGAACAGCCTTGGCAAACCTGCTGCTAGGTCAAGGAGGAGCATTAGTTTTGGATAACAATCAATTTGCTTCCGCTGTGACTTTCTGTTTATTTTGGTTAGTCAGTTGCTTTTTGCGTTAATTTTTTCTAAATTTCTAACCAACTTTTTTTGCCTCCAGCAGATTCTTTATGGGAGCGAATAACTATTCGCCCCTATTTTAATTCTGTTTTAGTCCTATGTTTTTTTGTTATGAATGTGGATAGATAATATTTGAACTAGGCAATATTAGCCAAAATGTCCTGAGCATGGGTACTAGTATTTACATTGCTGTCAACCTGAACAATGGTGCCAACACCATCGATCACATAGGTCACACGCTTGGCGTAACCACCTCCATCAACATCATAGGCTTGGGTGATAGCACCATCGCTATCTACTAGTAGCTGGAATGGTAAACCGTATTTTTCTTTGAATTTTTGATGGGATGCCTGATCGTCTCGGCTCACTCCTAAAACCACCATTTCCTGATCTTGATATGCAGCAAAATTATCGCGGAAACTTTGAGCTTGTTTAGTACAGCCTGGGGTATCGTCTTTGGGGTAAAAATATAACACCACTATTTTTCCTTGAAAATCGGCAAGGGAAACACTATTACCCTCATCATCAACAGTTGTAAATGCTGGGGCAGTTGAGCCAACTGATAAAGTCATGGTTGTGATCTCCTTTAGTTAAAATCTTAAGATCTATATTTCCTTTAAACTCTAGCGTAATTAGAAGATTTTAGGCTTACAGTTATAGGTAAACTAATATGAAATCTACAAATGTTTGCTACTAATGGAAGACTTAGGGGCTTGGCGCCTTGATTTATTGGTGTTTGCGTCCTCAATTATTGTGATTCTTGTTGCTCTGAGGTTCTTCTTCAGAATTTAGTTCATCATTTTTCTGATTCACGGAATTGTTTACCGCAACTGAGTCTAGACGAGTTAGCGATTGCATGACTTGATTTGCTTTGGGAACTGCTGGAGTTTGGTAAACTCCAGAAACTGGTGCGGCAGTAGTCATAATCTTAGTTCTGCTTTGAGATTTCCAATGCTCATAGCCCAAGATTGGAAAAGAAGCTACTTTCTTAGCCAATGCCCAAAAGAATACATAGCTTGCCAGTAAACGTTCGAATGAACTAAAACGAGATTCCCTTAATTCTTCGATTAGAGCTTTTTGCTCCTTGCTCTCTTCGCTTTTTTGCTCTTGACTATTTTCACTTGGGAAGTAGACAGAATCATTGCGAATGTGGAAATACTGATCATCGTTATTGAGAATAATCGCATTAGCAAAACCTTTGTGCGCTATTTCAGGATTCGACCCCATCACGACTACTTCTGGCCCAACATCAATATTTCTCACTCCATCAGCTTGCTTACCAGTCATGATTACAGCATTTTCTTGATGTTTAAGCTTATCGCTCTTTCTCCCATCAGGTACCCCCAAAAATAGTAAAGTGCCCCTAACAACTCGATGTCCAAAATCGTGCAACAAATCGTCCTCTGGATTAGCTCCATGCACATCAAGAGAGGCAATGCCGTAGCTGAGGGAGAATAACTTGCTAACGTAGTTTTTAAGAAGTTGATTTACCCAAGGAACATCGCCAATAACCAAACTCCTTTTGCCAATTCTGGCTAGCAGCTCCCTACCCTGGGCATAGCGTATTCCTAAAGTCCACAACCACGAACCAAAAATATAAATTCCGATATCTGTTAAAGTCGCAGCAAAATTAAGCAGGTAGAGAATGAGCGAATCTTGAGAAATGGGCAATAGCCAAACTATGCCCGTCAACAGTGTTTTTGCTAAGGGAATTGTATAACCAAACGGAATTGCCCAGCCAACAGTAATCAAAATATACAAAGCGTGTATTACCCATGCAGTAGGAGTCTCGATAATATGCCAAGCCCACTTACGACCATTCCTAATCAGTTCCTTCTCAATCGAAGAACTAATTTTTCTGCCAGTTGGGGTGACTCCCATAATCTGCACGACACTGACATCTACAAAGTCATCCTTCATCTTTTCCAGCACATCGATGCTTTCAGCCCTCAGGGTCATGCCAAAAGGCGTTGAATTAGGTACAGCTCGCTGAATATTTTTAGCTAAATACAATAACAGCTCTGTAAATGTTTGCTGGGCTGCTGCCACCGCAACAGTTGCTGGTTCTGATGTTCTACGCCCACTACCATTAACAAAAACTTTGTGCCGATGGAGATGAAGTCTCTCTTGCTTGACTTTAATTACAGGAGAACCCAAAAAACAACCCAATTCTCCCGTTAAAAGAAAAAGCTCATTAATTTCTCCTTGACGATATAGCTGATCGAAAGTGTTGATTGCCTGAATGGTAGGAAAAGTTTGACCTGATTGAGTAACCGCCAAGATGATTGAATCTTTTCCCAATTGTAAACTGCCAAAATTTTGTTTTAATTGTTGCAGAATTTGATTAGAGGAGATACTGCGAACATTAAGCCAAGGAAAAATAATTCTTAAGTCTTGGGAAAATCTCTCTCCCAGCCAAAGACTATTTTCAACGCCAATAATTAGCAAGTCGATTGTCGGCAATTGTCTACTTAGCTTAGACAGTCCTGCTCTGAGCATTTTTTGTCTTTGCTGATCGAAGTTGCGAGCTTTTGCGCTCAATAGTTGAACTAAGTAATCTGCACTTTGACAATTAAGAGATTCAGGGTTTTGCCAAACTAACTTTATTTCTTCAAGAACAGCTGGAATTTCTTGATTATCGCTACCAATAGGATCTTGGGTATTGCAAGTAGGATATTTAACGTGAGGCAAATAAGGATGATTTTCCATAGAAATCCATCTATCTTCCAGTTGTGAAGAGTTTAATTCTTCGCCTTTTTCCATGGAATAGATAGTAATCTCGTTTATACCCACCAAAGCAATCTCCCCTTCTTTTTGGTTTAAATCTAATCGAAAAGATTGTGGCAGATTTAATAACACAGCATCAACAGCAGCCGGTTCGGAGGCATAAACCATATAATCATCTTGTTTATTAAAGCCAATTGAAATTGGTTGCCCTTTTGCAGCTAGCACTAATCTATCTTTTTCCAAGGTAGAGACAACAACTAAACCAAAGCTACCGATCGCTCCAGCCATGAATGTTTTTGTCGCTAGATTGACATCGTTATAGAAGAAAGCGTGAATTGCGGTTCTCACAAACTCGACCCTCTTTTGCCATGCCCATTGACCAATCGTGTCGTCCTTGGCAATCACCTGGAGTACATCCTGTTCTAAGCGGTACAAATACTGATTACAGGCAGGAGAGTCGGGCGCGGTCAATAATTTACGGTACAACATAAAAGTATTCTCAAATACTTTTTCCCAGTTACTGAGCTTTAAGATTGTCGGAGCCGTATTGGAAGCATCCCGATGAGGAGCTTGTCCATCGAACAAAGATTCGATAGAATTGGCACCCGCTAAATGATAGGCTAATCTAGCAGAGGCATACCACATTCCTTTGGTTACCAACAGATCGATCATTCCCGCAATTTTGGGGGAATCTCCCAAAGCATAATTATATGTATGCAATGCGCGTTCTAGCCACAATCCCAATGTTTCATTTGATACTTCTTTGCCATATAGCGTCCAAGCATCAAAATCTCCGTTGTGGGTAATACGATGATTGACGTTTTTGTCTTGACAAACCCATTGACCTTCTGCAAATTCCCACACTCTTTCGATTCTCGCACTCATCCATTCATGCCAGTGAGTTTCTATGACCGCAGGTGGTCCACTAGTGCCAAACCGATAATGCCAGACTCCAGTAGCTGAGATTTTTAAAGGGGAAATACCGTTGCTTTGAGATTTGTGTCGAACTGAAGCAAAAGCTTTCTCCAAAGAGTTGGTCAAGTTGTCTCGTTTACGATTGACAATTTTGTCGCCGACAAAAACAATCTGCTGGTCTTGGTTTTGAGCTACTACTAGGCCACCACCCGCTTGCTCTCCACGTATCTCCGTTTCCCGACCCATTTGATAATAGATGTTTGTCATCCTTTCAGAAAAAAGCAGATCCTCATCATCTTTTTGACGCTGACAAATAAAACCAAAATTACCACAGTAAAAATTCTCACTGATTCCTGTAACCAGAGCATAAAAGTCTGTCCAAGAACAAAAAGCAATTACCAGATTGGCGATCGTAAAAGCTTGGCAAAAAAGTAGCCCCAGATCAAAAATTGGAAGATTACTGCTACATACTGCAAGAGTCATTGTCGCAGCAAGCAAATTGAAAAAAATACCGGCTATGGCTTTCAATCTTATCCGCCAAGAAGCTCGATCTCCTGCTGGTACAAAATAATAATCATCATGGTTTGCTCCTGGTAGAAACGGCATGAAGATTGGCGCACCAGGAATTAGCGAGCTTAAGATATTAAGCGTATTTCCAGATTTGACAATGTTACGGATGTTGTTGATGTGATTAATTTTTAAACCAGATTGTCGATCAAGATCAATAGTAGATATAGCTACAGCATGACCTAACTCATGAATTAAAATGGCGCAAATCCAAACAAATCTCAGTATGATGGCAGTTGCCAAGCAGAGCACAAAAATTAGTTGTATGTTGGGATACTTTATACCCATGAATTCCATAGTAAATGCCACAGTGTAAATGGCAATCATTTCGGGAAGGATATTTTTCATTAACTATAAACCAAGTAAATATCAAGTAACTATTAAGCAAACGAAGTCTTAAATCCTATTCTTGCGCCTGCTTGAATTGACATTAGAAATACCAGATGAGATTAATTTTTCATCGAACAGATGCAATTTTTACATGATTCTATTTCTCGAAATTTTAAGATACTCTGTATCACTGTAGTTAGTCGTAGTGATTCTTGTATTTGTAGTAATATCTTCCAAATCTAACAGACTAAAGACTAAACTAGTGGAATTCACTGAAGTAATCTTGACATTAGTTATCGTCATAGTTAACATCCCTTGTATTATTTAGTTATCGTCATAGCTAACATCCCTTGTATTATTTACATTTATAACATAATTGTCAGTGAATTTACGCAAAAAAAAATGAATGCAACGCAAGTATATCTTTGATAAGTAGCGACTTTTAGAAATTATACAAAATTCAATTGTTATTAAAAAGCAGATTGAATTTGTCGTTCTAGCTTGAGAACATGCCATTTAATGGTTTTTGTCTATATGGTTTTTATCTATAATGTTGTAAATGACAAATAAATAATCACAACCATAGTTCCAAAGAGGTTTTTTACATTTAGATTTCTTAAGTAGATATGTCTTCTATTTTAGATAAATATCGCTGTTCAATTTAATTAGAAAAAAATTTTGTCAATCAAACTACATACATGCTTACTAGACATGAATAGAGTACTTCGTAAACTAAACCTCCAGATTGCTCCAATACTTTTGTTTCCTTTATTGATGACTTCGCTAACGGGAATTGTTTTGGGATTAGGTAATCGTTTTGGAATTTTGCCAACCGTGGTAATTGATGCTCTATTAGTAATTCATCAGGGCAGATTTTTGGGTGTAAAAATAGCTCCATTTTATGTATTGTTTTTAGGTTTAGGAGTGTTAGTAATCAGTTTGAATATTTTGATCAAAGTCAGAGATATTCTTGCATCTAGAAAGGTTAAACCTGTTGTCGTAAATATATATAAAATAGCAGCTTTAATTTTGATTTTTCCATTAGGTGTTTGTGTAGAGACTGGCGTAGCTTATCGATTGGGAACAGACTGGCTAGGTATGACTAATCAACAAACAGCAATCTTTGGGTCGATGCACTCAGGAACCCCTTTGACAATGGTTTTGGGAATTTCTTATACCCTAGTAACTGGCTTTTGCCTAATTTTATTATCAATCATAGGGGTTGAAACGAGCTTAATTGCTAAAACCACATTATCCCAGAATCAGCTTTTGTCACCTTCAATTCCAGTTGAACAAAGTTCTAAACCTACCCTGCCATTATTAGATAATATTTCACTGCTACGCCAAAAAATCTGCGTCACAATTCTAATTTTTTCTCTAATCTTTATCGCTATTCTTTCTGTCGCCATCTCGGCAATATTGCCTTCAGCAGTAATTGTTGGTGTCGTCTTCTCCTTGCCTGCTTACTTTATAGCCGAAAGATTAATTCAAGATTGGCGAAAACAGCAAGAAATTGTACCTTCTCTAGACGAACTTGAAAGTGAAAGCGCGACTATACTCAGAGCGATTCCTGATTCAATGCTGCGTATAACCGAAGATGGTATTTGTTTGAGTTATATTCCAGCTAAAGAGGCTAATTCTTTTGCAATTACAGGAGAAATCATTAACAAACATATTAATGAGTTTTTAGATCCCAAGATAGCCTTACGGTTACTCAAATCGGCTCAGTTATCTTTAAAATCTGGTTCAACTCACTTTCAGCGTTTTCACCTACTTCTAGGGAATGGAGGACGACAACATTACGAAGCTAGAATTAGCGCTATCGGATTGGCAGAGGTATTGATTATGATTCGTCAGCTTTCTGATTTGAATTCAATTTCAGCCAACTTAGGAACGACGTCTGGTGAAGACACTGTTTTTTTGCTGAGTGAGCTAGAATTAGCCGAAATTTTGGAGCTAAACTTCAAACAGATTTCGGAAAATGACCATCGTCATGTTTTGTGCTGTTTTCTGATCGAAGATTTAGCTTTAGGTCTTGAATCAGCAGCAACTTCTGACTCACAACAAGATTTTCAGTCTCGGATCGGCGAAATTTTAATGTATCAAGTTGCAACTAAGATGAAGCACCATTTAGCATCAGACTACATAGCTCGTCTCAGCGATAATGAATTGGTCTCACTGGTACTTAACCACTCTTTAGAGGAGGCATCTATATTAATTAATAGATTACGTGATGACTTAAATGATTCTTCGTTTCAGTGGGAGGGAAATAAATATTCCATTAAAACAAGTGTGGGGTTGCTAGAAATTAACGCGGACAGCACCAACACAGCTGATCTGATTAATGTAGTTAGAGCAACTTGTAATATTGCGAAACAAAAAGTTGAGGTTAAAACTTTTTGGTAAATTGGAACGGTAGGTAATTAATTTTGCATGACTACTTAACCGGGACAATTTTATGATCCTCCCAACGCACCATGATGTAATCATCTTCGGTTAGAGCATCATGATTATCAGTAGTGAAAGGTTTTTCATAAGTTTTAATCAAGCCTTTATATTGAGGCAAATTTTCAAAAGTAGCCTGGAGTTTTGCCCCTTCGGTAGAACCAGCTTGCTCGATCGCCTTAGCAGTCAACATTAGACCATCGTAAGCGTTGGCAGTCCCGACAGGAGCAAGAATTTCACTAGGGTCTTTTAGTTGGAATTGCTGATCTAATGCTTGCAGCACTTTTTGACCCGTGGGGGATTGGGCGGCAAAAAAGCTATAGGTTTGCATAAATTCCACTTTATTGGCAATATCCCCTGCTAATTCGGGAAAACGCCCGCCAGAAATACCCCAGTGAGAGATAATGGGCACCTCCCAATTAATCCGCGTCAGCGATCGCATTACCTGGGCAGCAGGAGCAGCATTGGCAACTAACATCAAAGCCTCTGCACCTGAGTTCTTCAATCTGGTGAGCTGTGGGGTCACATCAGTATCTTCTTCATTAAATTTCTCAATGCCAGCAATCTGGATGCCAATTTTTTTAGACCATTCTTCAAATCCCTTTTGATTGGATTCCCCCCAAGGATTATTAATCAGTATTAAGCCAACTTTACTAACTTGATACTTGTCTTTGGCATGTTGTAGTAAAAATTTATCCACTAAGTGATCATTTGCCGAAACGCGGAAAGCATAGTTAGGTTTAAAATCATTCTGGGTAATGTTGGTGGCTGCCGCCCAAACTCCCATATAAGGGGTGGTTAATTCATGAAACACCGGCAGCATTGCCAAAGAGACGGGAGAATCAAGTCCACCAAAAACTACTGCCACCTTTTCTTGTTCGATCAGTTCCCTAGCCACAACCACACCTTTGGCAGGGTCGGATTCATCATCACGACTGACTAATGCCAAAGGTCTACCCCCCAGCACTCCCCCCGCAGCATTTACTTCCTCCATAGCTACCGATAAACCACGGCTAATCGCTTCTCCCGAGAGGGCGGACTCCCCAGTTAAAGCTGCCACCAAGCCGATTTTGACTGGCTCTTGGTTGGCTGCTGAATTTGTCCCTGCTTTTGTATCTGTGCTTGTATCTGTATTAGTATTTTCTTCAGTAGCTGGTTCTTGGGGAGTACAGCTAGCTAATTGAGAGAGAGCCAAGCCGGTCGCAAAATAGCCAGCTCCCTTTAATAAGTCTCGTCTGCGTAGATTGTGATTGTCATTAATCATTTTTTCCTTGCTCCTAAATAAATACGCTATTTCTACTAATATTCAAAAATTATTTAAAAATGTTGTCTAGATTACAATTAATTTGAACCAAAGATGGATCTAAAAATCACCAACGTTACTTTACCAGATAGAAAAGGTCATTGGCAGGTGGCGATCGCCAATGGTTATATTCAAGAAATTGCCCCGGTGATCGGCACTAAAGCTGCTGAAACCTTAGATGCTCAGGGAAAATTACTCATTCCTGGATTGGTAGATCCCCATATTCATCTAGATAAGGCTTTGTTACTGCCACGTTATCCTGCGGTGTCAGGGACTTTTACCGAAGCAATGCAAAAAACGCTTCAGGCAAAACAAGAATACACCCTAGAGGATATTCAATCCAGGGGGAGAAAAGTAATCGAGAAAGCGATCGCCTTTGGCACCACCGCCATGCGCACCCATGTAGAAGTAGATCCGATTGTACAGCTTAAGTCGATGGAAGCCTTGCTGTCTCTCCAGGAAGAATACGCTTGGGGGATGAGTTTACAATTAGCAGTATTTGCCCAAGAAGGAATCACCAATCAGCCAGGGACAATCGATTTACTCAGACAAGCCATGACAATGGGAGGAGAAGCGATCGGCTCTGCTCCCTACGTCGATCCTGACCCCGCAGCCAATATTCATTTGATCTTTGACCTCGCTCAAGAATTTGATCGGGATGTTGATTTTCATCTCGACTTTCTCGATGATGATGCACCGTTATTATTACCAATCGTAATTAAGGAAACGATCAACAGGAACTGGCACCATCGAGTTTGCTTGGGTCATATGACTAAGCTGGCGGGGTTGACCCCAGCCGAACTAACAGTTTTTATCCCCCAACTCAAAGAGGCTGGCATTGCGATTTTAGCTTTACCCGCTACAGATCTTTATATGATGGCGAGGGTCGACACCCATAATGTTAGACGGGGTGTGGCGCCGATTAATCACCTGGCAGAGTCGGGGGTCAAAGTAGGTTTGGCAACTAATAACGTGCAGAACTTATTTACGCCTTTTGGTGATGGTGATGTCTTAAAAATATGTACCCTCCTGGCTCAAGTTTTGCAGCTAGGGACGACTGCTAGCCACCAGCTTTGTCTGGAAATGGCAACCTCAAAAGCGGCTGAAGCGATCGGCATCCATGATTATGGGATTGCCGTGGGCAAAGTTGCCGACTTGGTAATACTAGACGCTCATTCCGTTTCCGAGGCGATCGCCACCGCCCCGATCGACAGAACTACCATTAAAGGGGGCAAAATAGTTGCTCAGACCAAGTCTTCCCTCATCTTCAGAAAAAATGTTAAATCTTAATTGCTCCTTGAATCATCGTCAAGCAATAATACCGAAAATAGGTAGAATAACCATACCACAATTGATCTCTGCAAGCGCCGATATTAAGCTATTTTTCTTATTTCCATTTCGCGTAGTATGCCTCAGAAAAATAAATTTTCACTGTTTAATTCTGCCAATTTGCTGTTACTGTTCCTGATCGCAGCGGGATATGCAGGAAATTATCTGAGCTATCCATTTGGTTTTGGAGTCGATTTTTTGTTTGGCAGTATCGCGGTCTTGATCGTGGTTAGCCTCTACGGTATTTGGTGGGGAACTTTGGCATCCCTGATTGCTAGCTCCTACACGATTATTTTGTGGCAACATCCCTACGCTCTGATTATTTTTGCCTGGGAAGCTATATTTGTTGCCTGGAGAATACGTCGAGGAAACAAAAACTTGTTGACCAGCGACATGATCTTTTGGATTTGTGTTGGTATCCCTGCGGTTATCCTATTTTACGGCTATATTCTGCATGTGGGAACAGTTACCACTGCTATTATTGCCCTCAAACAGCCTGTCAACGGCATTTTTAATGCTTTGATTGCTAGTTTGCTCTTGAACTGTAAGCCCATTTATCGCTGGGCAAATTCTTCGCCCCATAAAGCAACAGTATTTTTTGAACAGATATTACTCAATTTACTGGTGGCATTTATTCTGATTCCTGCCTTGATCCTAATGGTAGTTAACAATAACACTGCCATGAAGCATGAACAAAACACATTGATCGCCACTTTAGATACTTCCGCGCAAAATTTGGTCATCGACTTAAGGCGATGGCATCAATCTGGTTTAGAAGCCCTCCGCTTTTTAGCCCGAACCAGTAGTGAAAGTAAAATTGTAGTTTCGGGACAAACTCAGCACAGTCTAGACCTGCTGGTGGATAGTTTGCCTTTATTTAAAGATGTCTACATTATTAATGCTGACTTAAAGGTGATTGCCGAAGCCTCGAAGCCCTCCGAGTCAATTAGCCAACAGCTAGATTTTTCGCAATTAGAACTTCCTCGAAAACCCCAAATATTTGTCTTATCGCCACCAGATACTAATAGCAGGGTGACTAAGCCCAAAATTCTGCAAACTCTGCCGATTATTTTAGATGATCGCTGGTTAGGCAATATTATTGCTGAGTTAAATATTGACTTTATCAAGCAACTCTTAGCTACAGAAACTTATTCTGTACCTCTGGGCAGCACTTTGCTCGATGAAAATCAACTAGTAATTGCTAGCACCAAGAAAGAATTAACCCCGCCGCAAAAAGACGAACAAAGTTTAGCTCAACCCCAGGGGGAAATCAGCGAAGTAATATCCACCTATACTGAGCAAAAAATTTACCATTGGCTACCGATCATTGAGGGAAAGCCCTTAATTGCTCGTTGGCAAGCATCTTTTTTTGGCGAAAAGCTACTAATCGATGAAGAAATTCCTTTGGTTTTAAGTATAGAAGCTCCAGCAAAGACCTTTATTGACTATCTTCAATTACTTTATATCAAGAATTTAGCAATTTTGTTGGCGATCGCCTTATTGTCAATTTTGATTGCCAAATTTTTGAGTCGTATTTTAGTTAAACCGATTGTCGAGTTAGGGAAATTGACGACGGATCTGCCCTATAAAATCCTCGCCAACGAAACTATTACCCTGCCCAGAAGTTCTGTGATTGAGACAAATGCCTTGTCCCACAACTTTGAGGTGATGTCCAGCACGATCGAAAAAAACATTCAACAGATCAAGCTGACCAACCAAGAATTAAAACAGGCAAAAGAAAAATCCGAAGTAGCAAACAAAACCAAAGATCAGTTTTTGGCTAACATTAGTCACGAATTAAAAACGCCCCTAAATAGCATTATTGGCTACAGTAGATTACTGCAAAAAGAATTAACTGTTAATGATCTTCCAGGCGATCGCGCAGAACTTAAATCTTTAGGCTGGTTGGCAAACGTTCAGCGGGAAGGGAAGCATTTACTCGTCTTAATTGACGAAATTTTAGATCTGGCGAAGTCTCAAGCTTACAAAACTAAACTTTATCCCTCTTTGATTAATCTGACTGACTTTTTGGCAGACCTGGTTTTATTTGGTCGGCGCAAAGCCCGGGAGAAAAATCTAAACTTCAAGTTTGAAACTTTTGGTCAGTTACCAACCAACATTTATGTTGACGAACAAAGATTACGACAAGTTTTACTTAATTTGCTCAACAATGCCCTCAAGTTTACCGATCAAGGACAAGTCAATTTCCAGATTGGCGTAATTGATCCTCACGATTTACTCGATTCCAAGGAAGTTGTGCCTTCCCATAATCAGCAAACAGATGTACATCTACGTTTTCGAGTTGCCGACACGGGAATTGGTATTGCCCATCAAGATCTCCAGAAAATTTTTCAACCCTTTGAGCAAATAGATAAATATGAATTTCAAGAAATTGGCACAGGTTTAGGGCTATCAATTGGTCAGCAATTAGTGGAATTAATGGGAGGCAAGCTAAAAGTTACTAGTGAATTAGGTAAAGGTTCAAACTTCTGGTTTGATCTAAAATTTCCGGAAATGAAATTAACTTCAGTGATTGAGCCTCAATCAATGGCAGAAATTGTTGGCTACCAAGGAGATCGACGCACACTTTTAATTGTGGATGACGTTCAAACCAGTCGTCTATTGTTGGTAGATTTATTAAAACCTTTAGGTTTTAAAGTTTTAACTGCTGAAAATGGACAGCAGGGATTGCAGCTTGCTCTTGCCCATAAACCTGATCTAATTTTGACTGATTTGTTGATGCCTATTAAGACAGGGTTCACTCTAATTGCTGAACTTCGGCAAAGAAGCGACTTTAGGAATACTCCCATTATCGCGATTTCAGCTAGTAGTTTTGAAGAGGTTAAAAGACAGAGTCGCGCTTCTGGTTCTAACTCTTTTGTGGCTAAGCCGATTGACGAGCAACGGTTACTAAATTTGCTAGGCAAGAATTTGAATTTAGAATGGATCTATCAATAGGATCATAATAATGCTGCCAAAAACCAAGTTGATTTTACAATCATTCCTCAGCGGTATTTTGCTGGGTTTAGCCCCCGCCCCCTTCAATGCTTGGTATTTTGCTTGGTTTGCTTTAACCCCTTTATGGATTTTAATTAGACAACAAAAATCCCTCAAACAAATAGCTGTTCTCGCCCTGGCTTGGGGCATCGGCTATGACGGTTTGGCTTTATTTTGGATTACTGGGGTGCACCCTATGACTTGGATGGGAGTACCTTGGTTAGCTAGTTTAGCGATCGCCATTTTTTGTTGGCTATTTATTACTTTATGGGGGGCTGGGGTTGCAGTTAGTTGGGCAGTTTTATTCAGTTTAATCACCCAAAAATTAGACAATCAAGGCATTGCCAGCAGTTGGATTAAAGTTTTAATTGGTACAGCTCTATGGTCTGGGTTAGAGACGTTATGGAGTCTGACCCCTCTATGGTGGCCAGCGATCGCCTATACTCAAAGCCCAAGTAATTTAGTAATCTTGCAATTAGGCAAGCTATCGGGGGTTAATACCGTTGCTGCGGTAATTATTATGGTCAATGGGTTACTAGCAGAGGCAATTTTAGCTAGGCATAAATATCTTGTTTTTAAAAGTAAAATATTCTTAATTAT
Source organism: Cyanobacteriota bacterium (assembly GCA_046050865.1). Classification (GTDB taxonomy): domain Bacteria; phylum Cyanobacteriota; class Cyanobacteriia; order Cyanobacteriales; family Xenococcaceae; genus Waterburya. The sequence continues at coordinate 25,394 of JBJOPG010000011.1, forward strand.
TTCTCCCATAATTGTCTTGATCATCAGCCATTTATTAGGTTTTTATTTATACCAAATACCTGTAACCAAGGACAATTTAGCACCGTTAAAAGTTGGTATTATTCAAGGCAATATTCCCAATGAAATCAAGTTGTTTTCTGAAGGTTGGCGTCAAGCGATCGCTGGTTACACTTCTGGCTATCAAAGACTTGCCAAGCAAGGGGTAGATGTTGTCCTCACGCCAGAAACAGCGTTACCTTTTTATTGGGAAGATGTGATTAATAATTCCAGTTTTTATCGAGCGGTAATCGCGGAACAAGTTCCTGCCTGGGTGGGAGCGAACGGTAGAGATGGCAACAGCTATACCAACAGTATTTTTACCCTAACAGGGGACGGCAAAACCTACAGTCGCTACGATAAATATAAGCTAGTACCTTTGGGGGAATATATTCCTTTTGAATCAGTTGTCGGCAAATTAATTGATCGTCTATCCCCCTTAAATGCCCATTTGGCGGCGGGAAAACCCCATCAAATCTTCGATACTCCTTTTGGTCGAGCCATAATTGCTATCTGTTACGAATCAGCATTTCCTCAGCATTTTCTGCGCCAGGCACAAGCAGGGGGCGAGTTTATCATTACCGCCTCCAATAATGCCCATTACAGTAAAACAATGCCCAGCCAACACCATGCTCATGATGTGATGCGGGCAATCGAAAGCGATCGCTGGGCTGCTAGGGCTACTAATACGGGTTATAGTGCGATCGTCGATCCTCATGGCAAGACCCTCTGGATTTCGGCAATAAATCGCTATGCCATTCATGCCGATACTATTTATCGTCGGCAAAATAAAACCTTATATCTGCGCTGGGGAGACTGGTTAACACCAACATTAATCATACTTAGTGGGTTATCTATTATAAAATTCTGATGAATGATCGATATTTTTTTGGTTATTTACTTAAACATAGCATTTATTTATTTTGTTCTAGCGATTAAGATTGGCGATTATATGCAGCTTTTTTACCTAAATCTGCTATCAACAATGAAGCTAAAGTATCTTATGGAAGATAAGGCACAAATTATCTAGTTCTAGTAAATTATTCTAAATATCTCAAGCAAAATAAAATATATTGACATACTGAAAGCAAACCCATAGCAGTTCTCAGACAAATGAGATACATCGTTTTCTCTTTCCCCCTTTCCCAAATACAACCGAAGTGTATCTAACCAATGTGAGAAACGCCATATACGGTTCTTAAGTTTAGGAAGGAATATTTGACTTCTGCCTTCTACTTTCCACCATCTGTGTGCTACCTCAAAACAATTACGGACAAAACCATAAGCTTCTAGGCACAGAGCCGCAACTAACCACCATTAACAATCAATATGAGCAAGCTGAACCTTAAACCCAAAAAAAACCAAAGCCGTATTTCTCAGTTTCAGCGTCAGGAATTGGAAATAAATACCTTAATCATGCTGCTAGCATCATTAGCTATCTTCCTGATTAGTTATCTGATAGTTGGTCTTATTCCTCCCTTGAGAGCCTCTTATATTGGTACCTTATTCTTTGATCGAGGATTTCTTCAGTATCTGTCCGTGGGTGCGGCGGCGATGGTGATTGCCATCTCGGTGATGAAGTTTTTACTGTTGAGAAAAGAACATCAAGCTCTGAGCAAAATCTGGATTGCCGATCACATACCCTTAGATCAACCTGATGCTCATGAAGTTGAATATTTCCAACAACGTTTGATGAAAGACGGTAGTTTAATTGCTCTGCGTTGTGGGCGAGTGATTAAGGCTTATATTAAAAATGGCGATCGCTCTGCGGCAACTGAATTTGCGATCGACGATTCTTCCTTCTACGCTACCAATTCTGAATCATCCTATTCCTTTCCTCGGATCTTGGTATGGGCAATTCCTTTGTTTGGATTTATCGGGACAGTAGTTGGTATTAGTGGTGCGGTCAGTGGGTTTTCAGGATTTTTGGAAAATTCAGGAGACATCGAAGTCATTAAAAAAGGGATTGGTACTGTTACCAACAGTCTGGGGGTAGCCTTTGACACCACTCTTTTAGCTTTGTTTCTCAGTGTTTTAGTAATGATTCCCCTGGTAATAGTAGAACGCTATGAATCGAGTCTACTCCTGGGTATTGATGTCTTTATTAACGATAAACTGCTCCCTAGGTTAACCAAGAAAAACAGTGAACAGCTAGACTCTACCGCCATCAATCAAGCGGTGGCAGGGGCAATTAAAGAACATTTTCCTACCCCCGAAGACCTAATCGATCCTGCTCATAGTTATGCCGAAAAAGCCACCGATAAGCTATCTAAAGGATTCTTGAGTGAGGTCAGCAAAGTCTATGGCATTAGTTCTCAGGTCATTAATCAGGTAGGAGATATTCGAGAACAGGCAAATCGCGATCGCCAAGAATTTCTTACCTTCTTTGCTCAACAACAACAAACGAACCAAGAGCTAGTCCAGCAGATCAGATCGGTGGTGGAAGAAATACGAAGCAAAAACATGGCAACAGCCCAAGATTTGAATGCCCAAACTCAAGGTATTAGCCAACAACTGGAAAAAGCGGCTCAAATTCTCGAAACGAGAGTAAGTACTTTGGCAACGGCAACCCAAAAAATGTCAGATTTCCAAAATATCCAAGAGGGCTTAGAACGGAGTTTTGTTTCTCTTGAAAAAACTGCTCAACTAGAACATGTCTTATCAGGAGTCAGAGACTATCTTGCTCAACTGCAACCTATGCTGCAACAGATGAATAAACCTCGTCGTATTACCCTAGTAGAGCGTGATCATGATCAAGACTCTGGACAGCCACAATAAAATTCACCACAGAAATTCATCATAGAATTCACAGATGAATTTACCTTTATTTAGCCTCCCTTAATCATGTCCAGACGTAATATATCCCGAAAACCGAAAACCGAGCTAGAGCTATTTCCTTTTCTTTCTGTCCTCGCCTGCACCATTGGCACCCTAGTTCTGTTGATTGTGGTCTTGACTACCCAAGCTCTCAAGCCCCAAGAAGCGGTGATAGTAGCTAAAGCTGTGACAAAAACTGATAAGGATAGCAAAGGAGCGAACGAAAGTAAGACCCCGATCTATATCGAGGCTCGTGAAGATGGTTTTGTCCTCCACCCAAGTAAAAAGTTTGCCCCCAGAACAGACTTATATGACGAAAAATCGGCTTTAAGAAAGACAATTGCCAATCTGAAAGCGAATAAGAAGAAGCAGTATCTGATCTTAATTTTGCGTCCCGATGGCTTAGAAATGTTTGATAAAGCTCGTGAGTTGGTACAAGGGGAAGGGATCGATATTGGCTATGAACCTTTGGAGTATGGTTTAGAGCTGAAGATAGAAAGCTAAACGAGCTAAACAAGTTGAAAAATAATATTTTTTAGATTTAGATCCAGATAACCCATGAGAAGCAGACGCAGGCGGAAAATGCCGACTAATAGTCAAAATTTAGACTCCTTTTTAGATGTTTTGACTAATGTTGTGGGAGTGTTAATCTTTGTTAGTATATTCGCGAGTTTAATTGCTACAGGGGGTGGTAGTCCTAAGACCCGTCTCACCATTCAGACTCCCCTCTCTTCCCCCACCAAGAAAGAAGCATTGTGGTTTGAGATCCAGAAGAAAAAAGTGAGCCACCTAAATTTACGCCAGGTGAGAGAGAAGGAACTGGAACTATCAGGTAGTTTGCCTAACTGTAATAAACCTGCTGCTATTGACCCAGCTAGTCAAGGCAATTATCAGTCTTGCTTGCTGAGTATTCTTGGTCGTCAAAGTAGCTTTCGCGTTGATACGGAGAACTATCGAGTTAAAACGGTAGACCAAGGAGTATCTCTACTGTTTGAACCAATCTCTGCCAACATTGGGGAGAATACTACACAATTTACTGCCAAAGATTCTGCTTACAAACAGGTTTTATCAAAGTTTAATCCCAAGGAAGATTATCTGGTATTTATTGTCAGACCCGACAGCTTTGAGACCTTCCGTAACGCGAGAAAGCTAGCCTGGGCAGCGGGATATGAAGTTGGCTGGGAACCTCATCCCCAAGGTACGCCGATCAAAATCCGCACCATTATTGGCTCAGAACTGCCTGGGGGAACATCCATCGGCGTACAATAGTATTGAACAAGATGGTAATAAAAATAAATTAACAACAAATATAGTTCGAGCCATGACAATGATTACTCATAAATGGTCGGTTGAAGAATATCATTTAATGATTGAATCAGGGCTGTTAACAGGTAAATCTGTAGAGTTATTAAATGGTGAGATCGTCGAGATGAGTCCTGAGAGAGAAGAACATAGTTACACCAACGATGATGTGGCAGAACTACTCAGGGAAAAATTGAGAGGATTGGCTAAAATACGTGAATCTCATCCTATCACTTTAGATAATTCTGAGCCTGAACCAGATATAGCAATAGTCAGATTGCCCAAAACTATCTATGCCCAACGTCACCCCTATCCCCAAGATATTTACTGGATAATTGAAGTATCTAATGCTACTTTGAGCAAGGATTTAATCGAAAAAAATACTATTTACGCGACTAACGGTATCGTCGAGTATTGGGTGATTGATTTAGTCAATAAAAAGCTAATCGTTTATACCGATCCTGAAGGCAATAATTATCAAAAAGTTACGGAACATACCACAGGTTCAATTTCACCATTAGCTTTTCCGAATCTTGAGATTGCATTAGAGCAATTGCTATTGTTTTAGCTATCATCGTAAATATGAAATCTTTTACCAGTTTACTCAGTTCTTTGATTCTCGGGATGTTGCTAGTGGCGATCGCTATTTTCTCCATCCAGAATATTCAAGATGTCTCCCTCCAATTTCTCACCTTAAAGTCTATTACTCTGCCTGTAGGGGTGCTATTAGCCTTGTGCAGTGGCATCGGCATTATTTTAGGAGCCTTAATTCCCATCCTATTTGACCGCAGCAGAACCCGTCGAGGGTAATTACTAACTCCCAAGAAACAAATTAATCTGCTGAGACTGGGAAAAGGGAAAGGGGAAAAGGGAAAGGGGAAAGGGGACAAGAGAAAAGCGCGGAGTAATCTCTGAATTTATGAATCAGGATAACCAAACCAGGTGGGGTCAATATAATTAATCCGCGCACAGGGTTCGAGGGCAGATAAAATAGTTTTGCCATAGCTGCGGAAATTAACCCGATTGTCCAAAAGCGCAACGATACTTTGGGATTCTCTTAGGGGGACTGTAGTTTGTTCCAGGGTTTTTAAAGCCGCAGGCAGCAAATATAGTCTAAACCAGTCTTGCCGCTGATCTTTGTAGTATTTGACTAAATTAGCCACGAGGGGATTTTCCAAAGAGGGAATGGGTAAAGTGGCAATGATTAACAGTCTGGGGATGGGTAACGATTCTTGATGCTGGTTCCAAAATGACCAACCGCAGATCAAAATACTATCCTCCATTATTTCATTTTTTTCCACCTTGACTCTAGAGCCAAATTCCCCCGCTAGGACGGAACCCACCTGTCCCTGGAGGGGTACATCATCAGCAATAACAACGATTAGACCCTTGATGCTACTACTGAGTCCGACTAGCAGTAAACTTTCCTCCAGAAAAGCTTGCCGAAAATCGCGAGAATTGGGCATGGGAAAGCGATCAGGCAAATAAAGTTGAATATGATTGTTTTGTCGATTAGGGGTAAACTTCAGGGTCAAAATTTCAGAATTTAAACCCACTCTCTGACGATAAGTACTGGCATCGGCTTCGGTATCTAAAAAACTGCCAATGACGACGATGGGCTGCTGTTGCCAAATCGACTTCAGCCTATTGCTGACCCTAGCGGGAGCAAGGTTAATGGTCAAAGATCCCCGATCGCGATCGCGAGCAATCCAAGATATATTGGACTGATCTGCTACCTGTTGCCAGAATTGATGAAATTTTCCTTTTAGCAGTTGTTGCTGGTGTAAGGTTTCGCAAAGCCGATTAATTAGTTCTAATTCCGATGTGAGTAAGACATAGTTGCGGTAGGGATTTTCAGGGCGAGCAAAAATTGATTTAGTCAGCTTAATGCGCGTATTCCGAATCAAATCTTGAGCTTGGGGAATAGACTGAAGTAGGTCATTCCAATCCTCAGCAGTAATGCTAATAGTTAACAACTGTCGCGTCCATTCTTCTAAGTTATCGGCGCGGTCAATAATGGTGGGTAGATTAGAGGGAAATTTATCTTGATTCCCTAAGCGATCGCTCAACCAGCTTTGAGGAGAGGTGAGTAATAGTTGATCACCTGGTTCCCAGCGATCGCCAAGCCTTACTTGCTTAGTAACCCCTAACCATTTTTGTAGTTGAGGAATTTCCGTTTCCAGTAAGTATTTTTGGGTGGCGATCGGTGCCACAATCACCACTGACCAGTTGCCCAGGAGGATCGGGGTGAGATAACTCAAACAATACTTACTAACGCTGCTCCCTGTCTGCATCAAAGCAGGGCGATCCAAACGTAAAGCACGGGCAATCAGCCGAGCCATGGTCAAATGATGGGGAAAATTACGATTCCCATGGTGGCGCAAAAAATCTCGCAGGGAAGAGTGAACATCTGCTTCGATCACGGGGCTACTGTTTTTCCCCAAGAATCAAATTGTTTCTGGTAATTTGCTTCATTTCCAGGGAGTGAGTATAGATTTCCTTTGCTAATCATAAACAACCGTTGACCTGGTTCGAGTTACTTTTTGACAACATCTTCAAATTTTATTCAGATACATTTATTCGGATACATTTTGCGGAAAATCACCAGGCTTGACCGTCAGAGTTTTAATTTTATCTTTTCTGATGATCTTTACTTTTAATTCTGCACCGATTTCACTAGCATCTACCTGTTCTTGGACTTGGAGAGAGGTTGCTACGTCCAAGTCTCCAATCTGACTAATGACATCCCCTGGATGAAAGCCACTTTTAGCCGCAGGAGAACGGGGAATAACTTTAGCCACCAAAACTCCTGATGTTTGGGTAATTTTAAAGTCAAATTCTTGACTGGAATTAATTTCCTGAATAATTTCTTGGTTGAGGTCAACCATCTGAATTCCTAAATAAGGATGCTCTGCCTCGCCTTTGGCAAATAGCTGATTAGCAATTCTTTGAGCTGTTTCAATCGGAATGGCAAAACCTAATCCTTGAGCATCAGCGCGAATTGCAGTGTTGATACCAATGACTTCTCCTTGGGAGTTAAGTAATGGGCCGCCGGAGTTACCAGGGTTAATCGCCGCATCCGTTTGAATAAATCTCACTCGTTTATCGGGGACTCCAACTTGAGAACTAGAACGGTCTAAAGCACTAATGATGCCCACCGTCACGGTATTATCTAAACCTAGAGGATTACCAATGGCGATCGCCCATTCTCCAGGAGTCAAATGTTCAGCATCGCCGAAGTTAACTGTCGGCAAGTCTTTCCCTTCGATTTTAACCACCGCCACATCCGTAAAAGAATCAACCCCTAGTACTTTGCCTTTATGGGTAGTACCATCCTTGAGAGTTACCTGAACGACTTCCGCACCATTGACTACGTGGGCATTGGTAATGAGACGACCATCAGAGGCAATAATAAAGCCAGAACCTGTTCCTCGTTCTATTCGATCGGGCACTGTGGAGGGACTCTCCTCTTTATTCTGACCAAAAAAACGCCGCAGTAAAGGATTGTTGAGATTCTCAGGTAACGTAGCCGAGATTTTCCGAGAGGCATCGATTCTCACCACTGCCGGCCCTACTTTTTCTACTGCCGTGGCAATAAAGTTAACTTCGCGATCGCTACTACTAGCAGGAGTACTGGGAGCGATCGGAATCGCTGTCGTAGAGACTTGCGGCTGTGGTGGAACAGCCAATTTCTGTTGACTACGATAATTTCCCCAGAAGCCCAAACCACTTCCAAGAGCAAAGATTCCTAAATAAACACCTAGCTTATGAGAAAAGAATTTCATAATTATTTATTGATGCGGGGTGGATTCCCTAATCACAATTATTACAGACAAAAATCAATAAAGTTTTTCTAATCTCGGCGTTGCTGATTTGAAGTATGAATCTCAAAAGTAATTTGTTCTTAGCTATTAGCTATTAGCTATTAGCTTTTTGGTTGATCTGCTAGGTTGCACAAATCGTAGAATCAAATTGTACCCTTGTGATATACCTCGATTCTGCAATGCCCTAATCTTAAATTAAGCTGATGTCTAATAGTGGTTAGCTCCTTAACTAGGAAATCAAAGCTTGAATTTTCTTTACCTGGGCTGTATACTCCCCATCACTCATAACGGGAGTCAAACTATCTCCAGCAATAGGGGTGCTCAAATCAACCCAAGATTTGCAACCGCCGTAAGCATTGTCATAAGGAATGACTTGGGGTGTCTCTAGACGATAGACCCTGAGCAACAATACAGTTAATGGTCTTTGAGGTTGCCACTGAAAGCGATCGCTAATCATTTGTTCGTGCCAAATATGATATGGTTGCAGCGCCTCAATTTGTTCTTTCTTGCTCACAGACAAAACGTCAGTAATTTCGCTGTAGCTGGTAATGTTCACAGTCTCAGGATGCCACCCAGATTCTACAGGAGTAACTTGAGCCGCATATTCTGGCTTGAGTAATTGAGGTTTTTGGTGTTCGTAAGTGGGATAGAGCCATACATGATGATGCTGAACCTGAAAATCTGCTTCACGGATGCCACCTTTCCGTAGTAGAACAATTGTCTTACCCCTACTCAAAGCATCAACGGCGATCGCCCATTCTTTTAAAGCGTGATTGAGCTGCTGGCTAACTGTTACCATAGCTAAAATTTATTTTCTAGTCTTTCTCTATACTCCTATAATACCAATGATCAAGAGTACTCAATCGGGATGGCGGGAATTGAACCCACGACCTCTGCTTCCCGAAAGCAGCGCGCTACCAAGCTGCGCCACATCCCGTAGTCGGTATATATGCTAACACATCTAGCAATTTCACCAGGTTGTTGCCCAGCCAAAACCTCAAAGATTAAGCCCCAGAGATTTAATCCCATTTCAGGTGACGGTCAAATGGTAAATTAGTAGCTGTCTCCTGCGATATTTAAACCGTATTTAATTCAAAGTTAATCATAATCATGACTAAACAGCATCGCATTACTTTACTACCTGGGGATGGTATTGGCCCCGAAATTATTTCCGTAGCCGTAGAAGTATTAGGTGCGATCGCTGCCAAACACGATTTGGAGTTTAGCTTTACGGAAGCTTTGATTGGTGGAGCGGCGATCGATGCTACAGGAGAACCCCTACCAGAAGAGACTTTAACCGCTTGTCGTGGTAGTGATGCGGTATTGCTGGCGGCGATCGGTGGTTATAAGTGGGATAATTTGCCTCGCCATCAACGTCCTGAAACAGGATTACTGGGAATGCGCTCAGGATTAGGACTGTTTGCTAATCTTAGACCAGCAACAATTTTACCCCAGTTAATCGATGCGTCCTCTCTCAAGCGAGAAGTAGTGGCAGGGGTGGATATTATGGTAGTGCGTGAGTTGACAGGTGGGATTTACTTTGGACAGCCCAAAGGGATATTTACTACGGAGACTGGTGAAGCAAGAGGCGTGAATACTATGGCATATAGCGCTAGTGAGATCGATCGCATTGCTCAAGTCGGTTTTGAAACTGCCCAAAAACGTAGCGGTAAATTATGTTCTGTCGATAAGGCTAACGTACTGGATGTTTCTCAACTATGGCGCGATCGCGTTACGGCAATGGCAGAAAATTATAGTGATGTTGAGTTAAGCCATCTTTATGTAGATAATGCAGTCATGCAGCTTTTGCGCGCCCCAAAACAGTTTGATACGATTGTCACTGGTAATTTATTCGGTGATATTCTTTCTGATGCAGCAGCGATGCTCACGGGTAGCATTGGTATGTTACCTTCTGCCAGTTTAGGTGAGGCTGGTACGCCTGGCGTATATGAGCCTGTTCATGGATCTGCCCCTGATATCGCAGGTCAAGATCTAGCTAATCCTCTAGCGCAGGTATTAAGTGCAGCCATGATGTTACGGTACGGCTTAAATGAGCCTGATGCGGCGACGGAAATTGAAAAGAATGATCGCAGCGCGGCAAGGTCTCTTTCTTGTTTAGTCATTTTACA
>JBJOPG010000012.1:0-36358 GCA_046050865.1 Cyanobacteriota bacterium
ACGCTTTTTGTGCAGCGACCGCTAAGAAGAATCGCTCTTTGAATAATTTAAGAGATCATCTCCATCGGCTATTGGCGAGGATGGGCTATAACATCATCCCCGTTGATGGCGATACGGATGATGGGACTAAAGAGGATTTGAAGCAAGCCAAGCTGAGGATTGATGAGCATCATGTTGCCAAGGTGATTGAAGCTGAAAAGATCGAGCAGTCAAAATATCTGGAATTGAAGAATAAGGCTCATACTACCCCTGACGAGCAGTATGAGCTTGAGCGATTTCGGATTGAGGATAGTTACGGACAAGAGGTGACTGAAGAGTTGGTTAAGAAAGACAAGGGGGGAGCTTTATTAAAGCAGTTGATTAATCTAGAAGCGTTGTTATCTCTCCCTCAAGGTGAGGTGGTTGATCCCAACAATCATCAAAAACGTCCTATCCCGCCCAAAATAGTTATGGAGCGGGATCAATGGGAAATTGATAACTTGCCTTTCTTGCCAGATCGACAGCACCACTGCGCTCAATGGATGATGTGGCATACTTTGGGCTTGCCAAGGATTTTGGCGCGTTTATTGGCGGGTGAGGAGTATTCGGCAAAAGACCCTGAACTGATTAGGCTGGCTCAGTTGGCTCATAGTTATCGGGATAATATTAAGTCGATTTTGGGTTTTTGGATTCCGCCTAATTGTAGTCCGACTTGGTTGCTGGGGATGTTCTTGGGCAAGTTGGGTTTGAAGACTGCCAATCGTAAAAAGGGTAGTAGCGGTCAACAGGTTAAGTTTTATAGTCTGTCGGTGGCGGAGTGTGCTTTTGCGACTCAGGTTTTGGAGTATCGGCATGAGCAACGGGTTAAAAAGGAGGAAAGGAAGTTACAGCGGCAAGAGGATAATCGACTGTATCAAATGATGATAGAAACCCAGTTTGGAATTAGCCCTGATCCCATATCCACCCCCTCCCAAAATAAGAATATTGCTAATAAACAGGGGGGGGGTGGATATGCCTGAAAGTCAATTCAATAGCATAATAGAGAAGTTTTCCTGCCTTGATTGATAGGAATTGAAAAACATAGCAAATAATAGGTGTTTGTATAGCAGAAGAGAAATTTTGGTCGGTAAGGTTTTTTTTAACTCGAAACTGTCCCAGTAAAACACTAAAGTGGGACACTAGCTAAAAACCGCTCATCTTTTTCATAAGCGATCGCCTTAATTGTGGGTCGAAGCATTTATCATTTTGAGCCGTCACAGTTAATCAGCTACCCCGCACTTTTTTGATATACCATAAGCTGTTACCCAATTTTTTGTAACACTATCATAAATCCACATACCAGTAGTAGTAAAAGCGATCGCCATGATTCCAGGAACCCAAGCTAACCATCCACCTTGGGTTAAAATTAACCAACAGACACCCGACAACACAACTACACAACCAGTAATTATTAGACTTTGCTCTAAGTAATTTTTCCCCAGGTTAATCATTAATCCGCTACCAATCGACCAAAATCCAATCCAGAGCCAGTCTCCCCAGAATGGTAACCACCAGATTAAGGGACGATCGTCTTCTACTGCACTGACAAGCTGACTGACAACCTGAGCATGAAGATACAAGCCTCTAATTTCACCTATTGGTGTATCGTGAACATCGGGGACTGATTTAGCGGTTACGCCGATTAAAACAATGCGATTTTTAATCCAGTTGGGATCGAAGGTTGCTCGATCTTGCAAAATATCTCTAATCGTTACTTGTTGAGCTAGTTGGGGAGTACGACGATAAGAAATAAGCAATTGATTACCACGATCGTCAAATTTTTGATATCCAGCACTACCATTAACTAATCTGGTAATCATCTGAGAACCAAATTGCCAATTGTTTTTAACAGTAGTAATCGTCATATTACGGCTTTGAAAATAACGAGCAACTAACTGTAATGCAAATGAATAGTTAGTTCGACAATAGGAAGTTTTAGCCAAAGGATTATCATTGCGAGATAGCAGGTAGCGGCGCACATTATCGTCTTGACCATTGGTGACTTGTAAATCATCGTAAATATTATCAAAACCAACTTGTTCGAGAGGACTTGTTGTTGGTGGAGCTACACTATTATTCAGGTTGTCTCCTAAGCAAATACTGATTACATTCGGTTGTTGCCAATGTTTGGTTAGTTCTGAGCTATGTTCGGGAAGGGGATAATCACGAAATATATCAACACCAATAACCGCTGGCTGATGCTGTTGCAATTTATTGATTAACTTGGAGAGGGTGCGATCGGGAATCGGATAACCATATTGGCTACGGCTAATATCTTGTTCATCCGCCCCAATGATTAAAATCCGCCGATCGCCTGATTCGGAGGGGAGTTTTTGACTCAGATAGTCAAAAGCTGCTAATTCCCATCCCTGTAAAATTCCCAAGGATCTTAACCCAATTACCATTACTGTGGCGATCGCACTACTGACTAACACCAAGGGAATTTTGATTCTTCGAGGAGTAATCTTTTTAAGATTAGAGGTTGGTTTCTGCCGATATAATTGTTCCCACAATGGCGGGATAGAAGCAGGATTTTGCACAATCACTGGTAGCCAGGTGGCACAAGGGTAATGATCTTCTAACCCTTGTAATTTAGCTCTCGCTTCTCTAACTGCTAAATAAAAACTTTCTCCCTTAGCATAAGCAGCCAAAAAGTATTTTAAAAATTCTTGGGCTACTTTATCTGGGACTGGTTCGCGCATGACGATCATTTGGGGGATATTTAAATCCCCTAATTCTTGAGCTAATCCTAAACCATCACAGGAATTAAAAATCGCGATTTTTAAGCCTTTAGCTACAGCTTTGGTTAAGGCATATTTTAATTCTTTGGTAGTTAGACTATCTTGATGATTAATCTGAATACAGCCTGTTGTTTTATGGTGATCGCTTTGGCTATGTCCCGCAAAAAAGAGAATATCCCATCCCCGATCATTCCATAGTTGTTCGGTAATTTCTTGTCTCGTGGTGTTGGTTAATAAAGTGACTTCACTATTGGGCAACTGTTCTAATAAATGGCGATCGCAGTTAGTATCAATTCCCTGGCTGTTACCGATAATGGCTAAAATTCGCACGCGGGATTTTAAATTAACCGCATTCAGTTTTTTTTGTTCATAGCAGGGTTGGCTAAGAGCTATTTCTGCTTTGGGATAAGAATCAAACCAAGTAACTAAATGCCAGGGTAAACATTGAAGTTGGATATTTTTGGTCTGAATTAAAATTCTAATTTCATCAACAGGATTTAATTTTGCTAAAAATTTTTCTTTGAGAGGACGAAAAGAATCTGCATTAAGCCAGTTATTGATACTATTTAATAACTTTACAGCAGCGCGATCGCAATATTCCCCATGAGAATAATTAGAAATAAATGCGCCCTTAGATTCGAGACGAGCCGATAAACCTAAACCCAAGTAAGTTGTTTGCCATAGGTTATATTGTTGAGGAATATGAGGAGCTGCTGGCAGTTGAGAACTAATTTCTAATTCAATAGGCAAAGTTGCTTGATTAATTTGTAAGGTAACAGCAAAACCACTATCAAAACTTCCCTCTGTGATTTTTAAAGCAACTATGTATACAGACATAAGTTATTAATTATTAAACTAGAAAATTTTGATTGAGATAAATCATCTAATTCTAAATTTGAAACTGTTCAAGAAGTTCAGCATCATCTAACACTATTTGCACTGTAAAAAGCTCTTTTGATTCTCCAGAAAATTGCAGCTGAATAAAATTGTCTCGACTTCTTGCTTGAGCCTCCATAAAAACTTGTCCTGATGATTCAATAACTCTTAAAATCAGAGTTTCAGGTACATAGGCATCATTGAAACTCGGATGCACCTGTAACGTAACCGCAATATTACCATTGACTTCTGGCGTAATATCTACTAACAATACTACTGGGCGATCTTTTAACTGAATTCCCAAATTAATTAATTTGGCTCTTCGAGTATTATTAGTTTCATTAGTTGATTTTGGTTGCTCAGAATTAGAATTAGCTGATTCAGCATTTCTAAATCCCCAAGCAGGAATTAATTGTTCGGGATTTAAAAGACTTTCAACTGTTGACCAACCTGCGGTAAAGATATTATCTAACCATTGCCCTAGGTTAATCACCGAAGAATTAGCAATTAATGTCCTCAAATCATGAAGGCGATCGATTAATGCTTCCATAGGTTGTAAATCAGCAATAGCGATCTCTTCACTAGCGACCTGCGCCATAAATCCCAAAAGCTCTGCTTTTTTCAGAGAGTCGTCAATTTTGACCATCACATAACCCAGACGTAAATCCCAAACTTCCATGGGAATATGACAGCTAATGTCTAAACTTTGTAGAGGACGACATTCTAATGAACCTAAATCTAAAACATTCAAATCTGCCACGTTATCACAGGCTCGCATCACAGGATTCCAACTATCGCTATTCGATAAATCTGTCGCGACACCGAGCATTTCTAAATAGTTTTTTACCGTCAATACTGCCAAAGTATTATACAAAACCTGCTTAGCTTTTTGCTGAGTAGCTTGTTGTCGAGCAAAATTACAAGCTATGGCTCTATTTTCTGAAGTAATAGGCAAGGGAATAGCAATGTTTTCTATGTCTGGGAAATTGACAACCATAATAAATCTTATTTTGTTTATATATACCCTTGAAATTTACTAAACTCTCGTAGTAATGGCTTACATTTACGTTGATAAAAGCTACTCAATGTTCCTGCGGAGATTCCATATTGCTCTGCTAAGGTTTTCCATGAGGTTTCTGGTGGTAATCTTTTTAAAATCAGGAGCTGACAAGTAATTTGTGGATGATTGTCTAAATGAATTTGACGTAATTTATGTTCGGGATCTTTTGATACCCAGGCTTCAATTTCTTCAATTAGGGGAGGAATATTTGGCTTGGCGGGTAAGTTATCCACTGGATCGATAATTTTGTTACTTCGATCGACTCTCACTGATGCAGTTTGTTGAGTTTGCTTTTCTGTTTTTATGTAACCATCTTTTAATCTCCATTTTAGATAGTTATTTAACCATGTGACTAGGCTAGCCCGATCGGGATTATATGGTTTAGCAGTTTTTCCCTCACAGATATTTTGACAAAAATATATCCAAGTTTCTTGTAAAGCATCTTCATAATAATCAGTATTTTCTTGCCATAATTTATTGCTGACTAATCTGATAATTTGCGTTAATTTTTTCTGACGCTGTCTACTTCCATGAGGATGTTCACAGACTTCTTGAATCAGCTGGGCTAAAGTGTTGACTTTTTTTGCCATATAGTCGGAAATTAAACTTGAAAACTTAGTAATACAGTTGTAATCTATGCTCCTTTAGTACATTCTGATAATTACTTTTCTCCTAGAATAATAACTATTCTGCAATTTGTTACAAACATTAATATTTTGAGGGTTGGTAATAACCAAGAACTTAATTGGTATCATGTAGTTAATCATATAACTTTGATATTTTGTTTTTAGCGAAAAATCTTGCTGAAAACTGCTTGTTCTAGAAGTCAATGGCAAAACCAAAGTGGATAATTCCCGTTCTTACTTTATTAATAGCTTTTCTTTTAATTCCTCAACCTGGAAGTGCCAAAGAAAAGAAAAGCAGTAACAATAGATTACCATCAGCACCAGATACAGGTTCTCCCCAAGGGGATTTTGCTGCGGGGGGAACAAGAGATAATCAGCCTGAAAATGCTCTATGTGGTATAGATCGACAGCAAATCGTCTATTTATTAGGAAATGACAATCGAGAGTTTACGTTATCTCCTTATCCGACTTTTTGGTTTTATGTTCCCCAGAAGATGAACAAAGTAGCTCAGATGAAGTTTGTCATTACTGAGCTGGAAACAGGCAAGAAGATCTACGATCGCGTCATTCAAAACGATCAAAAATTGTCAGTCATCGGTATAAAAGCACCCCAAGAAAAACGCTACGCACTCGCACCAGAAATCAATTACGCTTGGAGTCTTCAGGTTGATTGTGCTGGAAGAAATCGAGAATCAGAAATTGCTTTAGCAGGTTGGTTGTCCCGTTCAGCGTTAGATTTTCAATTAAAACCTCAACTAGCTGCTGCTTCTAAGGCTGAGAAATATACAATCTATCTAAAACACAATCTTTTATATGATGCCCTAACCGAAGTAGCACAAAACCGCATAGCCGAACCTGATAACCTTCAGATGGAATCAGCTTGGAATCAGCTACTAGCTAAATTGGGATGGCAAGATTTAATTGAAGAGAAGTCGGCAATTAATCCATCTTTGGTGAATACTCAGATATGTGCCAAAGATAAATAACTATCAATTACTTATTGCCAATTTCCTACCAAAATAAATGCTGACCAGAAAAAAGGATGAGAAAAAGCATCGTTTTTAAGAGTTGATATTTGAGCTTGACGCAAAGCTTCGGCTTTAGTGATGTTATCTTGAGCTAATTTTCGATAGAAATTAGTCATTAAACTGACAGTAGCTCGATCGCTAACTGACCATAAAGAGGCTACTGTACTACGCGCTCCCGCACGCACGGCGATTCCTGCTAATCCCAATGTTGCCAAGCGATCGCCTGTAGCTGTTTGACAAGCACTCAGTACCAACAGTTCAATGGGACGCAATTGTTTACTATCCCCACGCAGTAAGCGACTCAATTCATCAATGTTAATGCGATTATCCCAAGTCAAGACAAAAGTATCTTCGGCTTTAGAGCTAAATTGACCATGGGTTGCTAAGTGAACTACCCGAAAAGGAGTTTGATTGGCAAAGCGATTAAAGTTTAGTTCGGTAAAACTGTCATTTAGCAAGACGTTTGAGGCAACTAGTTGCTCAATCTGTTCGATCTGCTCGATTTCTTGTTTGACTCCAGGCAAGGGAGAAAAGCCTTGTCGAGGTTCAGAAAGTCCTGCTAATAAGATGCTTTTACGGTCTTGCTCTGTAGCTTGTAACTCCGTAAGTTGTAGACTAGGGGCGATCGCTACGCTATATTTTTCAATCAGATATTGTTGACCGTCATGCAAAGTAGCAGGGGGCAGGTTACGTAAAATACCATCGGCAACAAAGACTAAGGTTTTAATCTTGTTGGCTTGTAATTCGGCTTCTAGGGGACGAATCAACCAGTCATAAGCTTCTTGAAACAGTCTTAAATTAAGGCGGCGAGGCTCAATTAGTTGACTATGGGCAGAGGTGATGACAATCTCGATTTCTGAGGGGGGTAAATCGTTGGAATAATGATGTAATGGTTGACCTGGAATAGCAGCGATAACTTCTAGGCGATCGCCTAGGATAATTGTATAAATAATTGCAGCGCTAGGATCTAGTTGATCGATTTGCTTTGGTTTAGCGTCTAAACAAGCATCGCGGAAGAAATTATCTAGTTCGGCTAGCTGTAAGGATTCAATTATCTGTCTGGCTTGGTTTAAATTGGCTTGGCTAGCTCCCGATCGTAATAATAGTGCTGCTAGCTCGCGATAAACTGGCTCAATCTTGGCGCGAAAAGAATACTGGATGTCAGAACTGATGGCGATTAAATCGCTTCTGAGGGATTGAAGATTTTCAGTCGCTTGAGTATAAGAGGCGATCGCGCTTTTAATATTTCCTTGAGCCTGAAGTATTCTACCCAGTTGCCATTGCCATTGATAGGTTAATTCCCTGGCATTAATACTTTGAGCCTTAATTAGAGCCTGTTCGGTGATCTGCCCTGCCTCTTGCCATTGCTGATGGCGCTCATAGAGATTTCCCAAGATTCCTAGGGATTCAGCTTCGGTTCTGGTGATATTTAAGGTTTTAGATTGCTTAACGGCATCGACTAACAATGCGGCAACTTGCCTCGGTTGATTGTCTAACTCCATTAGATGACGAGCTAAACTAATTTGTCCTTGGATTGTGGTTTGGTTCGGGGGGAGTTGGGATAGAAGCTGTTGAATTTCTGTAGCTAAGTCAGAGGCAGTTTTAGTTTCTGCCAAACTGATTAGAACTTCCAGTCGATCTAGCTTGCCCCTTAATTGAATATCTGGTTGGGGGGCAATAGCGATCGCCTGTTGATAAAAGTCAATTGCTACTTTTGGTTGAGCTTGCAACTTAGCATTGTTGCCTAAACTCAGTAAAATATCAGCCATCGTCGGTTGATTCTCTAATGCTTGAGCAACAACTAAAGCAGATTTTAAAGTTGTTTGGGCGAGTTGATATTTACCAATACGATTGAAAACATTGCCCAAATTTAATAAAGCTTGAGCTTTGAGTAAACTATCAGGGACGTTTTGTAGCTGACTATTAGTTGCCGTGAGAATTTCAATACTTTGAGTATATAAACCTAGTGCCTGTAGAGCGTTAGCTTGATAGATTTTCCCTTGAGTTGCCCCGATAATATTTCCTTGTTCTT
Organism: Cyanobacteriota bacterium; assembly: GCA_046050865.1. Lineage (GTDB taxonomy): Bacteria > Cyanobacteriota > Cyanobacteriia > Cyanobacteriales > Xenococcaceae > Waterburya. Next base: position 8,382 of record JBJOPG010000012.1, read on the forward strand.
CAGACAAAGAAGTAGCTTTTTGCCATGTCTCTAAAGCTGCTTGCGATCGCCCTAATGATAATTCTACTTGTCCTCTAACTTCCAAAACTTGAGCTAATAACTGATTTTTTTCTGATTCACTAGGGATAGTTGCAATGGTTTTTTCTCCTTGAGTTAAAGTAGCTGCTGCTTCTTTCCAGGCTCCTAGCTTTTGATAGACTAAAGCCAAATTACGAGTCGTAACTACACTACCAACTACATCTCCTTGGCTTTGATATTGTTTAATTACTGTTTTCAAAATTGCGATCGCTTCTGGATATTGATAGTGTTGATAGAGTTCCTCGGCTTGTTGCTCTCTGGCTTGAATCGTTTGGTCGCTAGCAGCCAAAATGATCTGGGGCTGTTGTAATAATAAAATTAAGGCGATCGCGCTAACGAATAATAATAATTTATTTAACAAACTCATAATTCATACGTCTAATGTGGATTAACTTCGTTCAAATGAACTAGTTTTAAGCTATTAGCTATTAGCCGTTAGCTTTAATATCGACCCATTACCCATTTAATCAAAATGGTTTCAATTCCAAGGAAAAATAAACTCCCTGCTCCTGCCAGCTATCCCCTTCCGTATCGATATCTACCAAAGGAATACCCCAAGCTAAACTAGAAGTGAAATAGTCACTAATTTGTAAACGTAAACCAATGCCTGTAGAGACGAGGGTATTGGTATCGAGTTCAAGCTCATCAGAATTCCAAACCTTACCAAAATCAACAAAGGGAGTAAATTGAAGACTAATCTTTGCCTGGGGAATACGTAGCACTGTAGCTCTGATCTCTGCGGAATTAAACCAGCCGTTATCCCCTAATAAAGCATCTTGGCGATAACCCCGAACATTTAAGCCACCGCCTAAACTGAATTGCTCTGTAGACAGCAAAGCCTCATTAGCCACCTGCAAATCTGAGCGCAACAGCAAAGTAAAATTAGAATTAAGCAGTCTAAGATATTGAGCCTGTCCTCGCCAAGCTAAAAATTTGCCATCTGGTTGAGAATCATCGTTGATAGTTGCACCCAAAACATCAATCCCCAAACTAAATTGAGATCTTAAGGCGAAAACTTGATTACTATTACGGCTAGTATATTCTTGAAAAAAACGCAGCGCACTAATATGAGTTTCTCCATCGGCTGACGCACCCCGCGATAAGGCTTCGGGCTTACCTGCCAAAGTAAGTTGTGAATCATTTCGGTCAAAAGTCAACCCAATTGCTACATCTTTAGTTGGTTTTTGGAGTAAAGGCTGACGATAGGTAAATTCATAATTAGTATTGGTCGATTCAATATCGAAGCGAGCAAAAGGCTCTTCAATAATTTCACTAGCGGTATAACCAAGACGAAAATTAAATGTACCATTATGAGCATTAAGGGGAATAGTGTAATCAAGATCGTTGAGAGAATTACTACCATCAGTATTAAGATAACCGATACTCAGGCGATCGCCAAAGCCAATTAAATTACGATGAGTTAATTGCACACTTCTACGATCTGTCCCCACACTAGGAGCGCGATAATTATCGAAAGCTAGAGTGAGATCGAAAGGATCTGCTTCGTTAAGACTTAATTTTAGAATACTACTCCCAGGTCTAGTCCCTGCTGTTAATTCCGCAGCTAAGTTTTCAATCAAAGGATCTAGCTGTAATAGTTGCAAAGCGTTGAGTAGCTTATCTTTATTTAAAGGTGCCTTGGTGGCAATTTGAAGGCGACTGCGTACATAGCCAGAATTTAATCTGTTTAAACCTTGGATGTTAATTGCTTCTAAACTCCCCTCCACAACTTCTATAGTTACAATTCCAGCTTCTAACTTTTGTGGAGGTAAAAAAGTTCCTGATGTAATATAACCGCGATTAAAATACAGGCGATCGATCGCCCGTTGTGCTGCCAAAATTTCGGTAAAAGATAGACGACGCAGAGTAAAAGGTTTTAGCACCTCGGCTAATTCTTCGGGGGTAAAAACTGTGCTGCCTACAATCTCAAACTTTTTGACGAAAAATGTATTAAAAAAGTCTTTAGTATTGTCGGGATGATCTGAAGCAGGTTGCTGTTTTAATTCAGGCAGTATTTCTTCTAAAGACGGGAGAGTTTCTGGTTCGTCTGGGGGAAGTTGAGGCGGTAGGGGGGGAATGGCAGAAGGAGGAGCATTCTGTGCTTGAACCAGATTAGTTGTTATTAATAGTAAATAAGTCGTAGATATGAGTAATGTGCTGGTTACTTTAAATTTATTTGCTATCAACTTTAAAACCCCTCGATCCATAGCTATTATTGCAACAATAGTCAAAAAGATAAAGAGTGCTGACCCTAACCAACACCCTACTCTAGAGAAAAGATATTCTCGAACTATTTATCTATCAGGGCGATCGCTTATCATTCTGCAATTTGTTACATTTAGTTACTTTGGCGCGTGAACCCTAGAGGCGAACGGCTTTTCGCCCCTATAGGAATTATTTGTTTGTTGCTGATCCTACCGTTCGACAATCTGGATGTGCGAGGTTAGGATTCTGATTAGATGCGTTTTGGGCAGTTGCCGTTAACCACGTACTGCCATCGGCTGTCACCACCAAACCTTGGGATTGTTTGATGTCGGGATAACTGATATTTGCTGAATCTTTTTCTAAGTTATTTATTTCCCGTTGACGTATTCCCACCGCACCATTTTGACTAACTTCTAGATCTTCACGACTTGCCCAGTTAACAACATGATCTGCATCACCTAAAGAATCTGCCGATGTGGGAGTTAAACCTCCCCGCCCTGTAATAATAAACGAGCTACCCTTAGCAATCTTTTCGTCCTCAAGTTTGCAGAGATCTTGAGCTAAAATATTTTCCGCATCAATCGGTGCATTAGGCAATTCAATAATGCCCGAAGTGGGGTCAACATCAGGAGTATTTAAAGTAACTGTGCCATCAATACCCAACTCAGAAGCAGCAGTAATTTGACTATCAGGCTCGCTAAAAATACCCTCGGTAGTAATCTGAATATTGCCCCCTTGCCCCCGCACTGCATTGGCGGTAATATTGCTATTGTCTAAAGCAGCAATACCCTGGGCGCTAATAGTAATATTGCCCCCCGTGGCGGATGCCTCGGCATCGGTGTTAATTTGGCTATTGTTGCGGAGCAGGAGAGTATCAGCATTATTTAAAGATATATTTCCTCGATCCCCCACTCTCGTTTCGGCGGTGAGGCTGCCCTTATCTAAAGTAACGTCTTGAGCATCGATACTTAAACTTCCTGCAACCCCTGTCCCCGCTGCACTAACATCGATCTCCGCACCATCGGCAATATCTAACTGTCCTGCCTCAACGCTAATATTGCCCCCCGCTCCCGAAGCATCGGCACGCACATTAGCAAAAAAACCACTATTGCCTGGGGCTTCATTACCTAAAGTTTCATCACTAAATTCAGCCAATCGATTAGCAAAACTGGGTTCACTACCTGAGAGTAAAACCCGATCGGTAGTTTGAATATTGATATCCCCCGCATCACCTGCACTAGCCGCTGAAGTAGCTACCTGTCCACCGTCGATAACAGAAAAATTATTAGCATCGATGGAGATACTACCGCCATCACTATCGTTAAGAGTCTGAGAACTAATCAGCCCACCATCGGCGATCCGAAAACTATTTGTATTAATCGTAATGTTCCCTGCATCACCTCTGCCAACTACTCCTGTAGTAGCGTTAGCATCTGTGGCAGTCACTATACCGCTGGACAATCTAAGTTCACTTGCGCCAAATCCAGTGATATTGACTGAATCAAGAGCATTTAAAGAGATATTTCCCCCTGTACCCTGCCCCAAAACATTAGATACTAGCTGAGAACCACCATCGAGGGTTATGTTATTGGCTTCGATGCTAATGTTTCCTGCATTTCCTATTGCCCCTGAGAATATTTGGCTGAGAATTACGCTGTCAGAATTGGCAACTAAATCCCCTGTCAAGCGGATATCTATGTTTCCTGCATTTCCTTGCCCTAAAGTACTAGCATCTATAAAAGAGCCATTACTTATAAATAGTGAATCAGCATTAATAGCTATATCCCCCGCATTTCCTTTCGTTTCTGAAGAAAATACTTGATTAGCAACTACACTGTTGTTAGTGATTGCTATTTTGTCCGTGGCATCAAGGGTAATATTTCCCCCTTGGCTAGCAGCAGTTGTCAAATTGCCAACGATTCCAGCTGTTACCCCACTTCCATCGGCAATAGTTATATTTTGGGCATTGATGGCAATATCACCGCTATTGTCAGGAGAAGCTACTTCAATAAAAGTACCATTGCTTAGGGATACATTTGCTCTAGCAGATTGTTCGGGGAAACCAAGACTAAGATTGCTTTGATTGCCATCCGCAATCTCCAGGAAGATCTCCCCTTGCTCTGCCAACCCTCCCAACTCAATCCGACCTCCTAAAGCATATACACTGCCACTATTAACATTCACATCTCCTCCCACCAGGAGTAAACTTTTACCATTCGGCACTCGTAAACCAAAGGTTGCCAGATTTTCAGGATTATTTCCTGCGGGGGGGCTGGATTCGTTGGTAATAGTTCCCTGATTGCCTGGGGCAAAAACCAAGGCAGAAGGATTAATAGTTAGCAAAGGGATCTCATTAGGTGTAGCATCTAACAAGCCCTGTGAACCAAAGCGTAGGGCGTTGGCGGTAGTCGCTAAAAAAGAGCCATTGAGATCCAAGCTGGAATCTTGCCCAAAGATAATGCCATTGGGATTGAGCAAGAACAAATTTGCATCTCCTCCACTGACACCGAGAGTGCCTAATATTTCAGAAAGTTGATTGCCAGTAACTCGACCCAAAATGTTAGTCACTCCAGGATCTTGAAACAGGACTGTTGCACCTGCATCGACATTAAATCTCTCAAAGCTATGGAATAGATTGTTTCCCTGCTGTAATCCGCCTTCAATAAGACAATCACCAGAACAACTTGTCAGTTGGGTAGGGGTAGTGCCATCGGTTTGAATAGACTGGGCGGCAGCTAAATCGATGTTCGCCAACCCTGCCCATAGGATACTAGGGAGAATATAAAGACCAATAAAGGAAAGTTTCACAATTTTTATGGGAAAAATGCCAGGAGATAGCTATGGGTTGAAGAGCTAAATCTACTCTAATTCGTTCCTCAACCTTGAAGTTCATAAATATACTGTCGTAGTTTTGTCAGGTAGCTTAGATTTTTTACTTCGACTTTTGCTTATAACTTTCTGGTTTACTCAACTTACAAATTCATAAAATATACTATTATCATTTACAACGATTAGGCGAAAGATGACATTTGGTTGATGCTCCTACCTGAACGAGAGGATCTCGCTTAATATTTTGAGCTTGCTTAATGATTACTAAAGAGTCTATTCTGTTGTTTTCATAGTATATACTCACTAAAGAGTCATGATAGAAGGCATCTTGTAGTCTAGATTGAAAACCTTCTAAGTTATTGACCTGAATTGCATTCGCTTCATTCATTAGATCGGATTCAGCAGTAAGAGTAAATAACTTATCACTATCTTCTTCTTTAATTACAACCGCAGCGAAGTTATTACCATCTTCGAGATAAAGTAAATTAACTAATATGCCCTGTATTGGGTTTGATTTTGATTTTGGACTTAAAGATTCGGGATTATTTATTGATATAGATTCCATGTTTTTGCTCCTTCACTGAGAATTTCTCGTGCTGTTTAATAAATCAATTTAACGGATTACTTCGACTGCGATCGCGATTGTTACCAAAAAGTTTCAAAAAAGTTTCATAAGTTAATTTAATTCATCAAAATTGTAAAAATTGTCAAAGCGATCGCCTTAGAGTGTGAGGTATGGGAAAGAAAAGCGATCGCATCTATCTTGAAAATCTTCATAATTTATTACTGCCCTCAAACAATAACGAGAGAAATTAACCTAAAAGACAATAAAATCGCAATCAATTAAGGTTTGACAGCTTTCCAAATTATCAATTTTGGCTTGTCCAGAGCGACTAATTAAAATATCGCTACCTAAATTACTAGAGCAAAGATTATTTTGAGAACTACTTTGGAAAAATTTCTCTTTCTTCTTGCGTCTAATTTTCTTGATTGTTTTCCGCAAGTTAACACTATTACTCTGTCCAGTTTTAATCATCGTTTTATACTCTCAAACTAGCTAAATTCAAGTAATGTTCGTTGCAAATGCGATCGCCTTGCCTCATTGAGTTGGTACTGCACATATCCAGAATTGTCTGTACTCCCGCATTATTATGGATATGAATCGAATCATCTTTTACAAAGGTTTTCCGATAACAATAAAGTTGCAGAACCAGGTACTGAGAGAATCATTTCTTCCTTGACAATCCGTCGCAGTTATCTTGAACAAGGTGAAGTTAGGAGCAGCGGAGTCAATACCCGTGATAGTGAAGGGGCCACTCCCTCCATTGTCATTGTTAGTAAAAATTGAAACAACTACAGATGGTTCTTCTGCAAATTCAGGAAAAGGTCCAATATTGTTCTGTCTCACAACAGGGCCACCTGATGGGATGATCAACTCTTCTTTTCCCCAGCAAGTAATCGTACCATCAGCATTTTTAGTTATATTTACAGTCATTTTTCTCTCCGTATATATATGACTTTCTTTTTACTCATCAGCAGTTTTCAAAACTGTTATGCAATGTCTTTACATTTCTTTACTTTTTGAGTATCAAACTTGAGTTTCTACGAATTATGAAGTAATGCAACAAGATTGCAGAGTTTTACTGTTCATCACTGAAAGGTAAATAGAAGTAACAAAACTACTTAAATTAAGTTCTCAGTTAGCTCATGTCACCAAAGCAACAAAACAATCTAGAAGATAATCAATGCGAGCCTGCGGGTAAATATTTAACAGTATTTCAGCGCAAGTTACTGCAAAAAAGTTTGCAACGAAAACTGACTGATAAAGAATCTCAACGTATACAGATAATGCTCCTGGCTGATGAGGGGGAAAACCAGGTTCAAATCTGTCAACAATTAGGATGCTGTCAGGCTACAGCTAGACATTGGATTACGATGGCAAAAACTAACCAGGCACATCACTGGCAGTCGAATCCCATTGGTCGCCCCACTTTAGTAGATGAAGAGTATCTACAGCGTTTAAAGCAGCTAGTGACTACCAGTCCACAAGCAATCAATGTTCCAAATAAAGACTATCAGTATCCTTTTAAACGTTGGACTGCGCAAAAACTTAGCCAGCATCTTCAGGCAGAATTGGGGATTAAGGTAACCCCTCAACATCTAAACCGATTATTAAAACAGATGGGGTTATCTACTCGACCAAAACCGACTCTAGAAACCGAAAGCGATAGCGCCAGAGAAGGTATTCAAATCGGCAATTTAGATACTGTTTCTATGTTGGACACTTCAGAAATCTGGAACTTTAATCCCCTCACTAATAACTAAAATCATGGTGCAAAATATATCTAAAATTTCTCGTCAGCAGATTAGTGATGTTTTAGGGCATAGTTTTTCTGAATCAGAATTCGCTAACTATCTCCAACAGAGCAAAATAATTGAACCAAAAGTCGGTAAGTTTTGGCAGACGGCTGGGGCAGAAGCAGGACTGTATATTGTTGTTTCAGGAAAAGTACGGTTGATAAATAGTTCTGATGAGTTGATTACTAACTTAACCATTGGCGAAGCTTTTGGCGAAGCTACTTTTTTTCCCGATGCTGATTTTAAGGCTTATTCCGCTAGAGCCTCCCGCAATTTAGAACTATGTTATCTGCCGCCTGAATTACTTTTAACCCTAGTTAGAAAGCATCCTCAAATACAAGAACGTCTATATCAGCAGGCGCAAAAGTATGATTCTCTTATTACTAATGTTAATCAAGATTTAACTCTAACTAAGCCTGAAGCCAAGCCGCGAGAAGTTTTTACTGATACTGAGCAAAAGACAGGACAAACAGGCAAAAAAGTAAATAAGGCTTATTTCCCCCATCCTAGTTTAAAAATCGGTCATTTCTGGCAAAAAGTCAGTCGTCGCTATCCCTTCTACGCTCAACAGAGTGGATCAGATTGTGGTGCAGCCTGTTTAGTCATGATTGGTCGTTACTGGGGTAAGAAGTTTAGCGTTAGTCGTTTGCGAGATATTGCCAATGTCGATCGCAATGGTTCTTCTTTAAGAGGAATAGCCACCGCTGCTGAGAGTTTAGGTTTTACTACTCGTCCAGTTAAAGCCAGTTTAGATCGCTTAGCGAGACAAAACTTACCTGCGATCGCTCATTGGGAGGGAAAACATTATATCGTCGTCTATCAGGTGACTAAAGATCGGGTGATTGTCGGCGATCCTGCCATCGGACAGCGTAGTTTTTCTTACCAAGAATTTAAGGAGGGTTGGACTAACTACACATTGCTATTGCAGCCGACAGCATTACTCAAAGACGCTCCTGAAGCTAGTACCCCTTTTTGGCAGTTTTTTGAATTGGTCAAACCCCATGGAGTAGTGCTATTAGAAATATTTATCGCCTCCCTGTTAATTCAGGTTTTTGGCTTAATTACTCCTCTATTTACCCAGTTACTTTTAGACCGAGTAGTGGTGCAGCAAAGTAATCTAACTTTAACCGCAGTCGGTTTAGGATTGCTGATTTTTGGTTGGTTTCAAGTTGCCATGACTGGACTACGCCAGTATTTATTAGACCATACGGCTAATCGAGTCGATCTATCTTTGATTGTCGGTTTTATCAACCATACTTTGCGATTGCCTTTGGGCTTTTTTGAGTCTCGTTATGTCGGCGATATTATTGCTCGTGTCCAAGAAAATCATAAGATTCAAAGATTCTTGACAGGAGAAGCTTTATCAATCGTCCTCGATTTATTGACGGTGTTTGTTTATGTCGGATTGATGTTCTGGTATAGCTGGAAGATGGCACTGCTAACCTTAGTCATTGTGCCGCCGTTTGTGATCTTGGCATTAGTAGCCACACCCTTCTTAAAACGGATTTCTCGCGAGATTTTTGCTGCCCACGCGGAAGAAACAGGATATTTAATCCAGTCTTTAACGGGGATTCGTACGGTCAAATCGATGGCGGTAGAAGACTCTGTACAGTGGAATTGGGAAGATTTGTTTGGTAAAGCCATTAAAAAGAACTTTTCTGGACAGGTAATTAGCAATAGATTACAAATATTTAGCGCAGTTATTGAAAATACTACTCGTACCGCATTACTTTGGTTTGGTGCTTGGTTAGTAATTAAAAACGAACTAACTATTGGACAGTTGGTGGCATTTAATATGCTTTTGGGTAATGTCATTAATCCTTTTCGACGGTTAATTGTGCTGTGGAATGAGTTGCAAGAAGTAATTATTGCCATCGAACGAATCAATGATGTTATTGATACCGATTTAGAAGAAGATTTACAAGATTCTAATCGTGCTTCTTTACCGCCTATTTGTGGTCAAATTCGCTTTGATCAGGTTACTTTTCGCTATCATCCAGAAAGTAAAATTAATACTTTAGAAAATCTCTCTTTCACAGTCCAACCAGGGCAAACAGTGGCACTAGTGGGGCGCAGTGGTTCGGGGAAAACGACGATTTCCAAACTACTTTTGGGTCTTTATCTGCCCACCGAAGGGAATATCTATATCGATGGCTACGATCTAGCTAATATCTCCTGGCGATCGCTTAGAGAACAGGTAGGTGTGGTAGATCAAGATACTTTTTTGTTTGGCGGGACGATTCGCGAAAATATCAGTCTTTCTCAGCCTCATGCAGACATAGCCACAATTATCGCTGCTGCTCAACAGGCGGGCGCCCACGAGTTTATTCAAGATTTTCCCCTGGGTTACGAAACTCAAATTGGCGAAGGGGGCGGGATGCTTTCTGGGGGTCAAAGACAGCGGTTGGCGATCGCCCGTGCTTTATTAGGCAATCCACCATTATTGATTCTCGATGAAGCTACCAGTAGTCTTGATGCCGAATCAGAACGAATTATTCAAAATAACCTCAATCAGATTCTCCACAACCGTACTACTTTTATAATTGCTCATCGTCTTTCTACCGTGCGCAATGCAGATTTAATTCTGGTGCTAGATCGAGGAATTATTGTCGAAAGTGGTACTCACGAAGCCTTGATGGCTAAACGCGGTCACTACTTTTATCTCAATCAGCAACAGTTGGCGGTGGTTGGATGAAAGAAATCCTTTTTAATCTATGAGGTTTGGGAAAAGGGCAAGGGTTAAAGGGAAAAGGTTTACGCAAATAATTTTACGCAAATAATCAAAAAATGACATGGTGAACGGAAAAGTTACGGTTAGCTCAAAGGATACGGCTATTTTGCCTGTCCCTAAAGGAATTGTGGAGCAAAATATCAGCATCATATTAGTAGATGATAGTGATTCAATTCGAGAAACACTACACAACTATTTAGCACCCCAACCAGATTTTAAAATAGTCGGCAGTGTCGATAATGCTCAGACGGCTTTAGAACAAATCAAAACTTTAAATCCTGATATTGTTTTGATGGATATTGAGATGCCAGGCATGGACGGTATCAAGGCTACTAGAGCGATCGCTCAACAATTCAGTCAAACTAAAATAATTGTCCTTAGCAGTCATGATGAAGATGATTATGTTAAGCAGGTACTTAATTCAGGGGCAAAAGGTTATCTACTCAAAACGACTCCTCTAGAGGAACTAAACCACAGTATTAGGTTTGTTCATAAGGGCTATTGGCAGTTTTCTCCAGGACTACTAGAAAAACTAGACGCCAATAAAACTGACGATACCGTTCTCCAGCCAAGAACCAGAACTGAAGCTCTGAGGCTTAATTCTGCGCCAACGCCATTGCTGCCTACTTCTCCTAATCAATCATCTACTCCAGCTAGTTCAGCAATTGTCCTGGCACGTCCTAGTCAAATTCAACCTGATTGGTCTAGTCAAACCAAAGAATTAATTGATACTTTACCTCAAGTCTGGACGCGAGGACTGCTATATTTTCTGGCTATCTTTACGGCGATCGCTCTACCTTGGGCAATGTTCTCTCAAGTCGATGAGACGGGAAAAGCCACAGGCAGATTAGAACCCAGTGGTAAAACTTTTATCCTAGATGCCCCCGTAGCTGGCACTGTCGCTGCCATTAATGTTCAAACGGGCGATGTTGTCGAAGCAGGACAAAGTTTATTGGAGCTTGAATCTGACCTCGCTAGTTCGGAACTCCAGCAATTACAAGCTAAGTTAGCAGGTCAACAAAATCAACGTAATCAGTTGGAATTACTTAAAAAACAGCTATTGCTAACGGTTAATACCCAAGAACAAGAAATTCAGGCTCAAAAGCTAGAAAAACAGGCACAAGTCGCTCAGGCAGAACAACAGTTTCAATTTTCTCAAGCATCCTATAACTCGCAAAAATCAGGAAAATTAGCTCAAATAAATCAAGCCAAACAAAATTTTGTCTACACTCAGACGGCTGTAAATTCTGCGCAAAAAGTTTTAATTAAAGCCCAAACAGAAATTGAACGCTATCGCCAAGCTGTCAAACAAGGAGTTATTTCTGAAGTTCAATTAGTCGAACAAGAAAACATAATCGCCGAAAAACAACAAGCCTACGACAAAGCTCAATCAGAGTTTAAACAGGCAAAACTGCGTTTAAAGGAGCAACAAAATAGTTATGCCCAAGTAATTCGTCAAGCCGAATCTGCGATCGCCAAAGCGCAATTACAACTACAGCAACAAGAAAAAGGCGATCGCACTTTAACCTATACAGGTAAGTTGGCTGTCTTGAAAAGTAGAGAACAACTTAAAAACACTGAATCGGAAATTGCTACCCTCGCCACAGAGATTGCCCAAAGCCAAAGCGAAATTGCCTCGGCTCAGTATAAGTTAAAACAAACAGTACTTAAAGCCCCTGTTAAAGGTACAGTTTTCGATCTGCCAATTCAAAAGCCAGGGGATGTGTTACAGCCAGGAGATAAAGTAGCAGAAATTGCTCCTGAAGATTCGCCGCTGGTAGTTATAGCCCAGATGGCAACGGCAGAAAGTGGTTCTCTAGCTAAAGGAATGCCCGTCAAGCTCAAGTTTGATGCCTATCCCTTTCAAGATTATGGAATTGTTACAGGCAAGCTAACGGGTATTTCTCCCACTTCCAAGCAAGGTAAGGTCGCTAACTACAACTTAGAAATCAAGCTAGATCGCGATTGTCTGCCTACAGCCCATAAATGTATTGCTTTGCGCCCTGGAGATACAGTAGCAGCGGAAGTTATCGTGCGTCAGCGTCGCATCATCGACTTTATTCTCGATCCCTTTAAGAAATTACAACGAGGAGGTTTGGAGCTTTGATTGCTGGCAATACATCAAATTTTATTCAACTTACATCCAACACAAGAGAAAAATCATGACCCAGACTATTACTATCACTATCACCAACGAAGATATCTTTCATCAAGTTCAACTTTCTTGTAAAATCCCTGAAATGACCGAGAAAATCATTGAGCGAAAAATTATCATCTCCGCAGCCGAAGCAGCAGGTATTAAAGTAACCAAAGAAGAATTACAGCAAGCATCCGATCAAATGAGGGCGATGAGTCAACTCAAAGATGCTCAAGCTACTTGGGTCTGGTTAGAAAAGTATGCTCTTTCTCTCGATGATTTTGAAGAAATTGTTTATATTACTCTGATCTCAAGAAAACTAACTAATCATCTTTTTGCCGAGCGAGTAGAGTCTTATTTCTACGAACATCAATTAGATTATGCTGGTGCGATTATCTACGAGATTATCTTAGATGATCGAGATGAGGCGATCGAGCTTTTTTATGAAATTCAAGAAGGTGAAATCAGTTTTCAAGAAGCTGCACAGCAATATATTCAAGATACTGAATTAAGGCGAAAAGGAGGCTACCGAGGTAAAGTTAAGCGTACTGAGATGAAGCCAGAAGTTTCGGCTGCGGTTTTTGCTGCTGCACCTTCACAACTTTTAAAACCAATTGTTACCGCTGATGGAGTCTATCTAGTTTTGGTGGAAGAGATTATTGAACCAGAATTGGATCAGAAGTTACGGCAGAAAATTATGTTGGATTTGTATTATGAATGGCTAGAGCAGCAAAAAGAACAAGTTCAGGTTGTCAGTCAGATTGAAGCAAGTAATAAAGTACTTTAAAGCTGGCTGATCAGGTAAATAAAAATTATTAACAACTAAGACATTTGATATTCATTGGATGTCTTAGTTGTTTCCATATCATTAGTTCAATCTAATGGCGTACAAATATCTTCAGAACCAGAATTTAGGTGGGAGCGTTTTAAATCAGTTACTACATTTCAGTGCTGTAGCAATGGTCAAAGCTATGATTAAGGCAAATACTATCTTCGTAAATTGTAATAGCACCTCCGATTATACTCTCATTATCATCACTCAGCTCCACCATAAAACTTTCTGAATCACCAAACAGATCCGCACCAGAGGTATCATGAGTTGATATATCCTGTATTTTAATATCAGACATTTATTCGACTCCTAATTTACTTTTACTTAATTGAGAGGATGTTTAAAAATACGGAGAAGAGCGATTATTAATACATTGATCGTAATATCTATTGAAATAAAATAAGATATTTGATGTTCAAGTATGATTCCAGCTAATGTGAGTAACAACCAATACTTTCCAAACATCCTTTTTAGAAAAATTTTCTTTTAATTAATATCTTCCCATGAAGGACAAATTATCTCAATATAGCTATTTTTTCTGCAACATCGACGATCGACACCTCCTAATATTTGTTCGTTATCTTCAGAAAGCTCTACCATAAAATTTTCCGAGTCATCGAATAGATTAGTGCCAGAGATATTATTAGTTGATAGATCTTGTATTTTAATTTCAGACATTTGTTCGACTCCTGATTTACTTTAGTTCAAATATTTGTGCTACTTCGAGTTTGTACGATCAGATCGATAAATCTAGCTTTTGATCGAATTCAAACATACCTGAATTTGGCGACTTGAATTATCGTCAAATTCAGATAGGTTAATAGGCTATTCTAAGTAATCTCAAATGATATATTGTAATAATTACAAGTAAAAGATAGATTGTCCAGATGATACTTTGGACTTAATCTTATTATTATTGTCAAAAGAGATACTAAGTATACTTTGCACCGCTCAATAATCCCCTTTATCAGTTGCTGCAAAATCGCTATGACACCATCCACTGCCTCCATAACATCCTGTTTTAGCAGCACCCTCACACCTCATTCCTCCTAAAATATTCTGATCTTGCTCATCATTCAACTCAATCATAAAATTTTCTGAATCATTGAATAAATCCATACCAGGAACATTTTGGGTTGATAGATCTTGTATTTTAATTTCAGACATTTGATTTGACTCCTTATTTTTTGTATTTGTAATCTGTGAACTGTGTTTTTACTTACTACTTATAATAAAAATCTATACTTTAATTGTCTACTTATATTTCAGAATAAAAGAACAAAATTAATTGAGTTTCAGTTCTTTTTGTGTTGATACAAGAGATATCATGAGTTGATAAATTTTATATTTAAATATCAGATATTTATTTGACTTTTGTTTAGATTAGAGAATGGTAAGAATTCAGGTTAAGGAAAGGGGAATGAGAGAAGGCATTGCTAAGTAACAAGCCTGCGGCATAGCCGACTGAACCCAGCCAAGTTCGCAAAGCTTGATTTAATCGTGCTTTGAAATCAATCGCCCACTGAAAATAGGTCATCAGGTCTCCCTCTTCCCGCCAGTGTTGATGCTGCTTAAAAGCTTCATTAATTAATTCAATAAATACTGTGGCAACAGCAGCATTATTGTTTCTACCAGGGAGTGCCAATACCTTCTTGAAATGCCGTAGTAAATGAGCTAGGCATTTCTGTTGTGCTTGAACTTGGTAACCATTGTAAACACTAAAATCGTCTGAACTTAATACTCCAGCAAATTCAGTGCCTAACATCGCTTCCAATTCAACTCGTCCGCGAGTATCAGCAGCATGAAATAAGCAAAACCCTTCTCCACTAGCTGTCCACAACCACTCTTTTACTCCCATTACACACCAGGGAGTCTCATCCACATGTACATTTGGTCTGTGTGTTGCCCATTCCCACAAATCATTGATAGCTGGTTCTACCGCCTCTGCTACTCGTTGATTTGTTTTCTGAAGTGTTCCAGTACCAATATTGATTTCACCTAATTCCCACACCAATTCTTGTTGTTTTTCGTAGGATAAATGTCCATATTTACTTTTACTTGATGGAGAAGATGTTTGAAAAGAGGGAAAAGAGCGATTATTAATACATTAATCATGATATTTATTGAAATAAAATAAAGTATTTGATGATCAAGTATAATTCGAGCTAATGTGAGTAACAACCGATACTTTACAAACATCCCCATAGAATTTTTTTTCTTAATAAATTAATAATCCAAGGTGGGACAATCTCTTTCAATCAAACTGTATTTTATGCACGGCCGACAACCGATACCTCCTAATATTTGTTCGTTATCATCAGAAAGTTCTATCATAAAATTTTCTGAATCATCAAATAGATTAGTGCCAGAGATAATGTCAGTTGATAGATCTTGTATTTTGATTTCAGACATTTGATTTGACTCCTTATTTTTTGGTATTTGCAATCTGTGAACTGCGTTTTTGCTTACTACTTATGATAAAATTTTTTACTTTAATTGTCTACCCATATTCCAGAATAAAAGGAACAAAATTAATTTAGTTTTAAATCTTTTTATGCTGATACAAATAGATAATTGAAAATGTTTTTTCTTATTTCCAAAGTACAACTGGTGGAATTGATTCTGGATTTATTGTGCGTAATATTTGATAACCAATCCCAGCAACACCTCGATAGAAACTAGGTGAAAAAATAGCATCAGGCATATGTGGAAGTAGCCCATAAGTGCTACTTTCTTTGCTAGTAATCACCATTTTTTCAATACTTTCCCGTGCCGTTGCCAGTAACTGGCGATCGCCTAACAACTGACTCCCTGCCACCATTAACTCGATCCTCCCCACATTGCCACAACAAAGATGATCGAACCCGCGATGGAAGATGCCATTATTCTGACTAGTACTGAGTGAGATATTGATGTCCTGGAAAATCTCAGGCTCTGGGATAACCGACCAACTCCCTAGTCGCGCTAACCCAATTCCCGCACTACCGTGACACCATACATCCAAGTAGTCGATCTTTCCACTCTGCTCCGCCATGCGGAAATCTGGCCAGTTTTGCACCGTTTCGTTAAAAACGCTTCGCTCGTATTCCATTCCCTCCTGTGCTGCGACTAAGAATTCGCGATCGCCTGTCGCCCCATAAAGTCGAATTAAAGCCATTACAATGCCAGCGACTCCATGGGAAAAGCCAGTTAGGGGTCTAGTACTTTCACCTGCCATCGTCACCCAGGCTCTGGGTTTAGTCGTGGTGCGGGTGGCTAACAGATGGTTACCACAGGCGACGGCAATATCTAGTACCGATCGATCTTGAGTAGCTTGATAGAGAGACAACAAGCCTAATATTGCTCCAGTCGCACCCCAAATTACATCTAGCTTTTGATCGGTGGCGATCGCATCTGGGGTCAGGAGTTTAGCCGCTTGTACCGCATCATCCAATAGCGACGATTCTTGCAAAAACTGACTGACCTTGACCAGGCTATAGATCGTACCACCCAGACCTAATAATCCAAATTTAGACTCTAAGATCTCCGCTCGATTTTCGCCAGCTAGAATCGAGTGACGGAAAGGATCGAGCGCACCTAAAGCTACTTCGTGAAATTGGCGATCGCCAGAAAGTTTTGCTAGTGCTGCTAGGAATATACTCACTCCCGCTCGTCCCGTATACAGCGAATCATCCAAAACATCGAGCCGATAGCGATGGGCGCGGAACATGTATGAAAACTCGATCCAGTTACAACCAGCACCATCCCAAATCGCATTATCAACTAAATCGCGACCGATTTCGAGAGCTTCTTGCTGAAGTCTTTTTGCGGACAGATCGTGCGTCAGTGGCAAGTCTCCTTGTATAGCAGTATCATTTCTGACCAGATGTGCGTATTTAGCTGCAAAGCTTGATCGAATTAGCTTCACTTGGAGAGCTAATTTCTCTGGATTGAAATTGCGAATCTTTTTGATCGCTTGCTGATAGCCTGGCGTATCAACAAAGTGGGGAATAATTTTACTGGGTTCTATTTCCAAGTCGATGCTGTTACAACAGATTGAACAATAAGGAATATCTTGCTGCTGGAGCGCGTGTACTTCCGCTTGGAAAATCTGCGCTGATACTGATAGCTCGCTAGTCTCAATCGCATTAGGAACTCGATGGTGCAATAATCTATTAATTAAAACACTATATTCTGAATGCTCTGACAAGGATTGAGGATGGAGCGCATGATCGAGCATCGCACCATAGGTAATCGCTGGACGCAGATGAAATCTCGATTTACATTTTGCCAAGGCAGAGAGGGGACTTTCCTTGCTCAATAGCGTTTCGCGATGATCGATAAAAAGTTGCGACATCTCCTGAAACCCTTTAACAATCTCATCTAGATAACTTTGCGGGGAAATCGTTTTCCTGTCTAAAATCACCGCATTTTTACCAGCTGGAATCACGATTGTTTTAGGAACTAAGTGCATTTCATCTGTATTAATCGACTGCCATTCCCGTGCGGAGTTGGTTTGCTTAGGAAAAATATTTCCGAGGACACTACTATCTAAGGCATGAGCGGTAAAATCATCCCCATTCCAACGGGGCAAAAACCCGCTTCGCAACACAGAATCATCAAACCATTGGTTTTCCTCATCTGCACCTGTTAGATCGGGACATAGTAAAGAATCCGCATCGATTAATAAAGAATATTCACCACTAGCAATGACATTTTGATGCTCGCAATCCTTCGCTCCTAACATAAATAGTAAGGACAACATCATCCCAGAGCGATAATAAAAGTTCTGTACTGCTGATTGATCTATACATGGCTGTTGTCTGACAAATTCCTGCCAACCATATCCCTGCCGATCCAGGATTTTTAACGATCTAAATGGTAGCAAGATATTTTGGTGATTACACCACATTAAGAGCCGATCAAATGCCACATCCAGACTCAAATCTTTTGGCTTGTAAACTATCTCGATACCATGAGAAAATGTCAGTCCAAAAACAGACCGTCCACCATGATGCCGATCACTTAGAGCAGTATTAATATCTTGAAGCTTTCCTAAGCTTGATCCTTCAGCAAAGGTTAGTGCTAGTGCGGGTAGATCGACATCCAAGCGTTGAATAAATTCTTGAGTTGAATCTACCCAAAGCTCGATCGTTTTGGCGATAAGATCGGACAAAACTGAATAACGTTCAAATAATGCTATTTTTTCGGCTCGGAAATCATCATATAAGGCGCGACTTTGACTTGCAGATTCAGTAGTCTTATCTAGTGACGTATACTCTTCACGGTATCGATCAAATTCGATCGCCAAAGTTTTCGTACCCAGAGATACTAGCCTTTCTAGTAGATTGCGTTCTAGGGAGCGATATGCAGTCAAACTCAATAATTCTAATTGTCGATCAGCTAATCTCCGATTTAATCTTTGTCTGGCATCTATTAAGAATGAAAGATAAAAATCTTCAAAAGGCAAAGGTCGATTGGGATCGATCGGATCTACTGCTTGCTCTAAATATTGTCGTGTATATGTGGAGGAGACTTCAGAAATTTTATTAGTTTGCATGGTGTGAATCTTTTAAGCAATCGCATCATAAATATCTGAGGAATCACTGTTGAGGTGAGGTTGTTGTAAGCTAATTCCCACAGTTGAAAATTGTTCAAAAATAGCTTGTATTTTCTCCTCTGCTGAGTTTTTACCTTGATTCCAAGCTTCTAGTAACCCATTAGCGATAATTTGACAGCGATTCATACCAAAACTTTCTCGTTCAGCAAACTTTTGATCTGGTTCTTCTGCTAATGCCAAACCTGGGGCTAACTGCAAAGTAAACAAAGGAACTTCGGTTTTAAAATGTGACTGATGTTCTTGATATACCTGCTGCAATACCTGGTGAACTAACTCATAATTACTCTTATCAAAATACAAAACTCCAGAATCATGACGTTGATAGTCTTGAGGATTGTATAAAACCTTAAAATCAAAAGGAATTTTCTGCTCATTTAACTGTTGCGTCAGACTGCCCATGACTGCTACTGCACCATCAGGAGTCAAATTAAAGTAAATTCGTACTAAACCCGATGTTTCTTGACGCAGATTAGCTCTAGCATCGCCCACAGATACATAAAAACCATTTTGCACGCAGTTTTTAGGCATTTTAATTGATACTGTATCGCCAATCTCAGCCTTTTGCTCTTCTTCTTGTAGATGTTGATCGCGTTCTATATGCAGTTTTAAAACATTCTTCTTGACTACCAAACTACCATCTTCCTCTTCTTTGAGAATTACCCATCCAGGTTCAAAATAACCTTGACCAGTATTGCTAGTATGGATGCGGTTATAAAATTCTAAATCTACTCCCAAGACAGTATTATTTTCTAAATCTAGAGCTAGATTATTTTCCTCTGCATCTAGTGCTAAAGCTTGACGCATCGAACCGCTGTAGTAAATACCATAGAGAAAACTCCGCAGTTGTAAGCTGAGATATTTTTGCTGCATTTCTTCTGGCATTTTCTGAAACCTAGTTATAGCTTCTTCAGGCAGTTCTAAGGGTTTATAGTCGGGATGTCGAACGGAAAAATCGGCTTTAATTTCAACTTGATTAACAATATCTTCGAGAACAGTTTGCAAGGGATTTGAGGAATTATCGAGCTTAAATTGAGGCGAATCGAGTAATTGTGTCATAATTTTGTTCCTAAATAATTTAAATAAAGATCCTAAGCAACAAGGCAAAGTTGAACTATTTCCACAACAGCCTTACCAAAAACAGTAGGGAGCGATCGCTCTGGACGGCATAATAAGGACTTAGCTACTTGCAGCATGGCTATCCCCGTATTACCAAAGGATTTTTGATATTGAATCATTGCCTGAATCTGTTGAATTAAGGCAAAACCTGCAAACTGCACTACTCTTAGTAAGAAATAAGGACGATGTTTTAAGATTTCGGGGAAAGCCTCTAAATAGGCGCTGGTTAAAGCAGCGATCGAGGGTTGAATCTTTTCCAGAGGATTCATAGCCAAACTCAGAGATTCTTCGATACTCAAAGACTTACTAATAACCAAACTACCTAGCCAAATTCCGATATAGCTGGCGATGAGAGTACCTAAATCAAACGCAGGATCGCCCCAGCTATTACGTTCCCAATCAATTAGCCTGATCAGACTGTCGTTCGGTTGCTGCCAATCTTTATGTAAGAGAATATTATTAAGCTTCAAGTCATTGTGAGTCAGACAAGCAGGAGTAAAAGCTTTTCCTAGTTCAGCGATCGCCATACCCAAACTATCGTATCGCTGATATAGGGCAAAGAACTTTAAGCCATCAGAAGGGACAGAACCAAATATTTCTGGTGTTATTCTTTCTAAGCCCTTAATTAAGCGAGGAACTTGATTGCCACCCTGACTATTTGCTTCGCACTCAAAAAACTGGTGATGATCTTCTTGTTTATAAGTATCACGGTGAATAGTTGCCAAAAGAGTGCCAATGGCGCTGGAGATTTCGAGGGGAAAGCTACTCTCTTTGGCGTAAAAATCCATTAAATCGCGATAATCATCTAAATAGCGAAAAACAATAATGGAATTCTCAGCATCAAAATGAAGTAGTTCGGGTAAAAAAGGACGAAGACTTTTTTGTTCAGGGAACTGTTGTAGCCACTCTTGAATTCGATATTCACTTTTGAATTCACCAGCAGTTTCCCCTTCAAGATTATATCTTTCTTGTTTGACTAACAGCTTATAGTTATCAAGAAAAGTAACTAACAAGTTGAAATTTTTAGCGGCAAGAGGTTCAAGTGTATTTTGATTTTGTTCGATGCTACCTTCAATATTATGTTGGCTTAAATACTCGAAAACATTGTCAGATCTAAGAATAAACATATAGCTTTCGCAGTTAAATAAAATGATTTCTTAAATTTAATCTTGCTTAAAATATTTTTATAAATCAATAGCTTCCAACTTATTATTAGAAAATAAGTACATTAATTATGTTCTCGATAACGATACTCTGTCTCATGGCTATTTCATAGTGAAATGTGAAATTCTCCAGACACCAATTGCGATCGCCAGATTCCAATACCTATCGAAGTTCACTTTAACGGTCGTTAAACTGAACAAACTCCGAAAATGCGATCGCTGTTTCGGAATTTAGGCGATCGCCCTGAAAATGGTTGTTCTAATTTTCCCACTAAGTTCATGATTGTGGTTTAGCTAATCAAAGTCTATTATTATCTTTAGTAGATGAGTTTAGTAAACAATAACAAATAAAATGCTCCTTGGTTATGCTCGCGTTAGTACAAAAGACCAGAATTTGGATTTACAACTCGATGCTCTGCGTTCGCATGGATGCGAAAAGTTTTTTACCGATACCGTTAGTGGGGCAAAATCAGTTCGCCCTGGTTTAGATGAGATATTAAAGGAAGCACGACCAAAAGATGTGATTGTGATCTGGAAATTAGATCGTTTAGGGCGATCGCTCAAGCATTTAGTTGAACTGGTAGCGGAACTCAATCAAAGAAATGTTGGTTTGAGGAGTTTAAACGATCCGATTGATACGACTACCGCCCAAGGACGATTGGTTTTTAATATCTTTGCTTCTCTAGCAGAATTTGAACGAGAGATAATTCGCGAACGGACTAATGCTGGTTTGGCTGCTGCTAGAGCTAGAGGCAGAGTAGGCGGAAGAAAACCTGGACTAGATGAGGATGCTCAAAGGAAAGCCCGTATTGCTGCTTCTTATTATGAAGAAGGAATGCCCGTGAATCAAATTGCTAAGGATTTGGATATTTCTAAAGCTACTCTCTATAAGTATCTAAGGTTTCGTAAGGTGAAGATTGGTAAATATGAAAGGCAAATCTTAAAACAAAGTCAATCGACTACCTGAAAATTGTCAGTATAATTCTTGAAAGCCCTAACAAGTAAGATAAAGAATATTAAGTGTGAGTGAAAAATTTCCCATATTTGAAATTTCCCCAGAAGCACCTGAAGAATCTGAAGCGATGGGGACTAAAGAGAAATTTTGGTTTCATCACGAAAAATTAGGTTTATGTCTTTATAAAAAAGCCAGACAAAATACAGGAGAAGATTGGTCAGAAAAAATTGCAGCCGAATTATGCCAGCTCATGCAATTGCCCCACGCCGAATATGAATTAGCGATATTTAATAATGAAAAGGGAACAATCTCTAAATCATTTCTGCCTGAAAATAGTAGTTTGATACCTGGAAATGAAATTTTGGCGCAAATATTTTTAGATTATCCAGAAGATATTAACGATCTATCTCAACACACTCTCGATAACATTTTTCGTGTTTTTACTAACTCTTCAGTCGATTTGCCTAGAAGTTGGACTCCACTAGCAGGGATTAAAACAGCAAGAGATACTTTTATTGGCTATTTACTTTTAGATGCTTGGATTGGCAACAGTGATAGACATCATGAAAATTGGGCATTTGTCGCTCTAGAAGGAAAAAGTTATTTAGCACCAACCTATGACCATGCTTCCTGTTTAGGACGAAATGAGTCTGACGAGCGAAGAGCTAAAAGACTTCAGACCAAAGATCTTGGTTTTTCCGTAGCAGCCTATGCTAAAAAGTGTAAATCCTGCTTATATGCTAAGGTTGGAGATCAGAAACCTTTGATAACTTTTGACGCATTTTGTGAAGCAGCCAAACTCTATCCTCAAGCAGCGAATATATGGCTCGATAGTCTGGAAAAGATATCGCCTAAGAATACATTAGAGTTATTTCAGCGCATTCCTGATAATTGTATTTCCTCAACTGCAATTCAATTTGCTCAACAGATATTAGAAATTAATCAAAATAAATTACTAGAGTTTAGCCAAGATAAGAGATGAAAAAGCTGTTTTTAGCCTGGCAAGATTCACAAACCCGTCATTGGTTTCCGATTGGAAAATTAACTTTTGATGGTAAAAACTATCATTTTGTCTATACTCACGGTGTTAAAAAAGCACAAGCTGAGTCTAATTTCAAACTATTACATTCTTTTCCAGAATGCGATCGCGTTTATACATCTTCAGAACTTTTTCCTCTGTTTTCTAATCGTTTGATGCGTCCTTCGCGTCCAGATTATCAAGACTATATTCAGTGGTTAAATATTCCCCAAAATGAAGACGAGCCGATTGCAATTTTGGCTCGTAGTGGAGGGCGTAAAGCCACGGATACTTTTGAGCTTTTTTCCTGTCCAGAGCGTAATGAAGATGGCTTTTATCATCTTCATTTTTTCTTACATGGGCTGCGATATATGCCCGAATGCTCTATTGAACGAGTCAAGCACCTTAAACCAAAAGAGCGTCTATATTTAACACAAGATTTTCAAAATCCTTACGATCCAAAAGCTTTATTGTTACGTACTGAAGAACGTCATTCAATCGGATATTGTCCTCGATATTTAGCAGCAGATCTTGTTGAAGTTTTACAACAAAAACCTCAATCGGTTTGTGCTTGCGTTGAAAGAGTTAACCCTGCCCCAACACCAATTCAATTTCGATTGCTGTGTAGTATAACTGCCCAATGGAATGATAATTTTAGTCCTTTTGAGAGTCAAGATTACCAATCTATCGTCAATACCCCTTTATTAGAAAAATCTAGTTAGTAATTTTATGCTCATTTTTTAATACATATCAACCTCAAAACTGAATAAATTTCTTTTCGTTGACATCCTATTGTTTTTCCTTCTCCTCAATAACCTTAATTTCTGCTTGAGCAGCATCAATTAGTTTCATTATTCCAGGCAGTTTTTTGGCTAATGATTGTCGTTTTGAGGTTTCCAGCTTTTCTGGCATAACTTTTTGCCAAGATTGAAGATTGAGATAGGCTTTCTTTAAAGCTGTTCTCTCTTGAAAAAGTGCGACATCTGTCGCACTTTTTTCTGCGTCATTATTATCTTCTTGTAAATATCGTTCAACGGTACGTTTACTTTTATTGACTACAAACGCCAACGCCTGCATCAAAGATTTTTCATCCTTTCCTGGTCGTCCCTTTAAACGCTTGTATCCTTGTTTTTGCAGTCGTTCTGCTAGTGTCTTAACTTCTGTAGGCGTGTAATCGCGACGATGCTCATTCTCAGCTACTTCTACTTGAAGAGCCAAATCAGGCTCTTCGACCGCATCGAAAGGCATCACCCGAACCTGAACCTCGTCGGCTGGAAAATGTAATTGATACGCTTTGAAGTTTTGCTCTTTTAAAACTTTAACAGCGCTCAAGCGATGACCGCCCGCTAATAAACGATTGCGGACATCAACTACTAAAGGTTCTAATAATCCCAACACAGCAATAGACTCTGCTAATGCTTCAACATGAGTTAGATGAATTGGTCTTGTATCCGCTTCTCTATCTTTAATTTGATTGAGCTTTAGAGTGATTTTTTGTTGGCGGTCTAGCTCTTTTTTTTCTTGCTGCTGCTGGTCTTTTTCGGCCATCTCGTTGGTGGTCGCTTTAACAGCACCCCAGTTGGGATTATTTTTTTTCGCCATGACATCCCCAGTTGGCTATTTCGAGTAAATCTTTAGCTCCTCGACAGTTGGGAGCATACTCCATAATTGGTGTTTGATTGGCGGTTGCATTCGCCATTTCCGTATCTTGATGAACTACTAAGTGTTCTACTTCTGGATATAAATCTGCTAAGACCATCTCTAGATTTTTATCCAGCTTACGCCGTTTATCAATAAGCGATTGTACAATCGCCCAACGACCCGCAATTTTACGCCCCTTTTCCTTAGAGGAAGTTAGTTCATTATGTACTCGTCCTGCACCCATGATCGCCATTGGGTGAGCATTAGCAACAATCAACGTCGAAGATGCTGCAAACAATGCTAAACGCTCTAAATGCTCGTTTCCAGGAGGGCAGTCGAAGATCATTGCATCATACTCAAAATCACGGAGGGCATCAGCTAAATCTTCTGAATGTGCTGTTTGAACGTGGTGATTACCGAGTTCAGCTCCTCCTGGCAGCACATCCAAATATTCGTTAATCCTCAAAGGATGAGGTTTCTTTCCCATTAATAGTTCTGCCGTCCCAGGTTTAGTCGGATCTCCTCCTAAAGCAAAAGCAGCATTGGATTGTGGATCTAAATCGATCACTAAAACTCGTTTATTTTGGCTAGCCAAAACCGAAGCAATGCCACAGGAAATAGTTGTTTTACCAACTCCTCCTTTCCTTCCAGCTACAGCAATACGGGGAACGTTCATGCAACTTCTTTTTGGTAATTGCTTCAAGGGTAGTCAAGACAACAAGACACAGCCAGGAGAATTAATAAACTTTTACAAAGAAAGGAAGCTAGATCACGAAAATAAGTGTTTTCATTAACTCAATATGCTATGCAAGCCTTTTGAAACTCTCTTAATTTATATTCAATATCCATTATTGGGAAAATCCAATCTTCAATATCTTGATAATTGGTAGGGGGTCTCCATTCAGTAGTATTAACATCGAAAACTGTATCGTCTCCTAATAATATAGGAGGTAAGTTAAGGCTTTTTTCTTTTGAACACAAAGATTCTAAAGTTTTTAGATGATTGCCATAAATACCTCTGCTATAAAAATTTTTCAGACCTATTTGTAATATTTGTCTCAATTCTTTTTCAAAAATACCAGGTAATATTTGTTGATCTAATCTAGACATTTCTCGCCTAGCTAATTCTTGCAAATGACTTAGAGAAGGAAGTCCCGCAGATTTTACCGTTAACTCTAGCCATTTTGATACATCATCATGTGAGTGCTGTTTAGAATGCTGTGCCAAAATAAAAAAGGCAAATCCGCGATCGCATATATCTAACATTGATAACACTCTATTACCAAATAAGTTTTTAAGATCAGCAGGTATTTTTAATTTATGAAAAACTTTTGTCGGTAGGTTTAGACAAACGGTTGCCAGGGTAGAAGATAATTCATAAGCAGTAAAAACTTCATCAACTCCTAAAGTATTTGCCAGACAGTGAGTAGCAACTGAATAAACAGCTAAATCAGGGTTGTATAGTTTTTTTAGAGAATCTTGTGTTGTTAGATTACTTTCTACTAAAAACTGCTCCTCAGTCATGGAATTCCTAATCATTGGTATAATAACCCTACCTTCAAGATATAATTCTGCTGCAACAGCATTAGCTTCAATTAGAGACACAATTGATATTGGAACTCGTTTAATTAACCCCTTATTATTTGAGAATTTTGTGGCAATAAAGGGAAAATCTTCGCGCACTTTTCCATTATTGTCATACATGGCATAACAACCATACCCATATTGCCAATTTTTACCATCCCAAGGAGTTTTGGCCTCTTCGCCTTCTTCCGTATAGTAATCAGCTAAATAAATTCTACCCAGCTCTGAAAACAAACTAGATATACGCCAAAGTTCTTTCTCTTTTTGGTTAGTCCAAGCATTATAAGCGTTAAATATACTGATGAGATTTTGTTGTCCCCACAGAGTACTTGTATGGTCTAGCCAATGGGTTATTTCATGAATAAAAACCCCATAAACTTTCCTCATTAATTTAGCATCGTTGCTGCTACTACTTATCAGTTCAATATCCTTAGATTTAATGGAATCTGCAACTACCGTTTGTGTTAAAAACTCATAATGACCTGTTGTTGTGGTGTTAGGAAAAGTACGCCAATTTTTCAAAATTTCATGAATAGCTTCTACAGCAGAGGTTTTCTCGGTCATGTTAACTGTTCAACTGTAAGCATTAATTTTACTCGGTCAATTATAGCCATAGCGCGATCGCGTCCTTAGTGGTTGAGTTAGTGCAAATCAGAAGCTTAATCTCATCTTTTTTTTACTTCCTTAACTGCTATAATGGACATTAATTGCATAAATGTAAAAAAACTATGGCTTCAGGAACTATCACCAAAAAATTGGACATACCTCGTCAAAAGATTTCCCCAGGAGAGAAGCTGCTCTCAGTTTTTCAAGCTCTACTTGATGACAAGCTCTACTTGATGAGGAATCTCCAGCAATCCTGACAGCGATCGCCGATAGTCTCAATTATATTCAAAACAGCGAACCTCAAAGCGATGAGTTTGTTAACTTACTTTCGGACAAGGACTATTCTCCTATTGAGCGCAAAAGACTTCAGATTCAAAATGTGATTAATTCTTTTAACTACAGAAGAGAATTACTGAAAGACACGGTGGATGTTAATCAGGTTATGGAAATTTTGGACTATGACTCTAGACAAGCTCCTCTAAATCGACTCAAAGCCCATAGTTTAATTGCCATCAAGGATAATCAAAAATGGTGGTTTCCTCTCTGGCAGTTTGATGCCAATACTAGCGATGGCATTATTAACGGCTTGAGTAGAGTTCTTAAGGCTCTAGATTGCTCGAACCTCGCTAAAGTCAGTTGGTTAGTTAATCCCTCACCCTATTTTGAGGGTCAAACACCCTTAGAAGTGCTGAAATCAGGAGAGGTAGAACGAGTTGTTGAGTCCGCTCAATCTGTAGGAGTAGTATTCTAATAATTGAAGCATGGTTTTGATTCTACCTCCACCACCTACCGTTACTCCTCGTCCCCAGCATGAAACAGTTGAAACACAAACAGCACTAGTTAGGATCTTCAATCCTGCCAGTCGCTATAAAACTCAAGCCAGTACTTATCGTTATTTTGGGCCACTATTACGCTTCGACCACCATCAACCTCTGACTAAAGAAGAGGCAGCGAAATTCAAGGGTAAAGAAGATCCCAATCGGGGTATTACCTATTGGGGATATACCCTTTCTTGCTGTCTAGTAGAGCTTTTTGGCGATACTAAAATTGTGGAATTTAAAGATTACGAAGTGGCGATCGCCACTCTAGAACAGCCTTTACTACTGCTAGATATCAGAGATAAAG
>JBJOPG010000013.1:0-34138 GCA_046050865.1 Cyanobacteriota bacterium
TGTTCCGGAAGCGACACATAAAGGAATAGTTATTAGATTGACAAACGGAATACTAATCAAACCGAGACACACCAAGCCGAAACTAGCACTGGCAGGCAGGGTTTTAAATACTGTTTTGAGTTTTTGGCGAAATTGTAAACGCCTTCTTTCTAAACAAGAATCAAGAAAATCTAAACAAACAATAGTAGTAGCTAAAATTAGTGAGCCAATACTCGAAATAACTGTTCCTATCCCTGGGAAGAAATTAACGAGTAACAAAGGAATTCCTACCAATGCAATTAAAACTAACTTTTTTAATTCGTATAATACGGCTCTACCTAAATCGCTAACTATATTTAATTCAATCAATTCTACTTTTCCTGTGCGGTGTTTTTCTAACTGTTCTGATAGTTGACCATACCAAGGTGCCCCCAACAACACCCCAAACTGTGTCAAAAGAAATCCTGTGGCAATCAACATTCAACCAAGTAGTGACATCCCCTTGAATGCTATCGACAATTTGCCAACCGAAGTAAAGTAGTCCACTATAAAGGGCGATCGCCACAACGATATTCACGAAAATAGGGATAGCGATATATTTGATTAACCTGGGATTTTGGATAAAAGTAACTAAGGCTCGAAGAGGGTAAGTTGTACCATTAAGAGTTCCAAATCCTCCGAGAATTCTGGCTAAATTGTTTAACATTTAGGTTTATTGCTATTCTTCATAGTCGCTTTGAATTTCAACGTCCAAAGTATCTTCGTCGCAATGAACATATAGAACATTAGGGCGACAGCAGACCTGACAATCTTCAGTATAGGATTGCTGCATCCCGGCGCTAAGATCGACAAAAGTACTGTTAGATTCACCACAAAAAGCGCAGACATATTCGGCAGTTGTTTGCATAATTGATTTCGTAAGTAGTCGCACAAAGTATATTGCGTCTAGTGTAAATTAACTTCTATAGAGTTTATTTGATTTTAGTTATTAGTTTTTTTTCTATTATATTTATTTTATGTACATCCTTTAGGGGAGCCTAATCGCCTTTCCAATCTTCAAGTTATCTGCGATTGCCCATAAACTGGTATGTTTTGAGTTTGACTCCACTCCGTTTTCCCCAGCAGGCTTGTAGGTTGGGGAATTTAGGATAAGATATGAATGATAAAATTGTCATGCATTAACAATAAATAATAATTAAAAGTTTGATATGGAAGAAATATTAGAACTCAGACAAAGTTTGTTATCAGGTAATATTGACGAGGCTTTATGTATTGTAGACGAGCTTGAAGAAGTGGGTAGAAAATCTATTATTGAAAATTTAGAATCTTTTTTAGTAATTCTTTTAATTCACTTGATTAAAAATCAAGTAGAACAAAAATTAACTAGCTCATGGAAAAAGTCAATTTTAAATAGCTTGGTAGCAATTCAGAAAAAAAATAAGCTAGGAAAAAAAGCTCATTACATCTATCAAAATGAATGGTTAGAATGTATCGAATCTAATTATCCTAGTGCTTTATTGAATAGTAGTTATGAAGTTCTTGGAGGAATTGATTATCAAGAGTTAAAAATGCTAGTTAATCGAGAAAAGCTATTTAATATAACTACAAGTTTAGTTGATTTGACATATATCAAAAATCAGGATGAATTGATTTTGTTTGTAAGTAAAGAATTGGAAAAGTTAATTTAATTTTTGAACCATAAAGTATTGTGTGATCGCTCTCTCGAAATTCGTCACTAATGAAATTGCCTTTTCCAATCTTCAAGTTATCTGCGATCGCTTTCTTAAAATTCTTCAGTAATGCGATCGCCCGACTGACATCAAAATAAAGAACTATGAAGTTGTATTAATTGGCGATCACTCTATTCCAACTTTGATTCGCTGCGATCGCACTTATGAATTCATCCTTGAGTAATTCTAGATTGATCACCATATTGGGATTGTTGGTTCATGGCGATCGCGTGAGAGAAAAAGTTTTTGATTTTAATTAAAACAATTGATATATCGATGGTAATTTATCATTAAATTAAATGCTAATTAAATGTTATGTCTAAAATTAAACTTTCTCAATATATTCATTCTTTGACTGATTTTAAAAGAAATACCAATCAGTTTTTAACCGGGAGCATCCCACTTATGCACTGAGTACAAATGCTTAGAGTAAGATTGAAAAGTAAACTCTTGTTGAAATAAGCATGACACCAGAAGAACAATCAATTGTAGATCAAAAGTTGAAAGAGGTAGCAGAAATACTTTACAACAATACTCCTGATGAAGAATTAAATACTTTTGAGACTATAGAATTGAGTGTCAGAGACCATCTTTTGAAAAGAGTAGCACCAAAAATAGGAGAATTTTTTTCCATTCAGCAGCAGGAACAAATGCTGGAAGAGAGAGAACAGTAAAAAGTTGTCTGGGTCAAATAACTATATCAAGTAAGCAAGCCATCAGATTGAAGTTGAGAAAAGAAACTCGTCTAAGTCCTCATCTGGAGAAGTGTTGTTTATTACTTGTCAGCAATGAATCATTCATGAATGCAGAACAGGACATCAAAGTCTTAACAGGGGTAAAAATTCCTCATAGTACGCAACATCGATTAATCAACAACTATCGTCTACCAGAACCAAAGATTAAGAGAAGAGTAAAATCATTAAGTGTCGATGGTGGAACAGTAAGACTGAGAACACCCTTTGGACAAAAAAGCGAATGGAAAAACTACAAAGCGATTAAAATACATGAGCAAGCGGGGATGGCGTTTTTTCACAACAACCAGAGTTTAGTCCAATGGGTCAACCAGCAACCTTTAAGCCAAAATGTTAGCTGCCTAGGAGATGGACACGATGGAGTTTGGAACATCGTCGAACAGATTGGGACAAAGCATCAAAGAAGAGAGATTTTGGACTGGTATCATCTGATGGAAAATCTCCATAAAGTAGGAGGTAGCAATCAAAGACTCAGACAAGCTAAAAACTATCTTTGGCAAGGTTTAGTTGATGATGCTATTTCTGTATTCGATGATTTAAAGAAAAAACCAGCGAAAAACTTTCAGAATTACCTTCGTAAACATTCCTCTAGAATCCCTGATTATCAGCTTTATCAAGAGCTTGGTATTTGTATTGGGTCAGGCTCAGTAGAGTCTTGGATTAAACAAATAGCTTCAAGAATTAAGATTGTTGGCGCTCAATGGAACCCAGACAATGTATCTCAAATATTGCGGCTTCGTTGCGCCTATTTGAACAAAAATATTAGCCTAAGTATTTATACTTAGTCAAAAAGTGGGATGCTCCCTTTTTAACCCGTCTCAAGGAAACTAAACATCCGTTAGTATTAACTGTAAACGGTAAGGCGGAACTTGTCGTGCAGGATTCAGAATCTTATCAGAAACTGATAGACGCTGCGGAGTTAGTGGAAACTCTCCAAGGTATCAAAAAGGGGTTGGAACAAATGAAACAGGGGGAAGGAAAGAAAGCAGAAGATTTTTTCCACGAACTGTTTGAAAAGGTTGAAGATCGAGTTAATGTTCTTTTTGTAAGACACATTGCTCAGAAACCATTATCCGATCTAGAAGATGAAGAGAAATAACCTGGCAATTAAACGTTTCTCAGCAAGATAGTCAGGAATACCAGGGTTACAAAAACTATCGCCAAAAATAATCATTTTGCCGTGGGGGATGTGGGAAGATTCTTTAGCAATTCAAGGATTCACTTCAGGGGATAATGTTGACTACGACAGATCCACATGAATTCTCAGTATCAACGGTAAAGCTTTTGCTCAATTAGATGCCAACTTGGATATCCAGGATAGCGATTTGGATTTTGAGGATTCAATTTTCGGCGGCAGTAACCCCCCTCCTGACGGTGGTAATACTGATGAAGACGTCTTCACCTTTGATCGTGATACTGCGATCAGTTCAGGGGAAGTTGTTGCCATTGACGATTTCGTTCCAGGCGAGGATACCATCAGGATTGAGGGCATAGCTTCGGGAGACAACATCGACTACAATAGAGATACAGGAGTTCTCAGCATTAATGGGCAGGATTTTGCGAAGATAGATCGCGAACTACCTCTGCAAGATAGTGATTTTGACCTGCTTTAGACCCCAAAAGTCCATAAGTTTGGCACAAGCACTAGAAACTATTCTAATCTAATCCAGTAAGTTCGGCGATCGCCCTTTGCGATCGCCTTTTTATGTTCATTTTTGCTGTTAATTAATCAGGTATACCAGGACAAAGA
Source organism: Cyanobacteriota bacterium (assembly GCA_046050865.1). GTDB lineage: Bacteria > Cyanobacteriota > Cyanobacteriia > Cyanobacteriales > Xenococcaceae > Waterburya. The sequence goes on from JBJOPG010000013.1 coordinate 4,212, forward strand.
GCACTAGCCAAATTACGTCCACAAAATGCCAGTAGATCTCCGCTGCTTCGACGCCAAAGTGACTGCCACTAGAGTAATGACCATCTTGGCGCGATCGCCACAGGACACAGAGAATTAGTAACACTCCTGTCATGACGTGCAAACCGTGAAATCCAGTGAGGACATAAAAACAACTGGCTAACAAATTAGTAGTTAAGCCAAACTCGGCATGGGAGTACTCATAAACTTGTCCTGCCAGGAAAACTGCTCCCATGGCTGCGGTGATACCAAACCACTTTTGCAAGCCTTTAACGTTATCTTGTTTTAAAGCTTTTTGTCCTTCGTGCATCACAAAGCTACTCGCCACCAGAATCGAAGTATTAATTAGGGGAATCAGCAGTTCAAATTCTGGCATTCCTGCGGGGGGCCAAACGGGCATAATCGCCCGATAGATCAACAGCGCCGCAAAAAAGCCGAGGAAGGTCATACTATCAGAAACCAGGAAGATATATAGACCAAACATTCGATGATCGGGATGTCCATGATGTCCGACCTGTGCCACTGCTTCTTGTTCAGAGGCGATGGCAATTTGAGATTTATTATCTACAGTTGAACCTTGCATATATCAATCTTTAAGTTAGGGGTTAGAATTTTATAGCTTAGAGCCTGAGCGAAGCCCATTTATCCATTAGCGGTGACTTCTGCCAGCATATCTTCGACATCTTCATTGCCATCGATTGTTTCTGTATCAATCCCATAGTCATAAGGACCAGCCCAAAGAACAGGTGCTTCCTCAAAGTTTTCAATGATCGGTGGGGATGCTGTTTGCCATTCTAAAGTTAAAGCACGCCAAGGATTACGAGCCGCTTTTTCCCCTTTAGACAAACTCCACAGAATATTGAAAATAAAAGGAAAAGATGATAATGCCAGGATATAGGAGCCAATGGTACAGATAATATTTAAGGTTTGAAACTGAGGGTCATATAAGGCAATACGACGATTCATCCCCTGTAAACCCAACTGGTGCATTGGCAAAAAGGTAATATTAAACCCAATAAAAGTCATGGCAAAGTGAATTCGACCTAAAGTTTCGTTCACCATCCGTCCAGTCATTTTCGGGAACCAGTGATATACCGCTGCAAACAAGCCAAATACAGAACCACCAAAAAGAACATAGTGGAAATGAGCCACAATAAAGTAGGTATCGTGGACATGGATATCAAAGGGCACTGCCGCTAACATTACTCCACTCAAGCCACCAATCAGGAACGAAGAAAGGAAACCAACGGCAAAGATAAAAGCACTGTTGAGACTCAGTTTGCCGCCCCAAATGGTTGCACACCAGCTAAACACTTTAATTCCTGTGGGTACAGCAATAATCATGGTGGTTGCCATAAAGAACATCCGCAACCAACCAGGTGTGCCACTAGAGAACATGTGGTGCGCCCAAACGATTAAGCCCAAGAAACTAATGGCTAAACTAGAATAGGCGATCGCTCGATAGCCAAAGACTGGTTTACGGGCATGAACGGGTAAAATTTCAGAGATTGCCCCAAAAAACGGCAAAATCATGATATAGACCGCAGGATGGGAATAGAACCAGAACATATGCTGGTAAACAATAGGATCACCACCCCCCGCAGGATTAAAAAATGCTGTTCCTGCCAGCAGGTCAAAGGACAGTAAAATTAATGCCGCCCCCAACACAGGAGTCCCAATGAGGATCAACCCTGAAGTAGCTAACATTGACCAGCAAAACAAAGGCATGCTGTGAATGTCCATGTCGGGCATCCGCATTAACAAAATAGTGGTGACAAAGTTAATCGCCCCAAACATCGAAGATGTTCCTAAGATTAAAATGCTGAGAATCCAAATTTCCTCTCCCGATTTACCACTGACTAAACTTAAGGGGGGATAGGAAGTCCAGCCAGCTTGAGGTGCGCCGTTGAAGAAACTGCTCATCAAGAGAATTCCTCCAGGAGGAATCATCCAAAATGCCACGGCATTCAGACGAGGAAAAGCCATATCTTCCGCCCCAATCATCAGGGGAATTAGATAGTTGGCAAATGCTGCCCCTGCGGGAATAATCCACAGAAACAACATGATGGTGCCGTGCATCGTCAGCAGTTGATTATAAAATTCTGGTTGCACAAAATCAGGATCGGGAGTGGAAAGTTCAGTCCGCATCACCTCGGCTAATGCACCACCGATAAAGTAGAAAAAGAAAGCGGTAACTAAGTATTGAATCCCAATTACCTTGTGGTCAGTGCTAAAGCCAAAGTAGTCCTGCCATTTTCTTTGAGGATGTTGATCCTGCTCTGGGGGTGCTGTGGGAGTATTTCGTTCTAAGGTTGTACTCATTCTTTCCTGTGATTAATGAAATCTGATTGATCTGTGGGGATAGTTCTAAGCTTTAAGCTCTAAGCTCTAAGTTTTTTATTTACTTTCAGCAGGTTTTAACTGAGCCAAGGTATCGTTGTTAATTCCAATGTCTTTGGCGTAGGGTGCCAAAAATTCTGCATCGGAGTTAGACCTTGGATTCATGGCTAGGGATTGGTTTTCTTCGCTATTACCTTCGTCTGTTGTGGCTACGGTGTTCTCTTGTATCCATTTTTGGTAATCTTCTTCACTTTGGACATAAAGTTGCGTTTTCATCCCGCCATGATAAGCACCACACAACTCGGCACAAATCACGGGATACTGTCCAATTTGATTAGGGGTAAAGACTAAACTAGTCACTCTGCCTGGGATAACATCCTGTTTAATGCGAAATTCGGGGAGCCAAAAGGCATGGATCACATCGGTTGCCGTCATATTTAACGCCACGGGACGGTTTACTGGAACGTGAAGCTCTCCCGCAATTACCCCCGTGTCAGGGTAGGTAAACACCCAGGCATATTGGATTCCATTTACTTTTACTTGCAGCGGATTATTACCCTGTTTAGAATCTGGTGATGCCCCTAAGCCCAAGGCAACATTTTGTCTCTCAGGGTCAAATGCTACTAACTGTCCATGATGATGGGCATGAGCCATATTGGGTCCAGGATCTCCTGCGGTCATGGGGTCTAGTCCTCCCATGCGATTATAAATTTCAAAGCTATAGATGGAGAGGATAAAGACAATCACTGTCGGTATAGCAGTCCAGACAATTTCTAAAGGTACATTGCCCTCGATGGGAGGGCCATCAGTGGTGTCCCCTTTGGCGCGACGAAATTTGATCACGGAGTAGATTAAAACCCCTTCCACCAAAAGAAATAGACCAGTGGCAATGGTCATCATAAAGTTAAACAATTGATCGACATCTCCCGCATCGCTGGATGCTGCCATCGGCAACAGGCCGTGGTTTTGACCATACCAAAGACTGATCAAGGTCATTGCTACTCCTGCGATCAGAGTAATTATGCTACTGGGAATGTTCACGGTAATAGTTCGGGTTAGTGGTTTCTAGGTTTTCTGCTACTAGTATATTAGTTAGTTTAAGCTGAGCAAATTTTACAATTCTTCACCAAAGTAATTTACACAGAGATCAGGAGAATTCACTCTCAAGAGTCGGGTTACAAAATTATTTTTTTAGTCTATCTATCAGGTTAGATCAAATAACTAATAAATAGATAGACATCAAAGCAAAGGCAGCCAAAATCTGTTAGTTTCTTTAGATTTTATTTGGGATCTTCCAAACCATTAGGAATCAAGATATAGCTTAGTTTCTTGGTCATCTAACGCAAATTTAACTTTTTCTTTATGAAATTAGCTTTTGTTCATTAATTTAAGGGAGCAATCTGAAGAATATCTAATAAAGATAAAACTACCCATAAAAAGCTAGCTAGAGTGTAGAGAGAGAAAATCAAAAGTTAAGGGATAAGAATTCAAATTTGTCACCATCTGCTGTTGAATTAATGCGATCGCGATCGGCAGCAGGAAATATTGTCAAAATCATCATCAAAATATTGCACTTTATATTCAATATTTCAATATTCAACCCAAAAATCAACCAAAAAGTTTGCCCTCATTTATCTTGATCAAGTTTGCTATGACCGAATCATTATTTCAACCAACCAATGCTAGACCAGAGGTATTCCAGCCCCAGGTGTGGATCAGAGGTTTAGTCTGGAAAATGGCGATCGCAACCCTTTTGCTGATGGCGGTGGGGAGTGCCACAAGAGTAATGAATGCGGGGTTGGCTTGCCCTGACTGGCCGTTATGTTATGGTCAACTAGTCCCCACTAGACAGATGAACCTTCAGGTATTTCTCGAATGGTTTCATCGCCTAGATGCAGCTTTAATTGGCGCATTGGCGATCGTCTTATCTACTCTATCCTGGTGGTTTCGCAAGCAATTACCGCAATGGCTTCCCTGGGGGGCAACTTTTGCCCTCTTCTTGATTGTCTTTCAGGGAATTTTAGGGGGGCTAACGGTAACTCAGCTCTTGCGTTTTGATATTGTCACTGCTCATTTAGGAACGGCATTATTGTTTTTTAGTACCTTGGTAATTATCGGTACAGCCTTGACTCCTTATCAGGGTACTGGAGTGGCAGGGAAACTACGCTGGTGGGGCTTGAGTGCTGCCATCTTGGTCTATCTACAGAGTATTTTAGGCGGCTTAGTTGGTTCCCGTTGGGCATTACATCAATGTTTTGGTGGCTCGCAGTTGTGTAATGTGATGAACGCTCATATCTTCGGTGTCGTCCCTCCAACCCTGGCAACTATTGCCGTAATTTCCCTTGCTTGGAAAACTCCAGGCTTAAATAGCAATCTCCGCATTTTGGCTAACGCCGCAGCTGGATTAATTAGTCTACAAATATTCCTGGGCATCGCTACTTTTAGACTGCACCTTCAGGTTGAACCTTTGACTGTTACCCATCAAGCAGTAGGAGCAAGCTTACTAGGAGTACTCATTGCTTTTACAGTCCTAGCCACCAAAGACAGCAGCCCAAAACCCATGACCTGATTTTTGCCCGCTCATGCTCATTTCATGCTCATTATTTTTTCAAACACACTGCCCGACACATATCTAGAACAATCACAGGAATTAGCATCATGACCGGAACCAGTCTTTCTCGCCAGCATCAAAACTTAACTGAAGTGGTCAAAAGCTACTATCAACTCACCAAACCCCGTATTATTCCCTTACTTTTGATTACTACCGCGGCCTCAATGTGGATTGCCTCTGATGGCAGGGTAGACCCCTTTTTGTTGCTAGTAACTTTGCTAGGGGGTACATTGGCAGCAGCCTCTGCTCAGGTGATGAACTGTATCTATGACCAAGATATTGACTACACCATGACTAGGACTCGCCAAAGACCAATTCCTTCAGGGAGAGTACAACCCCGCCATGCCCTGATTTTTGCCGTAGTTTTGGGAGCTTTGTCTTTTGCTCTGCTCTCCATCTTCACTAATCTCTTAGCAGCAATGTTGGCAATGTCGGGAATTGTCTTCTATATGTTGATCTATACTCATTGGCTGAAAAGACACACGACTCAAAACATTGTGATTGGTGGCGCGGCAGGTTCGATTCCTCCCTTAGTCGGTTGGGCGGCGATTACTGGAGATTTGGGTCTAATGCCCTGGCTATTGTTTGGGCTGATTTTCCTCTGGACTCCTCCCCATTTCTGGGCTTTGGCATTGATGATCAAAGAAGACTACGCTGAGGTAGGTATTCCGATGTTGCCGGTGATTAAAGGTGAAGCAGAAACGACTAAGCAAATTTGGATTTATAGTTGTTTGGTGGTGCCCTGTAGTCTAATGCTGATGTATCCTCTGGGAAATTTGGGTCTAGTTTACGGCGCGATCGCCATTTACTTGGGATATAAATTTCTCTCTAAAGCCTGGGAATTGAAACAAGACCCCACTAGTAATCAACTGGCTCGCGGTATGTTCAAATATTCCATCTTTTATATGATGTTGCTCTGTGTAGCCATGATTATTGATACTTTGCCTATTACTCATCAGCTGATGGGAATGATATTTACCTGTGGTGGCTAGGGGATGATCTTGCTTAAAGTCAAATAGCAGCTTGGCGATCGCTATCTCGTCCGTATTTGATCTCAGAAGATGGAGATCGCTTAAAATAACTCCAAATTCTAAACCCCAAACTCCGAATTTAAAAAAACGAGCAAAATTAGTGTATATGTAGTAGTACGGAAAAATAAAGTCATCTATCCTATGCTATCACTGCAAAATCCTCAAACTTCCGAAAAAGCTCAACTAGCTCAAATTAATCGAATTTTGCTAGTCGAAGATGAAGACTTGATTAGAGATATGGTTACTGTAGCTCTAGAAGAAGAAGGTTACGAAGTACATCCCGTTAGCAATGGTAGAGCTGCCTTAAATGTTCTCCAAAACTCAGATTTTAGCCGAGACAAGTTAACTCCCGACTTGATTATTCTAGACTTGATGTTGCCAGAGGTTAACGGACTAGATATTTGCCGTTTGCTACGCCTTCAAGGAGATATTACACCTATATTAGTAGTTAGTGCTAAAAGCAGCGAAACCGATCGGGTCTTGGGTTTAGAAGTAGGAGCGGATGATTACTTAACTAAGCCCTTCAGCATGAGAGAGCTAATTGCTCGCTGTCGCGCCTTACTGCGTCGCCAAAGTTATGCCGTCTCATCTCCCAGCTCCGTCCAAAAATACGGCGAGATTAGTTTGTTTTCTGAAGAATGTCGTGTCACCGTGCGAGGAGATGAAGTCAATTTATCTCCTAAAGAATTTCGTCTGTTGGAATTGTTTATGAGTTATCCTCGCAGAGTCTGGTCAAGGGAGCAACTTATTGAACAGGTTTGGGGAGTAGACTTTTTAGGGGATACCAAAACCGTCGATGTCCACATCCGTTGGTTACGGGAAAAACTAGAATTAGAACCTAGTCAACCTGAATATCTTATAACTGTCAGGGGTTTTGGCTATCGTTTTGGCTAGTATTTTTTGATTGCTAATAGCTGGTTAATCAAAGATTTAATGACAAAATGTTTAATCTTAATTGATGCTAGTCATAAAATTGACTAGAGTTAGCTCATTATCAATTGGCAACTATTTTGTGACAGCTATTAGTTTTTTCCTGGGATTAATTCTTGGTCTGAGTATCTATGCAGGCAAAGAGTACAGATTCAAGCAACAGTTGAAAAAAATTCTTCGTTCTTATGCTCACAGTCGGGATGAAGATGTATCTTTACCTTTGCAGTCTTTGATTCGTCGTGAATTAAGGGAACTTGATCACCTGCGTCAAAAACTAGAACAGGATAGAAGGGCTTGGCAAGAATTAATTGAGCAAGCCCCCATCGGTTATCTACAGGTTGATGCGGACAATCAACTTTTGGGCTGTAATCAAATGGCAAAAGAATTTCTGAGAATCAATGCTCAGCGATCGCAACGAGTGCGCCTACTGTTGGAATTAGTCCGTTCTTACGATCTTGATCAGTTAATCGAATCAACCCGCAACTCCCAAACCGTTCAAACCAAAGAGTGGATCTTCTACTTCACACGCTACGTTTCACTCCAAGAAGCGGAATGGGAAACTAATAGTAATCAACCTTTAAAGAAGGTGGTGGAATCCATTGCCCTTAGAGGATCAGGGTTTCCCTTGTCTAATAAGCAGGTAGGAGTCTTTATCGAAAACCGCCAACCTTTAGTGGAGTTATCACAATCTCGCGATCGCACTTTTTCTGACCTGACCCATGAACTGCGAACTCCTTTAACCTCTATTTCCCTAGTAGCAGAAAATTTACTAAAACGGTTGCAAGATCCCGAACGTCGCTGGGTTGAGAAAATGTTACAAGAAACCCATCGCCTGATCGAATTAGTTCAAGAATGGTTAGATTTAACCGAGCTGCAAACAGCACCCAATAAAGTTTTAAAATATGACACCATTAACCTTTATGAGCTGGTGCAATCAGTGTGGCAAACTCTAGAACCCATTGCCAACAAGAAAGAAGTTACCCTCGCTTATCAAGGCGATCGCCAGATCATGATCTCTGCCGATCCATCCCGTTTGATTCAAGTTTTTCTGAACCTACTAGACAATGCCATTAAACATAATCCCAGAAGCAAAGAGATTATAGTTCAAGTACAGTCTCAGCCCTCCTCTCAATCTGATCATAATGATTACAGAGAACAAATCAAGATTGACGTAATTGATTCAGGTCGAGGTTTTAATCCTTTGGATCTTCCTTATATCTTTGAAAGACTCTATCGGGGAGACAAGTCTCGCACGAGAGAACCAGGCAGCAATACTAATGCGGAAGGGAATGGTTTGGGGTTAGCTATTGTCGAGCAAATTATTCAAGCCCATGGGGGCGCGATCGCCGCTAAAAATCATCCCCAATCAGGAGGGGCATGGTTAGAAATTGTACTACCAACTAAATAAAGACCATAATCGAGTAGAACTTAATAGCTTATAACCTATAGACACTCCAGTCGTCTGATTTTGTTAATCCTAGTTAGAATATACCTAAGCTTTTATTGCTCTTAATTTGCTATTAAGATGAAACATACTTCAAATCATGTTTTAGTACAAAAAATATTTTAAGTCCAGTGACTTTAACCCCCAAAACTAACTCAGAAGCAAATCAACTACAGCGTTCTTTACGGAAGGTTCAGCAGGAAGTATTGCGGATGGGGACTTTAGTTGAGCAGTCTTTTCGTCTGAGCCATCAATCCCTATTCGAGGGAGACCTCGACGCCATTCCCAAGTTACTAGTTTTAGAGAAGCAAATTGACATTTACTATCGTCAGATTGAAGCCGATTGCGCCACGCTGATGACCCTGCAAGCTCCCGTTGCCCAAGACTTAAGGATGCTTAGTGCTTCTATGCAATTAGTGAGAGATCTCGAAAGAATTGGTGACTGTGCCGAAGACTTGAGTGAGATGGCAGTGAAGCTCATGAAATATCCTCCTCATGCCATATTAGAGGACATTGCCCAGATGTCAGAACATGCCCAACTGATGTTAGCCACTAGCTTAGTTGCCCTAGCGGACTTAGATAAGAGTGCAGGAGCTAGAGTGAAAGAATATGATGATATTGTGGATGATGCCTATGACCGACTTTATAATGCGATCGCTTTACAGCAAGATGTCCCAGGGGTAGTCGAACCATTGGTACTGCTAGGTTTAATCATTCGTAATTTAGAAAGAATGGCAGACCATGCGACCAATATTAGTCAGCGAGTCACCTACATTGTGACGGGCAAAAGAAACTAATACTCCTCTTTAGCTTTAATCAAGACTTAATCTGATGTTTGTGTCCATTTAACTCCTAGATTAAGTTGTTGCGGTAGGATTGTTCCTGGCATTGAACGTCACTAGCCCTTCACCAGGCTCCATGGCATTAAGTAAGATTAATTCTTATAATTTAGTTACTTAAGCACGGTGTGCGATCAACAAAATGTCACGGTATGCAATTAATCCACCAAGCGGTTGATTATACTGGTCTGATAATCAGTTAAGATTTCAATAGCAAAGCTCAACTGTTAAAAAGACTACAAAAAATGTAGCTTATTTTATATTTAAGGTGTGTGAGGATACATATGAATAGATTATTTTTGACAGCAGTAAAAGTTGCTCCCGTATTATTCGCAGCTTGTTTATTTGCCCCTAGCAGTGCATCGGCACAAAGCGTTACTGCGGACAAAGAAGCAGTCAATCAGACTTTAGAACAAATCAATAACTATCAACAGTTAGACCAAAACAATCAGTCTCAGGTAACCAACGTTAACCAACTAAGAGATGTTTCTCCTACTGATTGGGCTTATGAAGCACTACGTAGCTTGGTAGACCGTTACGGCTGTATCTCTGGTTTCCCTAACCAAACCTACCGTGGTAACCAACCCTTAACTCGTTACGAATTTGCCGCTGGTTTAAACTCCTGCTTGAACCAAATCGAACGTTTGATTGCCAGCAACTCAGGTGGCGTTGACCCCGAAGAGCTAGAAACAATCAACCGTCTACAACAAGAGTTTGAAGCAGAACTAGCTACTCTTGGTGGTAGAGTTGACGAGATCGAAAGCCGCACTGCGGTATTAGAAGACAGTCAGTTTTCTACTACTACCAAACTCAAAGGTGAAGCTATCTTCTCTGTCTCTGATGTCTTTGGCGATGAAGCTGATAATGATGGTAATGAAGATAATAACCAAGACGTTGAAGCGCAAACTACCCTAAGCGACCGTGTTCGTCTGAACTTCGACACTAGTTTCACTGGTAAAGACCGTTTGAGAACCAGATTACAAGCTGGTAACTTTACTCCTTATAACAATGATGTTACTGGCACAAATTCTACTCGACTTGGTTATGATGCTGACGGTGACAATAGTATCACAATCGAAGATTTACACTATCGTTTCCCTGTAGGGGAGAAAGCTGATGTTTGGGTTGGAACCGCTGGTTTAGACTTAGATGATGTTTTAAACACCGGAAATCCCGAACTTGCAGATAGTGGTACTGGTGCTTTATCTCGCTTTGGTCGTTACAACCCTCTCCTGTTCCGTGGACCTCAAGGTGCTGGTGCAGCGGTTAACTTGGATATTATCGAAGATAAAGTTGGCTTAAACGCCCTATATCTTGCTGATGATGGTAATGCTAGTGTTCCTGCTGATGGACAAGGTTTGTTCAACGGTTCCTACAGTGCTGGTGCGCAACTAGAGTTCTCACCATTTGAAGCTTTAGGTCTAACTGCAACCTATATTCGTGACTATCAAACTGGAGCTACACTAGATGAAAATGGTGATTTAGAAGGTGGTCCTAGTTATAGTGGTGGAACCGTAAGTGGTCTAGCTGGTAATCCTTTTGGTGGTGATGCTACCAGTGCTAACAAAATCGGTTTAGGTGCTACTTTTAATGTTGGCGAAAAAATCGTTCTAGCTGCTAATGGTGGTTATGCTAAAGTTGATGCCTTAAATAGCGATGATTCTGGGAAGGTTTGGACTTACGGTGCTAATGCCTCTCTCCTTGACTTAGTTAAGGAAGGTTCCGTTCTATCCATTGGTGGTGGAATGTTACCTAGATTCTCTTCTGATGATGTAGATGAAGATGAAGATACATCTTACCTAGTTGAAGCTTTGTACAAGTTACCTCTTAACGACAACATCTCCATCACCCCTGGTGCCTATGCTGTGTTTAACCCTAATCACAATACAGATAATGGTACTGTGTACGTTGGCGTAGTTCGTACCACTTTTGAATTCTAATTTGAATTCTAAAATTATCTAGATTTTACGAAAGTCTAGACTGAGACAAGGTTAATTAACCTTGTCTTTTTTTATGACAGGTTATGAATATCACCTAAAGTTAACTTGTTGTTAATCTATTCTTGGTTTTTAAGTAAACAAAACGAGATAAATTAATGTAGCAAGGAAAACAAATAGCGTTTTTAGCTAGCTTTTTACTTCATAGTTGTTCAATAAATTATTAATTCACCTAATCAAGCAATTAACAAGCTGATCTATAAAAATATATGGTTTCTTCAGTTTCCTTAAGACGTAAAGCATTATTTGTTCCTCTTCTTACCCTAGCTTTGGGTCTTACTGCTTGTGGTGGAACTCAAACGACCGCTCCCCCGACAGACTCAACTACAGCTCCAACTCAAGAGAGTGGCGGCAAGTCTGTATCTTTGACTGGTGCCGGGGCAAGTTTTCCTGCTCCTTTGTATCAAAGATGGTTTTCTGAATACAACAAGCTACATCCTAACGTTCAAGTTTCTTATCAGTCCGTTGGTAGTGGTGCGGGTGTGGAACAATTTACCCAAGGTACTGTAGACTTTGGTGCCAGCGATGTGGCAATGGATGATGAAGAAATTGCCGCTGTGAAAAAAGGCGTAGCATTGTTACCCATGACCGCAGGGAGTATAGTTTTAGCTTATAATTTACCCGATGTTCCTCAACTCAAGCTTTCTCGTCAAGTATATGTTGATATTTTGCTGGGGAAAATCAAAAAATGGAATGATCCTGCGATCGCCAAGATTAATCCTGAGGCAACTCTCCCCGATACTGAAATAACTGTAGTTTATCGTTCTGATGGTAGTGGTACTACTGGAGTATTCACCAAACATTTAAGTGCTGTTAATCCTGAATGGGCAGAGAAAATTGGTGACGGTAAAACTGTAGAATGGCCCACAGGTGTTGGGGCAAAAGGCAATGAAGGAGTGACAGCCCAGATTCTACAAACGGAAGGTTCTTTAGGTTACGTGGAGTTCGGCTATGCCAAACAGCAAGAAATGACTACCGCATCCTTAGAAAATAAGGCGGGGACATACGTTGCTCCTTCGACAGAAACTGCGGCTAAATCCCTGAGTGCCGTGGTTTTACCTGAAAATTTGAGAGCATTCCTGACTGACCCCGAAGGAAAAGACTCTTATCCGATTGTGACCTATACATGGTTGCTGGCATATCAGAACTATGATGACCCTGATAAACTTAAGGCTTTGAAAGAAGTAGTCAACTGGTCTTTGACCGATGGACAGGCTTTTGCTGAAGAATTGGGCTATATTCCTTTACCTCCTAATGTTGTCGAAAAAGTTCAGACAAAATTAGAGACAATTAAAGCTAAATAGGAAGTCATGAGCTAGAAGCTAGAAGCTAAATTTATTTTCACTAAGGTTCCCGATCAATTATGGTCGGGAATTTTGGTGTTGAATCTCTACTTTTGCCCATAAGTCTTATGATGGAAGTAGTTAATGGTCGATGGTGGCTACTAAAGTTTTTAACAGCATAATCGATGCAACCCAAAGTTAAAAAAGCAGTATCAGAACAGCAGTGTCAGAAAAGCAATGTCAGAAAAACAAATATTATTAGTAGACGATGAACCTGGAATCAGAGAATCAGTCCAGGCTTACTTAGAGGATACGGAAGGCTGGAATGTCAATGTCGCTATTAATGCTGAAGAAGCATGGCAAAATCTTGAATCTCGGGTGCCCGACCTGATTATTTCCGATATTATGATGCCAGAGGTAAATGGCTATGAATTCCTGGCGAAACTGCGGGAAGATCCTCGCTATCGTTCTATTCCTGTAGTGTTCCTGACCGCTAGAGGCATGACCAGCGATCGCATTCAGGGATATGAATCAGGATGTGATGCTTATCTATCCAAACCCTTCGATCCCGAAGAATTAGAAGCGATCGTCAGAAATCTGCTGTCTAAAGCCCCTGTCAGTAGTGGCAATGGGGATAGTAGTGGCGAACTAGAAAAAATTACTAAAGAATTAGTCGAAATCAAAGCCAAGTTGGACGATAAATTAGGGAATAGTGGTGGAATTACCGTAACCCCCCCGCCGATTAAAATAGACTTAACCCCCAGAGAGCAAAGCGTTTTAGATTTAGTTGCTCAGGGTTTAATGAATAAAGAAATTGCCCGAGAACTTAGCACTAGTGTCAGAAATGTGGAAAAGTATGTTAGTCGCTTGTTTGGTAAGACAGGCACTAATAGCCGTACTGAATTAGTCCGCTTCGCTCTACAGCATGGCTTGACTCAATAACTGAGCCCAGAGATGCACTTTAATTAATCTGTAATTGATTTGTAAAGATGGAAAAAGAGTTTGTTTTTTTATTCTTATAACTGATTAAAACTAGATGAAACTAAGTTATATATGATTTATATAAAATTAAATTGACGTAAATTGTAAATTCAAAATGATAGCTAATACCGTTAATACTATTTACTTTGAAATGTGGACGACAAAATATTTAGGCGCGTTCCTCCCCCCGATCGCCTTGGATAGTCTTTTTTCTACTCAGGGAGTAATGGTGATGCTGTTGGTAGCTTATGCTGGAGCAATGTGGATGTTCCTCAGCAGCGCACCAAAAGTGTATACGGTGATGGTATCAGATTTAAAAAATGCCCAACGATTTTATGAAGGATTATTAGATCTGCCCGCGGCGGATATACCCTTGCACTATTACTATAACTATGACCAGACCATGGGAGCAGGAGGTTTAGATCCTCTGTATATGTCCGCAACTCCTGGAGCGACAACTCTCAACGGTAGTGATGGACTCTGGTATCAACTGCGAAAAAATACGCAAATTCATATTATTGCTGGGGCTAGCGGCGGTTATAAAGAGCGTCAACGTCATGTCTGTTTTGATCGCGATTGTTTAGAAGCTCTGTTGATGCGAGTTCAATCTAGGCGTTTAAAATATAAGATTCGCCGAGATCAGCCGTTAAATTTCTTAGTTAAAGACTTAGATAACCAAACCATCGAAATGGCCGAAGTATCTAATTAACTGATGTTAACAAGCCCTTCGGGCTTACAACGGGTTTCAAATGAATAAACCATAATGAGCCCTAAAGGATATGGTATACCGCTACGTGTATCCTTTAGGACTAGCTTCGCGTCGCGAACCAACTAAGAGCATCATCACAGGAGGGCGAATTATTGAGTTAACCTGGATTCGGGTTAAGACAATTAATCGGTTAAGGTAGCTATTAGCTTTTAGCCTTTTAATCAAAGTCATTTGGCACAATTTATCTGTGCTTCCGTGGTTATTGAAGATCAAAAATCAATTCATCTAATTGGTAATGAAAAAACAAAGTTTCAGCTTATCCCTAACTGAGGTTGAGTTAGATCCAGAAATTATCAACTACATAGGCACCTATTTCTTGACCTGTAGCCAAACCATCCAGATTAGAACTGTTTAGATGAACCCCACCATAGAAGCGACTATTCGCGTTTTCTAAAGCGGCTTCCTCAAAGCTACTTAAATCTCCAGAACCATTAAAAGTACGAGTCACCCCAGGTAGTTCTTGGGAAACAACCTCAAAACTAATATCGTTACCAAAGAAATTTGACAAAACCCCAGCAGCAGCACCACCAAAGACGGCATGTCCCGCAATATAGTCAGGGAAAGGAGGTGTGGCTAATAATGGTTTCCAGTCAGGATCAGCAGTAGCGCCTGTCAGCAGATCTTGAGTAATAGTGTTGAAGGGACGCTGCTGATTAAAAGTATATTTAGTCTCCCAAGCCACAATGCCCGCATCAGCCATCGCAACGTTGAGTTGAGCAAACAACTGGGCATTTTCCTCTAAGCTATTGCCCTGGTCTAAAGCTACTGACTGAGCAATTTCAATCCACTGACCTGGCGGTCTAAAAGTATCTTGGCGATCATAAGCCCAAAATTCAGCGATTTCAGTTTGGTCTTCTGTGCGTAGTAACTGAGTGTTAGCAGTATCAGTACGTCCTCCAAAGAGTCGGACTTGTTCAGTTTCTTGAATGAATTCTTCGCTGCCATATTCTGGAGGGCCATCGGGACGAAAATCTGTGACATGATCAATTATGAAAGGAGTTACATACCCAAAATTGGGAAGCAAAGAGCTATTGGTTCCTTTTTCATTAGTTTCGTTGTAACTTCCAGGTTTTAAGTCTGGAGTATATGGGACTTGAGCAACATCAGAACCATCTTCTGCTCGTGTTGCCAATACTCCTTCGGCAACTGCCAAACCAAAATTAAAACCTAAGCTTTCTGCACGGGGATGATCTTCAATTTCTGCCAAGGATTGTGCTACTTGTTGGTCAAAAGTGTTGGTTTGTTCGGGGAATAAGGTCGTTAGAACTTGATAGGCTGCTCCCACTGCGGCGGCTGCGGTCGAGGCACCATCTGGAGGAGTAATGAAATCTTCTAAGTAAGTAAAACCATTACCGCTAATAGCATTAATCGCTTCATATTGAGCGAGGGACATGATTGCAGCATCACAAGCTTCAATGGGTGGCGCTTCTCCAGGTACACTATTATCAGTTAGTTTGACTCCATTTTCCTGATCCAAGGTTCCTTTGGTCTGAACTGCATTTAATAAGACTGAGTTCCAATCAAGAACGGCATCAGTGCCAGCGACAGAAACAGAGGCGATCGCCTGATTGTTGTTTTCATCGAATTCAGCCACGGCATGATTAGGATCGACTTGCGCCACTAGATTGTATACTCCTGGAGAAACAACACTAGGATTGCGAAACTCCTCATCAGCAAAGTCGATGGTATAACTACGAGATTCATTAGCCCCGAGGTGAATTCCTTTAACAGTGCCTAATAATTCATCTGTTCCCTGAAGAGCATTAACCTCTGTACCTTCAAGATGGTCATCACTGCTGTTGAGGTGATCGAGGTCTAGTTTAGGATCGACTGAGGCGTAAAGATTGAGGTTCCCATCCGTTAGACTTTCACTACCACAATTAGTAACAGTTAGCTGGATCAGACCTTGTTCATCAGGTAGAATACCTGGAACTTGTTCTATGGTGTCTATGTGAACTCTAAGATCTTGTTTCATGACAATTTTATCTCCTACTGTCTAGGAGAATATGTAATAAATAAATCAACGATAATAATTTATTGTTAATACTTAAATTAATGATTTTCAGATCACAGATATTATCTGGCTCAAATCATTTCCACATTGATAACATTCGAATTTTATTAATGTCGATGTTAATTAACACATTAATTCTTATTGTTATGCTTACTTTTGTAAGTCACACAACTGGCGATCGCTTTTGGATAAGTGAGGATTAGTCTTGAGATAATCGTGAATCCAATTGCAGCCATATTCAAAATAGTTAATCTTCGCCAGACGTTGGAGATTCCAAACGACAATTTGCTCGTCATCCCCTGCCGAGACTAGAGTTTTACTATCGCGACTAAAATCAACTGACCAAACGTTGGCGGTATGTAATTCCAAATCCAGTAATTCTTGACCTTGAAGGTTCCACAGTCGAACGGTTTTATCCGCACCAGTAGAAGCAATCATTTGCCCGCTAGGACTAAACATAACTTGATTGACTTCATTAGCATGACCAACAAAAGTTTTTAGTTCATTTCCTTGAGCATCCCAGAGTTTGATGGTGCCATCCCAAGAGCCAGTTATCCACATTTTACTATCGGGACTAGAAGCAACGCTGTAGACGACATCTTGATGTCCCCGAAGAGTTTTAATGGTAGTTGTCTCCTCTGCCCAACTCCAGAGTTTTACGGTACCGTCTCTGGAGGCACTAGCCAGGGTTTTACCATCAGCACTAAAACTTATTTCAGGAATTGCGCCTTGGTGTCCTGAAAAAGTTTTAATTAGTTGTCCCTGAAGATTCCAAATTTTAATTTCGCTATTATCGCTAGAGGTAGCGAGATATTTACCATCGGGACTAAAGTTCACCGCAAAGACAGCTGAATTATGAGCGGGAAAACTTTGTAGGATCTGCCCTTGAAGATTCCAGACTTTGACGGTATGGTCATCAGCTACAGAAACTAGTAATTTGCCGTTGGGGTGAAACTCAACATCATTAACGTGATCGCCATGTCCCTGTAAGGTTCTAAGTAATCGCCCTGTTGTCGTCCATAGTTTAATTGTCGAGTCCCGACTAGCGGAAGCAATCAGTTGGTTATCAGGACTAATATCTACACTCCAGATACTATCAGTATGACCTTTGAGAGTTTCCAGCAGATTATTCTGGGGTTGCCAGAAACGAATTTCTTGATCAAAAGCAGCAGAGGCAATAACTTTACCATCTCCTCTAATTCCCAGACAATTAACGCGGTCTCTGTGACCTTTAAAGGTGGTAATTAAATTCCCTGACGGACTCCATATTCTCACCGTTTTATCATCAGAAGTAGATACAATTTCTGAAGTTTTTTGGTTGTATGCCACCGCCGTCACACGGTCTTCATGACCCTGGAGGATTTTGCTGATTTTTGGTTGAGTTAATTGCTTGAGATTCCAAATAATTAGTGTCTTGTCTTGAGATGCACTAACTAGAGTTTGCTGATCTCCAGCAAAACTAACATCATTAACGGCATCAGTATGACCTCTCAGAGTTGCCAACAATACTGGCTTTTTTTGCTGGATGGAAGCTGGGATATCCCACAGTTTAATCGTTTGATCCCAACTGGCAGAAGCCAATATTTTACCATCGCCACTAAAGCTGATCCCGGCGACGCGATCGCGATGTCCGGTGAGGGTAGTGATTAATTTACCCTGAGTAGTCCAAAGTTTAATCGTTTTGTCCCAACTAGCCGAAGCAATTAGCTGATCTTGGGGAGCATACTTGACATTCCCAACTCGGTCTTGATGACCTTTTAAAGTTTTCAAGAGTTTACCGTGAATATCCCAGATTTTCAGGGTTTTATCTAGACTGGCAGTAACAATTTTACTTTGATGCTGATTAAAATCTGCCGCTCCCACCCCGGCCTTGTGACCGACAAAGGTTCGCAGGAGAGTACCATCCTGTTGCCATAGTTTAGCTGTGTGATCTTCACTAGCAGAGAGAATGAGTTTTTGATCAGGACTAAAGTTAATTGAATAAACAGGGCCAGTATGACCGGAAAAACGGTTTACTTCCTGAATCCCGTACACAGCTCGACGAAGATTACGCTCTACTTTTGCCGTCAACTCAGGTTCCGCCCCCTTCAGTTTATCTAAGGCAACCTTGGCTGATAGTCCTTCCATCAATGCTTCCAATCGTTGTTCAGAAGCATATAAAGCTTCAGAAGAAGTGGCGATCGCATCGGTGACGCTGACTAGGGTTTGACGCTGACTTCTCGCTATTTGCTGTTCACTCACTAATACTTTTTGGTATTGGCGGCGGACAATTAAACCTAGTGCCGAAGCAAAGATTAAAGCTAAACTAAGAGCTGTAATCAATATTTTTTGCCTTCGGTCATTGAGTTTTTGGGCTTCCAATCGAGCTTCAATTTCCTGAAGACGGGCTGCTTCCAATTGTTGTCGATCTACTTGTTGTGACAATTCTTGGCTAGCAGCTAAATAACGATAATCCAGCTCGCTGAGAATTTTATCCCGCGCCCACACCTGAGCATCCTGAAGAGCTTGCCCGCGCAGTAATCTCGACTGGTCAAGATAATTAGAAGTTACCCATTTATTGAGAGGATCATAATAAGGACGTAAACGATTTAACTTGCGGTCAATCCAAGTCAGATTAAATACCTCTCGATAGATAGGGTTTCGCACCACTAAACTAGCCCCATCTTTGATTACCAGTCCTGACAGTAGGAGACTCATTTGTTCTTTGCTATTGTCGATCAGAATACTGCCTTCCAGCCAAATACGACGATACATGCCCAGTAATTTGCCCGAGATCGTTTCATCTTGTAATAAGCGATCGCTAATGGTTTTTAAATGTTCAGGCTCATCTTGGGATTGCCAACGGTCAATAATTTTCTGCTGGACTAATTTTTTGACCCACAATGCTTCCCCTCCAGGGAAAATAATGGTTTCTTGACCTTGAGCAAGTTGTTGGCGGACTAGTTGACAAAGTTTTTGGGTTAGAAAAGGTTGTCCCCCAGTCCAGTCGATAATTTCTCGTACCAAGACTTCAGATTGATTTATTAGGGGAGATAGTCCTTGAGCGAGGGACATTACTTCGGGAAACTCTAATCCACCAAGGGCGATCGCTGTCCCAATATTAAAGGGTGTACGTTTTTGATCGCTAATTAATTCGTTGGGAGTAGCCACCCCAAATAAACCAAAAGTGAGACGATTAAATTCCGGATTTTCCGCCCGAGCATTATAAAAATAGCGAATTAAAGCAAAAAAATCATCGGTCGAGAAATTCAGACTGAGGACGCTATCGATTTCATCAATAAAAATAAAAATCTGTTCAGCTTTTAAGTTAGATAAAATAACATCCTTGATAAAGTAGCTTAACTGCTGTACCGAAGACAATTCCGAATTTGCTTGCCACCAACTTTTAAAATTAACCTTGCCCAATAAATTAAAGCCACGCCATAACTCCGCGGCGATACTTTTATACCATTGAGCCGAGGAAATATCTTTGCTCCCAATATTAGTCATATCGAGGGAAACACAACACATTCCCGCATCTTCCAGTCGTTTTTTCGCCTGTACCCGTAAACTAGATTTACCCATCTGACGACAGTTAAACACATAGCAAAATTCCCCCTTGAGTAAAGCCTGAAACAACTCTTCATCTGCTTTTCTCGCTACATAACAAGAGGCATCGATACTTAAACTACCGCCAATTTGATATTGATAACTGTTCATTAAATAAATTACAAGGGATCTGTACTTAAGTTGCGATAAGTATGCCATCTACAAGGTGCAAGACTTATACTAGACGAGTTTCAATTCCACTCAAACTTTAAAATAAGTCGATGACCATCTTACAAAGTCACGAAAGACAAGTCTTTTCTTCAGGTATTTTACGAGTAGTTGGCTATGGTTTGCTGTTGATGGCGGTAGTTGATCTCTTATTTTTACTGATTCCACCTCAGTTAATGAATCCCCTATGGGAGTTTCAGACCATCGGCGCTGTGATTGAAAGAATTCCTGTTACCTTATTAGGGATGGTATTAATTTTCTATGGCGAGAGGAGCGATCGCGCCCCCATAGAGGTAATCACCCTCAAGGTTTTATCTTGGGTTTCTTTATTAGCCGCCGTTGTTTTAATGCTAGTCATTCCCTTAAACATCAGTAATAGTTTTCGGATCTATAATCAGCACAACGCCACCGCTAACGCTCAGTTTGTCGCCCAAAAAGACAATATCCAACAGTTTAAGGAACAGTTAACCGCAGCTAATTCTAAGGATGAAATTAGCGCAATTCTCGAACAGCAAGCTAAACAAGAAGTAAATATTCCCGAGTCCGTAAATACTCAGAAACTAAAAACCGATATTCTCGCTAACTTACAAAATAATCAAGACAGTATTACTAGCCAAGCAGAAACATTTCGCGCCCAGAAGCGTTCTTTTCTCTTAAAACAATGTCTCAAGTGGAATCTAGGGGCTTTAATTTCCGCCGTTCTGTTTTTTATGATTTGGCAAAGCACAGGATGGGCAAGACTAATGGTGATCAGGAATGATGACTAATTTGACTAATTAATCTAAGCTCAATCTCAAGTCTCAAGTCGCCTACTCTAGACAAACAGGTAAAAGCACGGAAGCGATTATACGGAAAGAAAACTAATATAAGTGGGCGAAATCCTCTTATTTTTTTTACCAGTATTTTTAACCTTTAACTTTTAACCAAGCTCCTGTAAATCTCATGGCACATCTTGAGACTTACAGGATAAATTAGACATGAGTAAAGAAAATATCAGACTTCAAGCTGTTGACTTAAGTACCATCAATTCTGCCCATTATCAAGAGACAGGATTTTCCTTAACCGAGTTCAAACAGGTTATTTATCGTCGTTGGAAACCTGCTTTAGGAGTAGGCATAGCATCCTTTACAGGTATCTTTTTACTAACAGCACTACAAACTCCTAAATATCTTGCTGAAAGTTTAATTCTCTTAGAAAGCTCGCAAAATCAGGAATCCAAGTCCGTTGCTCCTGCTGCCACCACTACAAACCCCTATTACTCTCTCAAAGATTTATCTACAGAAATTTTTGTTTTACGGAGTAACTCAATGGTGGAAAAGGCGGTAGAACAATTAAAAACTCGCTACTCGGATATTTCTGTGGCGGAAATCATCAAAAATCTAGAAATTCATCAAGCAATTGTTAATAAAATACCCACAGATGTTTTAGCGGTTTCCTATCTTGACCCCGATCCAGAGAAGGCAAAGGTGGTTCTAGAAACCTTGGGTAATACCTATGTCAATTACAGTCTGCAAAGACAAAAACAACAAGCAGCGAACGCCATTAAATTTATTGATGCTCAACTGCCTAAGGCTCAGACAGAATTAGATGCCGCAGCTAGAGAAATTCGCAATTTTCGGCAGATTCACCAGCTAGTCGATCCTGAAGTATCCGCCGTCGAAGCCAAAGGAATTCAACAAAACGTTGCCGAACAAATTGAGCAAACCAAAATTGAGATTGCTCTTAATCAAAAGCAACTCCAAGAGTTAGACCATCAGCTACGGAAATTAGGACAAGATTCCGAGACGATGGTAGCTTCTTCCGTACTCAGTCAGGATGGGGTGTATCAAGATTTAGCAGCGCAGTTAAAGGATATTGAGACAGAATACAATTTGGGTAAGGTAGATTTTACTGATAACTATTTTATCTTGGCTAATTTGAAGGATAAGCGTCAGGAATTAAAAAAATTACTTCAAGAACGAGCTGAACAGGTATTAGGTAAATCCATCTCGCCGCAAATACTCCAGCGCATAGTTTTGGCTCCTAGTTATACAGACGCTTCCCCAGAGAATCTTGTCACTGTTGATGAGGCTGGTAATCCTAGTCCTAATTCTAATCCTACTACTGCCACTGCCAAGTCAACCTCCGTAGCACCGTCTGCTGGAGGAAATGCTGCTGGTGTAGATAGCCAGTCTCAGTCAGGGACAAGGGTATCTTCCGAAGGCTCCACTTTGGAGGTGTTAGCTAGCCACCAACTAGAACTACAAAACGAAGGAGCTAGTTTACAAAGCCAGCTAGCCAGCTTAAATAAGGCACAAGTTACCGCTAATGATAATTTCCTAAATATTCCTGGGTTGCAGCAAACCTTTATGGAATTAAAACGGCAACTGGATCTCAAATCTCAAGCTTATAACTATTTACTGGAAAGGAAGCAGGAGTTGGCCATTTCCGAAGCCGAAGAAATTGCTCCCTGGCGGGTGCTGAATGAAGCATTGTTGCCTAGTAAACCAGTGTCCCCCAATATTCAACAGGGATTAATTCAAGCTTTAATTGCCGGCAGTTTTTTGGGAGTGGCGATCGCCTTTATTCTGCAACAGCTAGATCAAACTATTAAACAGGTAGAGGAAATTAAACAAATTACTCAGCTACCTTTATTAGGAGTCGTGCCGAAAGTAGCAGAACCGAGTATTATTGCTAACATTCACACTACCCAACAAGCCTATTCTTACTATTCTTCTTTCGCCGAAGGGTTACGCTCATTGGGGATGAATTTACGCTATCTAACAGCGAATGGTCAGCCAATTAAAACTTTAGCTGTTACTTCTGCCACTTCTGCCGAAGGAAAATCTACTATTTCTCATAGTTTGGCGATTGTCTTGGCAGAATTTGATTTACGAGTTTTGATTGTGGATGCTGATTTACGGAAGCCGAGACTCCATAAACTAGCTCAAATTCCTAATCAAGGGGGATTGAGTGATATTCTAATCAAACAACAACCCTGGCAAGATTATCTGCGACCAGGAGCGGTCGATAACCTTGAACTGATTACTGCCGGAGCAACTGTACCAAACCCTATTGCCCTGTTAAATTCTCAGAAGATGAAGCAAATCATGGCGGAATGGCAGCAAAATTATGACTACATAATTATCGATACTCCTCCCATTGGCGTGATTGCTGATGCCAACAGCTTGGCTCAAGAAGTGGATTCGATGCTGTTTGTTTGCGCGATCGAGAGAGCTAGTCGTAAGGTTATTAGTAACTCTGTGGAAATTTTACACCAGAGCCAATGTCATATTGCTGGGGTGGTGGCTAACATGGTTAATCCTGAATTGGATTACTATGCTTATTCCTATCATGATTCTTACTATAATCAACCTCAATCAGAGCAATCAGATAGTAGCCTCCCAGAAGAAACTATAAAAAGGACAGCAAAGAAAGGACTTTTGCAACAGTTTCGTCGCAAATAACTTTAGTTCGGGTTAAGAACATTAATCGGTGAGGGTAGCTATAAGCTCTAAGCCATAAGCCATAAGCCATAAGCTTTCAAGATATTCTCACTTCCACTAACTCTTACTATGTTTTTCCCTAAAGGATTAGCTCCTACGCCCTAAAGGATACCGCTCCGCATATCGCGTCACAAATGAGTAGACCACAACAATGAAATTCAAAAAAGCTAAGAGCTAAAAGCTAAAAGCTATATGCGCAGCGGTATGCTAAAGCCCTAAAGGATTCCCTTCGGTCACACTAGCTGCGCGTCGTCCTTTAGGACGAGCCAATTAATTAAAAACGTAGTTTATTCAAATGAAAACGGCTGTAAAAACTGCTGTAATGAACAATCAAATAGAATTAATTATCGAAGCTGGACGTAGTGAGCGTCAATATTGGCAAGATATTTGGCGATATCGAGAGCTATTTTATTTTCTCGCTTGGCGAGATATTTTGGTGCGTTATCGACAAACGGCGATCGGCATACTGTGGGCGCTCATTCGACCTTTTTTGACCATGGTGGTGTTTACGGTGATCTTTGGCAAAATAGCCAAGTTACCTGGAGGGGATGCCCCATATCCAATTTTAGTCTTTGCCGCTATGCTTCCCTGGCAATTTTTCGCTAATTCTTTAACCGAATCGAGTAATAGCTTAATCAGCAACTCTAATTTGATTGCTAAAGTCTATTTTCCCAGGTTAATTGTGCCTAGTAGTGCCGTGGTGGTTAGCTTTGTCGATTTTCTAATTTCGGGCATGATTTTATTAGGATTGATGGCTTGGTATGATTTTGTTCCCAGTTGGCGAATTTTGACTTTGCCCTTCTGGATTGCGATCGCCTTTGCCGCATCTTTGGGAGTGGGCTTGTGGCTGGCATCCTTAAATGTTCAGTATCGTGATTTTCGCTATGTTGTGCCGTTTATGGTGCAGTTTGGACTATATATTTCCCCCGTGGGTTTTAGCAGTAGCATTGTACCGACTCAATGGCGACTCCTCTATTCTCTTAATCCCATGGTGGGAGTGATTGATGGTTTTCGTTGGGCAATTCTTGGTGGCGAGTCAAATTTATATCTGCCAGGATTTTTATTGTCCGTAAGTTTAGTTGTTTTATTGTTAGTTAGTGGCATTTGGTTTTTTCGTAAAATGGAACGCACTTTTGCTGATGTAATTTAGGACGTTGATGCTTTAAATCTCTAAGTAATATTTATGCAAAAAGTCTCATGTCTAATCCCGTTATCAAGATCGAAAACATCGGCAAGAAATATGTCTTGCGACATCAAGCTACCAGAGGTTATCAGACTTTAAGAGATACCCTGGTCAGTGGCAGCAAGTCGCTAATTCACCATCTTACTCATCCTCAAGCAAGGACAAATAGAAATCTCGAAGAATTTTGGGCTTTAAAAGATTTAAATTTTGAAATTCAGCAAGGCGATCGCCTGGGAATTATTGGGCGCAATGGCGCAGGAAAATCTACCCTATTAAAGATTCTGAGCAGAATAACTGAACCGACTACGGGCAAAATCACCCTCAAAGGGAGAATTGCGAGTTTATTAGAGGTGGGCACAGGGTTTCATCCTGAATTAACGGGTCGGGAAAATGTCTTTCTCAATGGCGCAATTTTGGGCATGAGCAAGCTAGAAATCAAGCAAAAGTTTGATGAGATTATTGATTTTGCGGAAATCGAAAAGTTTCTGGATACCCCTGTCAAAAGATATTCTTCGGGGATGTATGTGCGACTGGCTTTTGCGGTGGCGGCTCATCTCGAACCAGAAGTTTTAATCGTGGATGAAGTTCTGGCAGTGGGGGATGTGCAATTTCAAAAAAAGTGTCTGGGGAAAATGCAAGATGCTGGTCAAGAAGGGCGAACCATCCTATTTGTCAGTCATAATATGGCAGTTTTGCCCAATCTTTGTAGCCGAGGAATCTTATTGGAAGGGGGACGGCTAATGGTTGATGATACGGTATCTGCCGCTGTTGATGCTTATCTCAATATCCTGGAAAACGTGAGTTCTCAAGATCTTGCCACTAGAAGCGATCGCCGAGGAAAAGGAGAAATCATTTTAACCCAAGTGGATTTTTTTACTCCCGATCATCTCCAGCGCCATGCTCTCACCACCGGTTTACCAGCTAAATTTATCTTTCAAGTTAATCAGCTCAAACCAGGATTATCTTGCTCTTTCACCCTCTATAACCAGTTTAATCAACCCGTCGCTAATTTTAATAGCGCCATTGCTAGTGAAGATGATTGGCAAAATTCTTCAGGCAGCAAAATCAGTTGTGAAATTCAACAGTTATTACTGGTTCCTGGTCGCTATCAGTTAAACGTCAGTATTACCCAGAATAAAGAGCTGCAAGACCATTTAATAGCGGCAGCTATGGTGGAGGTTTTACCAGGGATGCTACAAGGTCGAGTGATTAGTAAAAATTCTAACTATGGCAGTGTCTGCTTGCCTCATGTTTGGGATTTTACAGAATAGGTATAGTTTTACAGCCGTTTTCAATTGAGTAGACACATTAATTTATCCAGGTAATGGGTAATGGGTAATGGGTAATAGGTAATGGGTTTAATTAGTTTGAGTTTGTACCAGCGAGTAGTTACCAAGTTAGGGCGTATCCTCTTTCAGCTTCAGCATGATTGTTCCTTTACTATTGCTCTCTGGTCAGCAAAAATACATTATGGCTGGCATTTTTTCGGGCGGCAGCAAGATCAAGACGATCTTCAAGGGCGAAAATATCTCCTTTTGGATGTGTCTTCGGAAGGCTCCTTAGGGGATGAGGCAATGATCATCGGTGCCATAGATTTTTTGTCAGCGCAAGGAGTTGAAAAAGTAGGGATATTATCTGCTCATAATCGTCAAAATTGGCAGGGTTATGACCTAGTACAGGGTTATGACCTAGTAAATGTAGCTTTAGAGATCAAGTTTTTTAGCCTAGATTTTAGTCTCAATAACGGTCGCAGCTATCATCAATTCAATCAAATTGCTCAACAATATACCCACTTTATGGTGCCAGGAGCAGATGTGATGGATGGCTACTATAGTGAGGCAAGTCCGTTATTAAAGTTGCGTTTAATTTCTCTGGCTCAAGGGGCAGGTTTAGATTGCAGTCTGGGAGGTTTTTCCTTTAATCATCAACCAAAACCAAGTTGTATTCAAGCATTGCAAAAGCTCCCAAAAAACGTAAAGCTTCACGCTCGCGATCCCCAGTCCAAAGTTAGATTTGAACAGCAGCTTCATCGACCCATCAACTTAGTTGCGGATTTGGCATTTTTACTCTTCCCTAAGATTGAACCATCGGTCATCAACCCAGATCAATTATGGATTAATCAAGAACGAATTAAAGGCAATCTGATTATTGGCATTAATCCCAATAAAACCTTGGCGAGTAATTTACATACGGATAGTCCCAAGGAATTAGCAGCAATTTTTGCGACTTTAATCCAAGATCTGCACCAGACAATTAAAAATATCTCCTTTGTTTTAATTCCCCACGACTACCGCTGTGATCATCGATTTCCTGGAGACGACATTTTATCAGGATTAATTCAACAACAATTGCCCCTTGCCATCCAGTCAAGCTGCCATCCCTTAACCCAAAGCAGATTAACAGCGGCGGAAGTCAAAAATATCTGTCAATATCTTGATTTGGTAGTGACTAGTCGGATGCACTTAGCGATCGCCTGTTTAGGAGTCCACACCCCCGTCCAAGGAATCGTTTATCAAGGTAAATTTGAGGGACTATATAGCTATTTTGAGTTGGAACATCTGCTAATTGAACCGACAGAAGCAATGCAACCCGATAAACTCCTGTCTTTTGTAACTGCTGGGATTGAAAACCGAGAGCAAATTAAACAGCAAATTGCCCAGAAACTTCCCCAAGTGATTGCCTTAGCTCAACAAAATTTTGCCTGATCAAGATCGCAATCTGGCAGTAGACCACTTGTCTCAATAAGAGATTAATTTATTTCCCCTTTCCCCTTTTCCCTTTTCCCTTTTCCCTCTTAGAAAGCTAGCTCATGATGATTCGCACAAAAAGTCTAGTGTCCCATGAATAACCTGCAACCTAAAATCCTGATGATGCCCGACTATCGGCGGGATAATCCCTATCAACAATTATTAGCCGAAGCATTGGGATCGCAAAGCGCGGGCGAAGCCCAATCGCCGTCTCTGACAACCTTAGATGTGGTCTTTTCTGCTGATTATCGGCGTATATTTCCTCTATGGCGCGCCGTTAAAGACAATTCAGCTACAGTTTTACATCTTCACTGGCTAACACCCTATCTTAAGGGAGAAAACTGGTTTACTCGCTTAATTTATAGTCTGAAGCTGCTCCTGGATCTCTGGCTCATCAGGCGGTCAGGGGTAAAGATCATCTGGACTGTACATAATCATTTAGCTCACAATACTCAGTTTCCCAGGTTGGAATTATGGCTGAGAAAGCGGATCTCCCAAGTCGTCCATCAGCTAATTGTTCATCATCAGTATTCTCAGGAATATTTATCCCAATCATGGAAGAAGCAATTGCCCTTTACCGTTATTCCTCACGGACACTACCGAACTATTTATCCTGGGGCGATCGCTCAACAGGCAGCCCGCCAGCAACTTAATTTACCTCTAGATGGTTTTATATATCTCAATTTGGGCATGATTAGACCCTATAAAGGAATTGAATCTCTATTCCAAGTATGGCAAGAATGGCAAGCAAACCAGAAATTATTTCCCCGTAATAACTTTAATAACTGTAATTTATTGATCGCTGGTCAACCGCTCACTGAAACCTACCGCCATCATCTGGAATGTTTGCTGGACACCACTACAGGGGTTATTTTTCACCCCAATTTTATTCCCGCCGCCAAAATGCATCTTTACTTCAGTGCCGCAGATATAGTGGTGCTACCTTTTACTGATATTTTGACTTCTGGCAGTTTGATTTTAGCGATGTCCTACCACAAACCGATTATTGCTCCCCGTCAAGGAGGCATTCTCGAAACCCTCAGTCCCGCAGACAGTCTGCTCTATGAACCCCAAGACCCCCAAGGACTCTTAAAAGCCCTCCAAGCTAGTACCAGAGAAGACTTAGAAGCCTTAAGCAAGCAAGTAGCTACAGCTTGCGATCGCCTAAGTTGGGACAAAATTGCGCAACAAACCACCGCCGTCTATCTAAAAAGCTTTTAGCCGTTAGCTTTTAGCTTTTAGCTTTTAGCATACACTTCGTTATAGTTGGGCATTCTGGCGCTTAAAATATTCAACTTTGTAATTTAAAGTTTGGGCGAGGTCTAGAGCTTGTTGGAAATAATGCTTAGCTGACTTTTTTTGTCCCGACGCTAAAGATATTTTGCCCAAGGTGTCATAGGTGTTGATTAAGCCATAATGGTCATAAGACTGTTGCTGGATCTTCAATAGCTGAGTCAAAGTAGCGATCGCCTTTTCGTCTTCTCCTGACTGTAAATACAATTTACCCAGACTATCTAAGGCATTACTAGCGATCGCTAATTGTTGGGTTGCAGATGCTAATTCAAATGCTTGTTCATAAGCTACCTGAGCTTCTTTTGGTTGGTTTAAAGCGGCGTAATCATGGGAGATCGCCAATTGTATTCCTGCCACAGGCTCTAGTTTTTTGCTCTTGGTGTAGTTAGCAATTAAACGTTTTCTCGTAGCGATCGCTGGTTTAATTTGATTAGTGCGATCATAGAGATCGATTAGAGTATTGAGATAAAAATCAACCTGCTTTGAAGGGGCGGCAATAGATTTTGATTCAGCTAGAGATAATAATTCTTGATAGGTTATGGCGGCTTCTGGATAGTTAAATTGGGCTACATAGAGTTTTCCTAAAGTTTCCAGGTTTTCACTCACCGCCTCTAGGTTGTTTTGCTGTTGATTATTGCTGAGAATTTGTTGATAGATGGAGATCGCCTGTTCTACATATCTCACCTGTTCATAGGCTTTCGCAAAGTGTTTTAATAGCTCAGGAGAGGAATCCCCTTGGGACATTTGTTGTTCGATCGCGATCAGACGATTGGCAATATTCCGTAGATCTTCAGCGCGGTTTTCCTGCCAAGCGATCGCCCCAATGTTGCCCAAGGCAGTAATTTCTACCTCAGGATTGATGGCACGGGCAAGTTTTAATTGACGATACCAAAGTTCAAAGGCTCTATCTGTATTACCTTGCTGCTGCTCTTCCTGGGCATTTTGATCGAGCTTGTTAATCTCTCGCTCAATTCGATAAATTTCAAAAGAAGATAATTCCCGCTTACCATAACCAGGCGGAATTACAGGGTCGCGGACATCTATTTCTCTCTCCAAAGGATTAGCAACTGGGGATTGTGCCAATAATGGAGGCAATAAATTACGCTCCACAGCAACAAGATTAATCCCTCCCGCTAGCAAAATATTTAATAAGACTTGCCGACTATTCATCCCAAACCCCTATCGTAATCTGAATTCCGAACTCCG